>CAUROB010000001.1:0-47586 GCA_963526655.1 uncultured Candidatus Saccharibacteria bacterium
ATCCTGGCGGCACTGATCAATATCATCACTCAATACAAGCTGCGCAAAGTCAGCCTAGCGCGCTTTCGCCATCAATTAATTATTTGGTTGGTTATCATGATTGTTCTAGTGGGATCGTTCCCGATGTATAACATCTCTCTTGGACATCCGCCGCTGGATTCATCAGAACTCAGCCTATTTGATATCCTGCAAACTACCACTATCATCCTCCTGTTCTATATCGCTAACACACAGCGACAGCGTATCGACCAAAATGAGCGTAGACTGCGCGATTTACATCAAGAATTATCAATCAGATTGTCTAAAAAATAGGTATACTATCTAGCCTGTAATCATTCTTATCTTTGAGTCATCACCCCAAACTGCCGGCGAATCATACGGCCTGTCCGGAAACGCCCCATACTGCAATGTAATATTATAATTATTGTCTTGTATATATTGTTCAACTCGTTCAGCCAAACTCACTGGCTTACCAGAACAAATATTGATTATGCCTGTGACTTTATCCTGGGTGATAGCCGCCAACACTTGATCCGAAAATTCATCAATATGCAAAAAATCATATTTATTTTTGCCTGTCGTGAAAGGAAATTCTGTCTTACCGTCAGCGGCAGCTTGTGCGATTTTGGAGAATATCGAGTGGCCCCCCATATCATCACCATAGATATAAAAACCACGCAGCCAATATAAGGTAATGTCGCTATCTTTTGCGAGCAGCATCATACTTTGCCGCAAGGCATTTTTGGCAACGCCGTATTGAGACAGTGGATTACACGGTGTCTGTTCATCGATTGCGCCTTCCCAGTACCCAACCTCATGCATACTACCCATCACGGCCACATTCTTGCCGCCACCGTTGATATATGACCGCAAAAAATCGTAGTGATGAGAGAGATTTTTCATATGTTCTGGTGAATTGTGTCGAAAGCCATCTCGCCAAGCTAAATGCAGTAAAACATCAGGTTTTTGTAACACTTCAAATATATTGTCGTGTTGAGCAAAAATATCGATATCGCTCGACCTATCAATAGCTATTACCTCGTGGCCATTCTTTTTAGCTAGCGTAGCAATGTGACGCCCAATATATCCACTTGCTCCAGTGATGGCAATTTTCACCCGTTGCTCCGCTCACTGAGTCGATATACTGATGAGATGATTTTAGCTATCGGTTTTGGCCAAAACTTTGACAAGATCATATACTCTTCTCTGGCACGGGCATTGTCGCCGATCGCCTTGGTGGTGATTGAACCTTCGTGAATACGATGACCCATTAGCGATTTTTTGATATACCCAAAGCCATAGGTATTTTTCGACAATTTTTCCCACGCCCAATAATCAAACGTCGCTATCAAATTAGACTCAAAAACCGGGAGCTTGTAGTGACCTTTTACAAAAGTCACAGCTGGACAGCAAATTGGATCACCAAAAGACAGAAGCAATCTCTTAGTAAATCGACTTTTCTTGGAAATCGCCAGCGGCCAGCAAAGCATATTTTTAATAACTAAATTTAGAGATTTAGTCACTGCAAAATTGCCTTTGATGTCGTACGCCCTGGTAAAAATAATGCAACTATCTTGATGTTTTTCATAGTACGCAACCACCTCTGAAGAATAATTATAGTCATATATTTCATCGTGGTTAGCGACGGTGGTTAGCGTCGTCTTAGAAACTGACAGCCCAAAATCAAAATCACTTGCTGCACCTTTACCCCTGTCTTTTTCTGGTCGAGCAATTACTTTTAAGCCATACTTTTTAGCGATAGCATCAATGAAATCATTTGGTGTTGATGTAGCAATTACAACATCACTATTATATTGCTGATTCATCACAGATTTAATACAATCTTCCAAAAATGGTGATTCTTTATAGGCTAAAACAACAAAAGTGTGTTCTGACTTGCTGCTCATTATTTTTTCCTTGCAAATTTATGATTAACCGCCCAGGCATATAACTTGACGATTATCGATTGTGGTAATAAATCATACAGTCGCCAGTTCATATCTTTCTTTGCTGCCGGCATCGTAGTATTTTTCCACGGCGTCAGGTGTAGATATTTACGCCACAAAATACCAACTGGGTTTTCATTACCTTGCTGCCATGGCCGACCATTTATACCAAACTGTGAGTGAATAATCTTTGGTGTGTAGTAACTCTCCATGATCTCATCATAGCTATAAAAGCTTTCGGGTAAGAAGCCGTTAGCTTTGATGTATTTTTTAATATCATAGCCATAGAACACAGTCGAGAAATTATACTCCACACCAACCTTCTTGATCTTGCCTTTGAAAAATACATTACATAGATCTTGGTCAGCCACCTCATAGTGATTATGTCGCAAATGCTCGCGCATCTTGGCATCAATCTTATCTTTCATCCATTTTTTGTGATTAATCAGCATAATTCCACAGTTAAAATAGCCGTCGGTTGGTTTCAAGCCGATAACGTCTTTATGTGCATTCACCATGGTAGCGTCATATGACAGCGCCATCACATTATCTTCAAAATCAAGCTCTAAAAGACCATCAAGCGCTCCGCTAATCACCGTGTGTGGGTTAATGTACAAGATTCGGTCTGTTTTGATATCAAGCTTAGCAAACGCCAGCATTTTATACCATGTGATATACAGCCCCTTCCACGCCTTGACGCCGATCTCTTTCAGTTCATCGGGGTAGCTTGAGACATCAACAAACGTGATTGTGGCATTTTGGTAGTTACCAACCATTTTATTAAACTTATTGATGCTAGCTTTTTTGAGCTGGTGTCCGAGATAAAAAATATTAATCTCTTTCAAGTGTTTGTTGTTTTCCAAAAGTGACACAATAGAAATTGCACTCACTACCGCATAATTGTCGTCGCTCTGGTATATAACGTTTAGAATTCCTTTATTCACGGTCACAACCTCCTACTCATTCGCCGGTAACTGATTAACATAATCTTCCAACAGGCCTGTGTAGTCACTTGGTGTAAAACCCGTTTGACGCAATTTTGACAAATCCATGTCGCTGTTGAGTGGTCGCGGTGCAAAGCCTGGCTTACTGGCAGCGTATTCCTCGGTAGAAATTGGCTGCACACGACTACGGTCATGTCCAGCATATTCGAAGACGTCGGCAGCAATTTCATACCATGACTTGACTGGACCATCATTGGATACATTATACAGTCCGTACGCCACGTTATTGTCCAAGAAATATTTGGTAGCTCGAGCGATCTCTGACGCAAACGTCAGCCGACCAAATTGATCATTGACAACTTTTGGATTGATGCGCATATCCGCCAAGTTTTTCATAGTTTTTGGCATATTATGTCCATCGCCAACAACCCATGACACTCGCATGATGTAGTGTTTTGGTACCAAACTAACCACCAAATCACCCGCCGCTTTACTTTCTCCATAGACCAGTAGCGGTGCAACAACTTCATCGTCTTGATGGTTCTTTTCACGACCATCCCAAACATAATCTGACGAATAGTGAACAAGGGTTTTGTTTTGCTCAATCGCAATTTTAGCGAGGTTACGTGGACCATAAGCATTAGCTAGCCACGTCTTAGCACGCAGCTCATCTGTCTCAGAACCATCGGCATTAACCAAAGCTGCTGCATTGATGATAACGTCGTATTTTGACCAGTCAAACGCCTTTACTTGTTCCTCATCGGCTATATCCAACTCTTCTCGTGATAATGCCTTAGCGTCTGGAAACATGGCACACAACGCCCTACCTAGTTGTCCGCCTGCTCCTAAAATTACGTATTTCTTACTCATAACTCCCCTTTATCTTTGTCAGTTATTATAGCATCTTTTAACGACCGCTTGTAGATGACTAACAAAAGTGCTAGTTGCAACAAGCTAATCAGCATAAAAACTAGCACACTGCCTAACATCGCTAATCGCTCAATCAGACACATAGACACTGCTACCGCCAAAATATCCGTGAGTAGCAGTGCATAAAACTGTCCCTTAAACCGACGCATAATGATCAGCAAATTAACATAAATCGACACGAAAGCATTCGCCGCCGCACCAATCACCATAATTGTTAAATCGAGTTGGAAATTGTTAATATTGATGCCAAAAATAGTATTAAGCACCCAAACACCAACCAAATAACTCAGAACAACCGAAAGCACTCCTATGCCAAAAGTTATGTGATTAATTTTACTAACAATTCGTGCAAACTCCTTCAGTTTTCCTTTTACTAACAATTCAGATAGATTCACCACATTTGGCTGAATGATAAATGATATAAAAAGACCAAGGAGCGTAATCGGCATTGCCATAATACCAAAGTAACCAATCTGGTCAGGGTGTGACTTATCTAAAAAATACCGCGGGATATTGAGTGAAAACATCGTCAAAAACATTACAACAAACACTGCTGACGTGTGTTTCATGATGGCAATAGCTTGACCAGTATATTCTTTGAGGAGTTTTTTATTCACAGCGATGGTTTCAACACGCCGCACCCAAAGTATATCGTAGAGAAATATGATAAGCACATTAACCAGCAGTATCGCCAACGTACCGTATATGACATTTTTGGTGACAATGTCAACCGCCATGAACGCCGTAAAACCAAGCATCGCTTTCATAGTTAATGACATACCAGCGACATATAATTTATGATGAATTTGTAAAACACCATACAGCGAGTCAGCGATTGATTCTAATATCTTAAAGGTTACTAAAATCATGATCAGACCTGTTTTTGTAGTGTTATAGCCGTTCAGCACACAGAATACTACTGCGGAAATCGCCACAATAAGTGATGCGATGAAGCGTACGGCGACGTATCCACCACTCGAAAACTCCCGCTTAACATCAGACACTTGATAGGTCCGACCACCCCATAAAGAAACCGCCCAAAACACCACTGAGAGTGACAACGCAAACGAAAACAGTCCAGAATCGTCAATGCCATTTAGTCGAGTGATGACAATTAGTAATACCGGAGAAATCGCACTCTGTAGCAATGAACCCAGCGAGTTCCAGAGATAATCTTTTTTGATATTTTGCATACAGTCGCCTCACGTTACGGGGTATACATGAAATACCGCTGAAACGTTATCAATAGCGCCATTATCACCAATAATAAAATGATTAGCGATGAAATCATGATGATATTTTTCTTATCTTGAGGTTTTAGCTCAGCTCCTCGACCCAAAAATATCGCCATGAAAATTATGATAAGTGTTGGCAAGAAATAGCGACCTTGGACCCCGTAGATGATGTCAAAGTTATATGGTGTATACGTTAGATAGATAGCTACATTAACTGCAATAAAATGTACCACAGCCAAACCTCCAGCTAACCAACGCCAAGAGTTCGGGATAGTAAGCTTGCTCTTATTTTTTCCTAATGATACTGTCGCTGTCATTCCCAGCACAAAGAGATATATATAACCCATCCATAATGGATATAGTGTATCGGCCGCACCAAAAGTACCAATTACACCTCGAGCCTCATCATCACCAAATGATGTCATATATGAATTCCACAAAACACGAGGTCCTCGTCTTGGATGTTCTTTGAGATTCTGTAATTGTTTATCTGATTGTATATTTTGAGGCAATGAATCACTTCTGTATTCATATTCGCCTGCATTGTTCGCCATCACTATATTAGCTCCAAGCAGCAATACACTGATAACGGCAGCGGTAATCGACCAACGCCAAAAATGCTTCTTTTTTACCAAAATAATGATCAATGGTAAAAACAGATATAGTAGCGGTTTAGACCAAACGATCGCACCGCACAGCATAGCTAATTTAATCCATTGATTACGTTGGATGTCGGTCGATTGTACATACAGGCGTAGCGTATATGCAAGGAATAACAATAATAAAGCATATGATACTCCATCCGTTCCTACCATAGACTGCTGGAATAACATCATTGGCAACAACGCAACAAACGTAAATAAATATTTTTTAGCTGGCAATAGTTTAAGGGCAAAATAAACTATTGCCACTGATGCTAGGGCTAATAATATTCGTGCGACATAAAGAGAAATGACTGGGCTGAGATTAAAGACATTAGCCAAGAATACGCCTGGAACAGCTGGCAAATAGGTTAGGAAATTGTATGAAACCATAGGCGGTTGATACCGCTCACTTGGGTTCAATGATCTCTTGACGGCTTGCTTAGTACGATTAAAATCATATTTTTTAGCTGAAAAACCGCGAATCTCATCATCATAGAACGTTAGTCTCAGCGTCTCACCAACAGACTTTGGCAAACTAGCACCAGTGCTTTTTGGGTTGACTGGTATAATATGTCCATGCGCGATATATTGCACACGAATATAATGCTCTGGCTCATCAGGACCTTGAAATGGAGGGGTGATGACCGCAAAGCCTAATGCACCAATTAACCCAACTATAAGGTAGATTTTATGCGGCTGACTACACAGCAGCACTAACTTTTTCTTGATAATATCAAGCTTCTCTCGCACCGTCTTCATATAGCACTAATTATACACTTATGTTCGCTGTTTTGCTATATGAGTTCACCCTTAGCTAGTAGACTAACTGTGATATAGGAAATCTTAACGATAGGCAGTTTTTCTTTATTCAGCTCAACAAATTTTTGCCAACTACGAATCGGGTGCAAAGTTCCGTTCTTTAGATGATAGATTGTACCACCTGGATCGCCCACAAACTGCGGCAGTTTTGCTTCTTTGGTCAGCATGGCGCATGTTTTGCTTTGTAGTGGATATGGGTTTTGTGACGGTAGGTGTAATTCAAATAATTTACCGCCCATTCCTAAGTAACTGCGACCCTCGCAATTGACATATGGAGACAAGACTCGGTTGCTGACTTTGTATTTTTCAACCACCCTGTCATCAACTTGACGGATGGCGCCATTGACACCCAAATCAGCAGCTTGATCGAAGTGTGACAACGGGATGAGTGTGTCGTATCCATCAGAAACATATACCGTACCATTAGAGGGTGCTTTCACCATTTTACCGGGTGCAAAGACCACGTTGCCTGAAGGAATCTTTCGAATAGTCTCACCAGATAGCCAAGCGATAGTTGGTCGCTCAGTCTTAGTGATGGCAAATACATCCTCCATAGCAACTATCGGTCGTTTCTGGCGTGATTCCATGACATATACCGTGCCATTATCTGACGATTTCAGGGTTACAACATCGTCCAGCGCCCCAGATCCAGGCAATGAGCGGACTGTTTCGTCTGATAGTGCCAGCGGACTGACTGGTATGTCTTGTGGCTTGGTGACTTTCTTTTTACCTTGATTGGTGATAAGGAAGGTTTCCCCGGCTGGGTTTTTAACATAATCATCGACTGTTTGGCTGGTTTGCGGTAATTTGTTGATGCTTTCTTGTTGCAATACGCCGCCGCCAAGTGATTGCAGAGTTTGATCGACATATTCAGAGTGTTTGATGTTGTGTAGTGTTCCGTTGCTGATCAGTTTTTGATGACCAGTGTCCCTGTTTCTCACGACCGCTGCCTCTCTGACGATTGGCGTGCCATATGGTAGATATTGAATGGCTGATTCGCCTAGTACATTATATCCCTGGTCGTATTGTTGCAAAGCTAATGATTTGTCATCCAAGACCTCACGGCGCGTACCATTTTGGATATAGAATCGCTTACCACTAGTTGTCTTATAACCGTGTCCCATGCGCGGACCGTGATAGAATTTATTCACTTGTGCCTCAGTCAGTAACATACTATTGCCACAATCCATGCCGTATTGTGCCACCATGGCACAGGTTGTAAACGCCAGCCTAATACCAGAATCATAGAAATACACCGTGCCGTCAGGTGATCGCATCAATCGGTTTGCCACCTGGCCTGTCGGAATTTTATCTAGATACGCTTGAGACACAAAACCAACACCACCCAGAGGAGATAATGCCGCCAAAATGTCATAGTTCGGCACCGGATATTTAACATTATCTGACACCAAGTAAACTGTTGCGTTATCATGAGACCTCAGCAAGGTACTGTTGACGTGGGTGCTACCAAACCACTCCCTAAACATATAGAAGAAGTTGCGGTTGCCGTATGCCCCACAGTGCGCCGTACCAGGATAGGCTGCTAGTGCTGCATCATTTGGTACATATGGTGTATAGATATATAGACTGGCAGTTGCGTAATTTTCAATATATACATCTCGGTAGCCACAAGCAGGGTTTGGATTATACAAAATTCTATTGACTCGACCCGGCTGATAATTATAGTTTTGAATTTCGTTGCGATATTTTCGTAATTGCCAGGCGGCTTTATTTACTTGCTTATAAAAGCCAGCTTTCTCATTATCACAGTTTGCAGAATAGCCTGGACCACTGTCAGGACAGCCATAACCCATGGCATATTTGTACTGTGACCGCAGTGGCCAAGAGTCGGCAAACAACGGACCAGCCGATTCTTTTCTCAATGTTACCAACAATACTTGTGGGTTAATTTGATAGCGTTGCGCAGCATCCCAGATGATTTGACCAGCATTGATACCACCAGGAAAGGCACCGCCACCACGATCAAAGGAAGTCTCGCCGTTGTTTGGATTTTCGTGATAGTTTTGTAAACAAACGTATGGTGGACCATGCCAGCCACGCTGTGCTGCGTACTGGGCTTTGGTATTGCCGTGACCAGAAGGCCCAGTACCCCAGGTATCACACGCTGGTGTGTGCTGTTCGATGAACCGCTGTACCGCCGCCGCAGAGCCCATGGCTCGTGAGTCATAAAAAATCTCATCGTCAATAATTCTACCAGGGTTAAAGCCTGAAGCTCCAGCCCCCTGGGAGATAATAACTGCAAAGGTTACACTCAGTAATAATCCTAATACTTTCTTCATCTACTCAACCACCACCGTCATACCGTCAGCTACACCGTGAGACCTGCCTGAATTATACTCGATTGACACTGTCCACTTACCAGCAGCTCCTAATTCATCTCTGCTTACCCGCATCGTTTGGCACGACGTTGAGCTTGGACCAGGAATTGCCCCGGCTGTCTTTTTGACGACTCGATTGCCCAGTGTAAATACATAGGTACATGTACCATCCTGCTCGACAGCGTTCGTTACAAATCCGCTAGCGGTGATAGTATGCTTATCAACTGACTGTTCAACACTAGTCATCAGCACATAGACTGATTGTTTTTTTGTTTGAGGGTCGGTCTTTGGCTGCGGTGTCACATCAGTGTTTGGTCGAGCTGATTTATTATCTGGATTATCCTCGACATTTTTAGTGTCTTTTTTCTCAGTTTTGGTTTTGTTTGGATTTACTCCACGACCCTGATCGTCAACCGTAAAAGCCTTGTCCTGATCTGAAAATGGCAACCATTTATTATAGTAAGCTGCCGCCACATACGAGCCAGCAACAACAATTGTCGCCAGTAGTGATATACTGATAATTTTCTTGCGTGATAGTTTAGAAAGTTTTTTCTGTTTCATAGTCATTACCCTAGGATAATGATACAGTAAAAAAACCAATTTTTCAAATTAACCACTAGCTTTTTGATTTTGCTTCAACATGTTCTAACGAATATTTATCAATCGCCGTGTGGTCGTCCAATTTCGTCAACACTGCCCGACGTACGCCGCGCCATTTTTCTATATTATAAAAAATATTCAACACCAAGTAGAATAGCTTTCTTTTCCGTGAATATTGTTTATCACGCAGCGTAAATAACGTATCACGAATCCAACCGATGATGACCATTTTAGTTATCTGAGAAATGGTCGGTAGTGGCACATCAATACCCACACGACGAAGCCCCATTGTCTCGTCAAACATTCGCATTTTATATTCACGCAGCTTAAATTCATTAGAATGTAGCACATTACCCCTGGAGGCATAGGCTTTCATGTAGCCCGCGTTGATAACATCGCGGCCAAACAATTGATCTTCAGCATACGGAACATCTTGATATGGCAATTCACCAGTCAGATAACTGCGACGAGCAGCCGAGTTAACATCAGAATAAAACGCTACTTTATCATAGGTTTCCTGTTTTTTGATAAAAGAATCTTTGTAGAACAATGTTGTTCCAAAATCAGGACCAAAACCATTGAACACACCCATGATTTCGCGCTTCAACAAGGGAAAGGTGGTTGGCCGCGGGTCTTGTTTTCCCATAACACCAATGATACGGTCTGACAATTCAAACGGTTTCGTCATCTCATATAGCCAATATTTATGAGCGGGCGTAGCATCTTGTGACAAATAAACCACGACGTCGCCTTTTGCATCATGAGCGGCGGCTGCCCGCGTCTTACCGTGACCATATTCCTCTTTTGTGATGGTTTTATACCGTAAGTTTGGGTGTTTTTTAGCATATTTTTTGATGATTTTTGGCGTCTTATCTGTGGAGCTTGTGTCGTAAATCAAAACTTCATAGGTTTTGTCAATTTTTTGTTTGAACACCATTTTTAGCAGATCATCCAAATAGTCCTCACCAAAATACGTTGGGATAAAAACAGTGATGTCGATTTTGTCCGTGTTGTTAACCACCTATCACCTCACGAATCAGAATGCGCTCAACCTTCTTGTATGATTCGTCCCATGACAAATCTTTGACGCTTTCTGAAGCCTTTTTGGCATAGGTGTTGATATTTTTGATCTCAACAACCTTACACAACTCATTAGCCAGTTCAATCGGTGAAGCCGCGGCGTAGTGGATGTATTTATTTTCACCCAAAACCAAGCTGTTGTTTTCGCCTTCGTTCATCACTGGGATACAACCAGCCGCCAGTAACTCGAGCGGCAGTAGCGACACGTTAGTAAGTGACAACACTAAGCACGCTTCAGACTCTTTGTACAGATCAGCCACGTCTTGGTGAGACAAGATACCGCGGTTGACATATGGAAATGGTATTTGATAATTCGACACGTCCCAACCAAAGAACTCAATAGTGTATTCTGGATGTTTTTTGTGGAATTTATCTAGTGCAATCACGCCCAACTCAAAAGCGCGGCGCTCAGTCACTGGGCGGGCATAGAAACAAATTTTCTTTTGCTTGTCGGCTTTATCTGCCAGGCGGTAGATGTTCATGTCAGCACCAAAGTCGAAATAATCCGCCTTCATGCCGTATTCGCTCACTTTTTTAGTCAGCCAACGACCAGCTGTGATGCCATAAAAATTCATTTTATAGGTGTTTTCAGCCAACACCGCCTTTGAACCTAGTCCATAAAAGTACGGCTCAAAATCTTGCACGAAATAAAACTTGTGTGCCTTAGTGTTGATGTTAAATACCGGGTAGGCCGTCTCCCATCCGGTAGCGATCAACGCGTCAGATTCAGTGTATTGCGACACTTTTTTCACATTAACGTCAAAATTGAAACTTTCTGACAAAATCGCCTTGGCTTCGGCTGGTGATTGCGGGTGGATTCCTTCATAGATGTAAAAAGTTACGTCGTGACCCTGCTCTTGTAAGAATCGAGCAAAGCGGGTGATGGTGTTTTGTCCACCACTTCCTTTTGAGATAGGAGACAATACCCAGCCAATTTTCAAAGACTTCTTTTTTGACTTTTTCTTTGGTGTTTTGTACGGGTGATTGATGTAGTCCGCGTTCATGATATCTTCAATTGAAGCCATCACCTCAATTGGTTGCTTGATCACTGGTGCGGTCTTTTTCGACAGATATACCTGGGTTTTCCTGACAGCCTGACCTAACCCATTTTGTCTGGTGTAGGTGTAGAATTTGTACAGTTTACTCATGACGTTTTCTCCTTCTTACTTTTCACACTCATCCATGAACCACGCTTTTTCAACAAACCACCCCTCGGCTTATTTTCTCTCACATAAAACTGGCTGATGCCCTCTTCTGTCGTGTAGGCAATTGGCTCATACGAGTCCTTTTTCTTATTATAAGCAAACAGGGTAGCCGTAATTTCAAAATCACGGTTGTTAAACAGATCCAATGGCAGAGTATACTTATAAATATGCGTGCCTTTTTTACTGGAGGTTATTTCCACATTATTATCATCGATAAAGAATCCGTCATCAATCACAGAAGTGATGCGATTTGAAGCTTCGTCCAAAATTGAAATACCAAATGACACTTGCCTATCTTCTGGAACAAAATATTTTACTTCAACTTCCAACGTGTCTTTCGGTGTTAACACCTTGTTTTCTACCCTTGTTTGAATATACGCAGTATTTTTCTTTGATTTCTTATCAGTTTTTGCTGTTGACTCTATATTTTCAATAGAATACAGGTTAGCAACTTCATTTGGATCGCCTGAAGCGACGATTTTGCCAGATTCCAACATAATGGCTTTATTACAAAAACGTCGCACCGACGCCATGTCGTGAGTCACCAAAATAACCGTCTTTTTCTGTTTTTTGATCTGTTTGAAATATTCAAAGCACTTACGTTGAAAGGCTTCGTCGCCAACAGCCAACACCTCGTCCAGGACAAGGATGTCGGTATTGGCACGAATAGCGATTGAAAACGCCAAACGCACCTGCATACCACTGGAATAGTTCTTCAGTTTTTGATCCATGAACTGTTCTAGTTCGGCAAAATCAACGATCTCGTCGTACATATCTTCAACTTCATCGTGCGAAAAGCCAAGCAATGCCCCGTTCAAGTAGACATTTTCCCGACCAGTCAATTCTGGGTTAAAACCAACACCAAGTTCAATGAACGGAATCAATTTACCATTAACAATCACCTCTCCAGAGTCCGGCGAATAAATATCAGAAATCAGTTTTAACAGTGTAGATTTTCCACAACCGTTTCGTCCAACGATGCCGAAAAAGTCACCTTTTTCCACCGTAAACGAGATATCTTTTAGAACTTCTTGTTTTTTATAGCCCTTGACACCCTTAGTCCAGTTCAAAAATGCCTGCTTGATACCGTTTGCCTGCTCGGTTGGTAAATTAAAGCTCTTGTATAGATTCTTTACTTCTAGCGCATATTTACTCATTACATATTCTCCGCAAAGGTTTTGCTGCTTTTTCTGAAATACATAATACCAATAATGACGACAACCACCGTTAGTACAACAGGTATTAGACTAATCCAGATGTTATTTATTGTACTCCAAGTGGTTGGTGTTGTCTGTGGAGCAATCAGGCTGTATCGGACATCTTGAATACTTTGTGCAATAGGATTGAGCATCATAACTTTTGCGACTTCTGGGTGAAAATTAGACACCAGGCTAAGTGGATAAATAATTGGGATGCTATAAAAACATATCTGTAAAATCACATCCCAGATATGGCTAATATCACGGAATTTTACGTATAGTGTTGATAATATTAGTGATACACCAAGCGCCAAGATAAACAACTGAATAATGCTCAATGGCGCCAAAAGAGCTCTCCAAGTAAAATCTACTCCAGAGATAAGTCCAAAGATTAGCACCACAATCAAGTTGATCGACAGACTGATGAGCGCGCTGGACATTGACGAGATGATGATAATGTATTTTGGAAAATTAATTTTACGCAGTAAGTCACCCCTACTAACGATGGCGTTCATACCAACCGAGGTAGCTTCGGTAAAAAATCCCCAAAGAGCAATACCCAAGAGTAAAACAATTGGGTAGGTTTTTGTGCCGTCGGTAAACTTCAAAAATTTCACAAACACTAAATACATCACCAAAAACAGCAACAGTGGCTTCAGCACTGACCATAAGATTCCTAAAAATGAACCTTGATAGCGCAATTTAAAATCAGTTTTGACTAATTCGAGTAAAATTACTCTGTTTCGTTTATTGAACAACTCCTGCATATACCAAGTCCGATTATACCGCTTTTTAATCTTTTAGGCTAATCACAAGCCGTCGATCACGACCCTCACCCTCCGAGTGAGTTTCTATATCATTAAAATCGTGTGCCGCGTGATGCACCGTCCAGCGGTCAGCCGCGTTGAGATCTAATGTTTTAGATTTACCGGTGTCTCGGACTTCCTGGAACCAAGCGCGAGCTTTCTCAGCAAGTTTTTCAGCGTGCTGCTGCTTGTAGTCAGCAATATCCAGATTGACTCGTTCCACTGCCGCATTGCTGTTGCGAAGCAGTGCTGAGAGTAAGTGTTGGATACTGCGCAACGTCTCAGCACCGCGACCAATCAGTAGGCTATTGTATTGCGTTGATGGAATTTTTACGATCAAAATATCGTCTTCGATAGACACTTCAGCCGTTATATTTAGGTCGAAAAAGGCCATCAAATCCTCAACATATTTCTTGATGTAATCGATTGTTTGCTGCTGATCCATGATTATTCCTCCTTATTCCTTGGCCTTGATCCGGGTGATTTTTGCCTCAGTTGCTGTCGCTGCACGCCTACTTGCTTGAGATTTTTTGGAGTTTTTCTTTGACTTGTTCGGTGTTTTAGAAATAGTCTCCATCTCGTCACTATCGCCTTTTAGGATGATGGCATTTTGCGCATATGCTGCAACGTTTGAGACGGTCAGATACATTGCCAGGGCGCCCGGCAGGTTGATAATCACGAAGAACATAAAGATTGGCATAAATTTCATCATCTTGCGCATCACGATAGCATTGATCTCTGACTGATCCGCCTCTTTGCCTTCAGCAGCTTCTTGCATGATATCGCGCAGTCGCTTCTTACTGTCACTGGCGGGAGAAATTTGCTTAGTGGTTAGGAACTGCATCACCGCCGCCAATACAGCCAAAATTAGTAAACTCCATGTAACACCACTATTGCTGACTGCGTGCTGTGTGAGGTCAACCATCCCCAAAAAGTTCTGATTGAGTTGATCTGGATGAGCTACTAAATTGGATACTACTGGTAATTGTTCGATAAAATCATATGCGTATTTAGCAAGGTCGCCGGTATGAACCCGGCTAGACACAAAGATTTGCACCACTCGGTAAATACCGATCAACACTGGCAGCTGAATCAAAAGCACGCCAATTGAACCAAACATGCTAATGTTGTGCTCTTTGTATAATTCCATCATCGCAAGCGCTCGTGCCTGGCGATCATTCTTGTATTTGGCGTTAATCTTCGCCAGTTGCGGCTGCATTTTGCGCATCGCCTTTGTCTGGTGTAGCTGCTTTTTAACCATTGGCCACAGCAGAAGACGGATGATGATAGTAAAGAGGATAATGCTGACACCAAAGTCTGGAATTAAGCCGTAAATGGCCATTAAAATATTAAAAATTGGCTGTACAATCAGAACATCAAAAAAACTCATGCCTCACATTATATCAAAAAATGTGTCATTTATACAGATTAGCCTGAGAGAATAGTCGTTTAACTTCGTTTTGAATACTCTTATATTCCATGTGTAAAAAATCAGCCGTAACAATGATCAGCGCTATGTCATGATTATCTTTAAGCATCGGCAACTCAGCTCGAATCACCTCGTACACCCGTCGACGCACCCTATTACGGCGAACGGCTGATTTGAGGACTTTTTTACTGATTACCACAGCAAATCGACTGTGTTTCCGGCGCGGATTGGTGATATATTTTACTGTCATTACACGAGACCGTACAGCATCACCATTTTGGTACAAATACCGTAAACTGCCGTGACCGTGAAATCTGTGACGATGCGTTAACATTCTCTTAGTATACCAAATACCACTCCGATATACATCAGGAGTGGTATCAGATCATCGAGCGCACTAAGTATTATTTACAGTGCAATCCGTGCACGACCTTTTAGGCGGCGTCGCTTCAAAACAGCGCGACCAGCCTTTGTAGAAACACGTGCTCGAAAACCGTGCGTACGGGCACGATGACGTTTGTGTGGTTGAAATGTTCGCTTTGGCATACTGGGTGATAGTTTAGCGTTTTTTTGGTTTTTTTGCAAGTATCAATTGTAGTTTTCCACTGCTCGGTCTATTTTATCCACAATTATAACAGAGGTGGTATATGCCTGTGGAAAAGTTTACCTCTATTTTCAGTTTCTATTCCATGAGATGTCTATGCTTGTGGAAAACTCTGTCTTTTTGCTATAGTACAGAGTAGATTATGTGTGAGGGGTTATAACATGAAAGAACAAGCAATCTGGCAGGGAGTGTTGGGTCAGTTAGAATTGACTATTCCGTCTTCTTCGTTTTCTGCATGGTTCACAAAAACAAAATTAGAGCTAGTTTCTGATAAAGAAGCAGTTATTATTGTGCCAAATATTTTCGTAGAGGCACAGCTAGAGAAAAAGTTTCATACCGATATTCAAGAAGCTTTAAAATCAAACGGTTTTGAAGGAGTGGTGCGATACCGGATTGGTTCTGGTTCACGAAAAAAAACCGTCAACCGGGATCAGCCAGAAGAGACTGCTCGCCCGACAGAACGTCGCATCATCGCCCCAACGCAAAAAAACAATAGCAATCTCAATCCGCGCTATACGTTTGATAACTTTATCGTTGGATCGAGCAACGACCTGGCTTATGCTGCCTGCCAAGCGGTCGCCTCACACCCTGGCCTCAAATACAATCCACTCTATTTATATGGCGGTTCAGGTCTTGGTAAAACCCACCTCATGCAAGCAGTTGGTAATGAAATTATCAAACAACAGCCGTCAGCTCGGGTGTTATACACGACAACTGAAGCATTTGTAAACGAATTTTTGGATTATATCCGTTTCAAGAAAAAGGGTTTTTCTGATAAATATCGCAATGTTGACGTGCTAATTGTTGATGATATGCAGTTTATTGCCGGCAAAGAAAAAACCCAGGATGAATTTTTTCACACCTTCAATGACCTCCATCAAAACAACAAACAAATCATTATCAGCTCTGATAAACCACCTAAAAGCATCCCCACCCTCACTGACCGACTGCGTAGTCGTTTTGAATGGGGTATGGCGATTGATATTCAAATGCCTGACTATGAAACGCGGTGTGCCATCGTCAAAGCAAAAGCTGGCCTCAGTGGCACTGAGTTAGAATCAGGTGTTGTTGAATATCTGGCAGCTAATTTTAAAACCAATATTCGAGAGTTAGAGGGCGCGCTTAACCGTCTGTTGGCCTATGCTGACATGCAAGGCTTCGTGCCAGACGTAGCAGCAGCTGAAAGTGTTCTGGGCGACATGAAACGGGTTCGCCCGCAACACATCACCGCTAAGCAGATTATCGATCGGACGGCGCGCTATTTTAATCTCGATCCAAAAGATATGTGTTCAGCCAGGCGCGATAAATTCATCGTCCAGCCGCGACAAATTGCTATGTATCTGTTGCGTAGCGAATTGAAAATGAGTTTTCCAAAAATTGCTCAAGAACTTGGCCGTAAAGACCACACCACAGCCATGCACTCTGTCGAAAAAATTACCAAAGAAAGTTTAACCAACCAGCTAGTGCGCGAACAAATCAATGATGTCAAGGATAAACTATATGTGCAAAATTAGTGGAAAACCTGTGTATGACCTATGGAATTCTATCTGCAGTCTGCGACTAAGCTTGTGGCAAAGTCTGGCGGGCTCCGTACGACTGTGGGTTAACTCAGCCTTATCCACTGCCTTGCACCAAGTTGATCCACAAAGCTATCCACAGGTTTTTTCGCCCACCCACCTCTGTCTGAACACTTGTTTTACTCAGTTTCCACAGCACCTATTATTACTAACACCAGATAAAAAATAAGAAAGGTTATATAATAGTCACTATGAAGCTCTCAGTCACACAAGAAAATTTCGCAAAAGCACTTAGTAATATCGGAAGGGTAGCTTCTGGTCGTGTCGAACTTCCCATCTTGAACAATATTTTACTTCGCACCGACGGAGGGAGATTGTTGATTGCAGCTACCAATTTGGAAATTGCTTCCACTCAGTATATTGGCGCAAAAATACAATCACCGGGTTCGATCACTATCCCGGCACGATTGATCTCAGAATTTATCTCAACCCTGCCAAGCGGTACTATCGACCTGGAGACCAAAGACGATCACCTGCACATCACCTCTGGCAAATTTAAATCAGTCATCAACGGCGTTATTGCTGATGAATTTCCAGAGTTACCAACCATCAATGAAGATACAGCAGTGCGCTACGAAATCGCCACTGATGATCTGAAAAAAGCGGTGTCGCAAACTATCTTGGCGGCCAGCTCTGATATGGCCCGAGCAGTGCTGACTGGCGTGTATTGGCATACCTTTGAAGACGAGTTATATTTGGCAGCAACCGACGGCTATCGATTGGCTGAGCGAAAACTCATGAAAGCAGATGGTGAAGTTGCAGCTATCATCCCGACGTCTGCCTTGCAAGAAGTGATTCGTAGTTTAAGTGACGCCACAGAAACCATCGTGATATTATTTGGCGATGACCAAGTTTGTTTCCAAACGCCAGAACTAGAAATTATCAGCCGCTTGATCGATGGAAAATTTCCAGATTATCGCCAGCTGATTCCTCAGCAGTCACAAACGGAAATCATCGTTTCGCGCGCCGACCTCAGCCGCATCACCAAAGTTGCTAGTTTGTTTGCTCGAGATTCAGGCGACGGTGTCACCATTAATGCTTCAGCTGAAAATAACATCATCTCCATCCACTCCATTGCCTCAGAACTTGGTGAAAATACTTCAGAAGCTACCGCTAAGATTTCCGCTGATGGTCAGATTACGCTCAATTCTCGGTACTTGACTGAGGCGTTAAATGTCACAGATGGAGACGAAGTGTCGTTTGCCTTCAGTGGTAAACTCTCTCCTTGTATCATCCAATCTACGGCGAAAAAACGTGATTATATCCACATCATTATGCCACTAAAAAGTTAGGTTAATAATCACGGAACTTGTAGCACCATGATGGACGTCCATTGCCGCATGGTACAGCGGCTCGACTATCTTTTTCTTTCTTGGTCGGTATGATGTAATTATTTACCTTCATATCGTAGTTATCTGGCGTCGCGCCAAGTTTAGCCAGTTTTTCTAATATCTGACTCAGGAGAGCTTCGCCATTACGTCCAGCCATAGTGATACAGATGCCAATTTTATGCGATTTCTTGATATCCGTGCGATACGGCTGGCAAGAAAATACTCGATAGTCTCTGTCCTCAAATGGTAAGTGTTGCAATATCGGGTTGGCTTTATCGATCTCTTTACCAACCCTATTCACTTCTCGACTACCTAGACCATCAAAAACCTTGGCGTATTTTTTCTGTTTCAGTTCATTTTTTGCTTTGTCGGTTTTTGGCGTCAGGGCGAATAATAATTTTCGCTCCTTCCCTTTTTCCAGATCAAGCTCAACGGTATATGTGTCATAGCCGTCAGCGCTAAAACTAAAAGTATGTTTACCGCTTTTAACCGCTACGGGCTTGTCAGACTTGATGATCTGATTTTTCACTGAGTCGTACGACATTTTAACAGTCTCTGGAGCAAAGGTCGCCAGTAATGTAGTATCGTGCGTGACTGTTTGAAATACATAATATGAGATAAACATAACAATCAGCGCGCCGATAATCACTGCACCGCCAATAATTTTTTGCTTTGTGATGACTGGCTGCATGATATTTCCTTTCTAGGTTTTGTTTGATTGAATGACGCGAACCAAGATATTACCTGGTTGAGTGAGTTGATAGTCAACAGATCCTTGCTTGATGAATATCGGTACTGTATCTCCAAGGGAGGCATTAGCGGCGACGTAACCTCCACCGACGTCACCAGTGTAAATCAAAGTATGTCCGTAGCCACCATGGCTTGGGTGGAGGAGGATATCACCTGGCTGCAAGTCTGAAGCAGATGGACGATCGATGATTTTGAATTTTTCTGGATGAGATTTTACATAAGAATATTGTGCTGTAGTGCCAATCGGTTCATAATCTTTATCTGCACCAGAAGTACGCAGCACCGTCGCTACAAATCTACCGCAGTCACTGTCTGAACTACCGACGACACTTGGGTTATTCTTTTTGACTGCATCGATATATTCAGCCTTAGCCGTCTGGTTATTAGCCCCTTTGTCAGTATTTGGATTCCACGCCAACTGCTTGGCTGTATCGACGATGCTCTGCCCGGCGACACTAGATCCATTACCACTACAACCAGTTGCTGATGCTGAACTAATTTGTGCACCGCTCGAATCACCACCGGCGCTTGCCGCGATTTTCGATGGATCGCCGTCTTGGATTTTACCGTTGTAGCTATTGAAAATCTCAGAAGCATACTGGGCACGGTTACCTTCTTCGCCTGCACCATACCGCTCAAACGTTTCACCAAACTCAACTGCCAAAGCGCTGACACCACCACCCGATTTGTCAGTGTGTTTAAGTAGCACCTTTAGACCAGCATTTTCTGCTCCGTTTAGCTCCTCCCAGAGGTATTCTAATTGCCCCTCGATGGTACTGTAATTTGGCTTCTTCTCTAGGTTGGTGCGGCGTCCACCCAGCCACTGAGCGATGCCGAAGGCACCGATACTGTTGAGCGCGCTCGGGTCAATGCGAGATTCCTGCTGGAGGTTACCAGCCACCGCTGCTGCTTGTACTAACGTTAGACCTTTGCCGGTAAAAAACTTAAGAACTTTTTCTACGTTTTCACCAGAAAGTTCACCAGTCGCGGTATTTTGGGTTGAGCAGATTTGACCGTTTGGATTGTTGATATTTATGTCGTTTAGAATGTAATCTTTATAGGGGATACCAGCCGGCTGATTCTTCTTTTCTTCTTCTTTTTTGTCTTTTTCTGGTGCTGCTGAAGAATTGGCGGTCAAAAATATCATACAACCCACCAAAGCTAATAGTAGACCGATAGTTACTCGTTTCATTGTACTCTCCTTGCGTAGTCCCAGTGCCACGGCTCATCCCTATACCAGTCAGGGTTACTATGATCCCATGCCCATGGTGGGTTGACAAAGCCGTATTTCGAGGCATTTGCTTTTAGCCATAGGAATGTTGGCGTATTGAAACTAGTGCCACCGACGTTAATATCTAGGGCTAGTCCATGACCATGTTTTGAGGTTCCTGCAGGAGCCATTGTAGTACCATCTGCTACATAACTCTGCTGTGTTGCTAAATCTCGGTATGATTCTTGAATTGTCATATACTGGCCACCATGCTCTTTGGCGTAAAGCTCATTTAGGGCGTCAAAAGCTTGGGCGGCTTTTGGATGCATGTAATGTCCTGGTGCGGTTTTTAGTTCACCCATGGCTGATAGCGGAATTTCACCATTTCTATATCCACCCCATGACGCAGGATCCTTACCAAAAGTCTGTGCTTCTTCCAGTTCTGGCGGACCGATAGCATCACCAACCGGTCCGCTATTTGGCTGTTGTGCCCCAGTGTTGGCTGATGGATCATCAATTTCTTTTGGATAATATTTACCTTCTTTGTCGTCCGCCATCAAGGCCAGGTTGCCAGCTACGGTTAATTCCAAGGCACATGGATCGGCCACACTGTACGTCGGGACTAAGTCGCCTTCATGAATCCCATAGCTCGCTTCACGCTCTTTGGCTTTGGTTGAACAGACAGCATCGGTGTACTGACTTGGATCGGCTTTATATACCGCTTCATCACTAAAGCCATGCCATGTCACGCCGAAAGCTCGCATAACAGCCGCTTGATCATATTTGGCGGCATGAGTGTTGGCTGGTGTAATAGCGGACGCCAGAGCGACTGGTGCGCGTGCGATTAATCGCATGGTTGAAAAACCGGAAGTTGGCATAACGGCTAGTAATTGTCCAGCCACTGAACGCTTAAGTGTTGGGTCAAATAACTTCGCCATGAGTGGTTGTTCGCGGAACTCTTCGTCACGCTCTTGCTCAATCTGTTTTGCGAGCACACTGACTTGCTGGTTGGTGAGGCGTGCCCCACCAATGCCGTCTGGCTGTTTAGATCCTGAATCGGCGCCAGCTTGTCCAGCTTCAGTACTACTTTGCATAGTTGTTGTCAGTCCGCCGTGTAGAGCTTCAAAGTTATTGTTACCCGGCGCGTCAACCCCCACCTCTGGTATACCGAACAGCAAACTCACTGCCCAACCCATAGCTTTTTCGATCAAGCCTTCAGAGAGTTCAACCAGCTGCTTCAATCCTGGTAGTTCCTGTAAATAACTAAAGAACCAGCTAAATACCTTGCCGACTGTGTCGCCAACAAAGTCGATGATCGCGCCGAACGTACTATTCCAGGCTTCAGCTATCCCGGCCAACACTTGCCAGACAGGATATTTCGTAAAGGTAGTGTAGTCCTTAACAATCTTTTTTTCTGGACAGACAAGCTCACCGGGATCTAAGGCAACCACCTTTTCTTCACCACCAACCTCGCATTTGGTGCGAATACCACCGTCCTCGGCGTAAGCTGTTGGATATAGTAGTGAAGCTGCAGTGTTATTACCGCCAAACGTCGCTTGGAATATTGGTGCTGCTTCGGCGCCGTCAAATAGCGAGGTTGCTAACTCAACATGTTGAATATTATCAATCGTTCCCGCCCGAATTTGATCTCGCGTCAAGACCGGACTAGCTTCTTCATCATAAGTGAACGCGGTGTACAACTGCTTCTTTTGGTCAGCTCCGACAATTTCGATAATCTTTTCATTAACCGCTCCAACAATCTTCGCAACCAAATCAATTGCTCCAATAATGGCGTTTGCAGCTGCTATTTTCTTAAACAATTGTTTACTGATAATTTTACCTAGTGGTGTGTCCGGTGCTGCTTTGGACAGAGAGTCGATATTATTAAGAGCTTCTTTTTGGCCTTTAACTTTCTTCACCTTTTCATCAGCTTTTGTTTTATTGTCACCTGTCGCTTTTTCAGCCTCTTTTTCTGCTTCGCTAATCTTACTATCAAGGTCGTTATTTAATTTATCTAATGTGTCTTGGCATTTTTTAGCGTCAGTACCATCCAAACATCCTAAATACGCTGCAAAACGAGGCGACATTTTAGCGGTGATACGCGTATTCATATTTAGCTTGATCTTAGCCTTAAAGTCAGCATATTTCTGACCAGCTTTCTCCGGTATGATGTTAAACTTTTTCACACCGTATTTTCGGTACAATACACGTTTAGACAGATAGCGCATGAAGTAGTTGCGCCCATGGACTTTACGTGTCATCTTTTTGATATGACGACGCATATCTTTGTGAGATAATTCCTTTTCTACCCCCTGCAGGACAGAGTTCATATCTTTTGACTCAAGATGCATGGTAAATGAGGTCGCCTTACCACCCAGGGTGTTTCTACCGCTCGCATTAAAGACGGCCTTAACGTTTCTTCCTTCTTTTTCAAATTTAGCATCAAGCTGTTCTTCAAACCACGTGCTGTATTTTGTAGCTCCCAGGTGACACAAAACACCACCGCCAGCACAAAACACGAGATTGGCGTCGCCAGGATATGCGGTTTGCATCATTTTCATGGCGACCCAACGAGTGGTGATATACTCGAGTCGTTGGTTGATGGCGTGCTGTGGCACAGAGCTGAGCTGGTCGGTGATGGTGGAGACCATGGCATCAAGCTTATATGGCAAAATTGTGAAAAATAACATCATTAAGCCAAACAACCCTCCACCGATACCGGCTGTAGCGCCCCATTTTCTACGATTCATATTTGCCAAGAGGTTACCACGCTTTTTACCGCCGGCCTTACCTAAAGGTGATCGAGAATACAACTGTTCTTGACTATTAACACTGTCCGCGGCGTTGAGTCCGTCGTCTTTCTTGTCGCCATCATAAAAATTATCATTGGTGGCATTATTCTCCATGGAGTTCAGATATTTAGACGTTTGTCCAGAGGCCGGATTGAGCCGTTCATCAACATCTGGATCGGTCGTATAATCAATCCGCGCCATGATTATACTGCTCCATATCCACCAATTGGTGTTTCAGACGGAAGTTGTTGTTTCACGGGTGAAGTATTGATTAGATCATACTCAGTATCACTGGCCTGAATCTGGATATGTACGTGGTTTTGTCCAGCAAAGAACAGCCCCTGCCCAACTGGGAAATTCGCTAGGCGTTTCTGCTCTTCCTCGGTTAACTTAAACACACTAGAAAGCACATCAACGGCACTTGAGGATTGTTTAAGGAGTAGCTGCATGGATGAGTTGGCGACGATAGCGCGGCCCATTTTACTGCCCACAAAGTCCTCGACGTCCTGGGTGATGGTGGTAAGTCCTAGTTGATATTTTCGGGCTCGCTTCGCCAGGCTAAATAAGAAGCTAGCTGAGTCTTCATATTTCATCAACTGCCATGCCTCGTCAACGATCAACATACGTTTCTTCTGGTCAGTTCGAGTGATGTTCCAGATGTGATTTAGTACAATATACATAGCTGTTGGGCGCAGTTCGTCTTCTAGGTCTCGGATATTAAAGACCACCATGGCGTTATTGATATCGATATTACTCTGCTGACTGAAAATACCAGCAAAGGTACCTGAAGTAAATTTACGCAGACGCTGTGCTAACTGTGGACCAGTGCCGCCCATGTGTAGTAATGTATCGTACAAATCATGAATGGTTGGCGGTGTTGAATTGTGGGTCAATGGATCTGATGTGATACCAACACGAGCGTAGGTGTCGATCAACGCCTGGTCGATATCTGCTTCCTCTGCCGCGGTCAGTCCGATAGAACCAGCCACTGAACCGCCCAGCATTTGACGCAACAAACCGTGCAGCGTAACTAGGTTGGCGCGTAACGCGTCGTCTGCTTCTTCGGTGTCGATCACTCGTGGCAGATCAAATGGATTGATGCGCGTGTCACTATTCAAACTCAAGCGTATATGACTACCACCCACGGCGTCACATAGCTTTTGATACTCATTTTCCGGGTCGATGATAACGATGTCAGCACCAATCATCATACTACGCAGCGCTTCCAGTTTCACGGTAAATGACTTACCAGCACCAGACTTTGCAAACACCACCATGTTGGCATTTTCTAGAGAAAATCGGTCAAAGATCACCAAACCATTGTTGTGCATATTGATGCCGTACAGCACACCCTTGCCGTCAGTGAGGTCAGCAGAGGTGAATGGGAAGCTGGTGGAAATGGCACCAGTGTTCATGTTGCGGCGGATTTGCAATTGGTCCATCAACTGAGGAATGGTGCTGTTTAGTCCCTGTTCTTGCTGGTTTGACGCTACTTTACTAAAGATAAGCTGCTGACCAAAGATTGTTTCAATTTTGTGTTGAATAAAATTCAACTCATCAAGGCTGTCGGCATAAATCGTCACATATAACCCATAACGGAAGAATTTTTCTGACCCAATCTGCAGCTGGTTACGCAGCTCTTCGGCGTCCTGCAAGGCAGCTTCCATGGCTGGGTCACGCACACGTCCCTTCTCTGCGTTGATATTCATACTAGCTTCCAGCTGAGTCACTTTTTTACGCAAATTGTTCAGCACCACCTGAGTGTCGACTGGGTAGATAAACATGCTGATATCCAACACCTCGTCGATATTAATCACTGAACTCAACCAACCAGTGTAAATTTCACGAGGATAACCATAGACGTAGATGGTGCGACCATACTTGGCACCCAGTCGGAAATAGCTCGCTTGAATTTCCACACTACTTGGTGCAATAAAGTCGCGCAAAGTTCTCACACCGGTCAAGAAGGCTTGCTCGACTTCGGCCTGTTCGCGAGCACGCTGTTGAGCGGCAATGTCGATGGCGTCTAGTTTTTTCTTAGCCATTAGAAATCTCCTCCATATGGTGATTCACCATTTCCCTTGCGGATATAAGTCGTCGTCAGATCATTTGGGTTGCGTACTAATGGCTGACGTGCTGCAGTATCAGGATTATAAGAAATATAGAACAATTCTCCAAGCTGCCTGGTATTAAGTTGTAAACTCTTCACACCCATGGCAAATAAACCGTTCATTACCGTGTCGATACGGTTTTTGATTTCATCTTTTGCCTTCTCGTACATTGGCTGATCAATCCTGGTGATCAATGTTTCCTTTTTGCCGCTAAAGAAACTATCAAACAGACCCTTCGCTTGCTGCTTCATAGCATTAACATCGCCACCAGGAAAATACGGTACTACGATGAAAAAGCGCTTGTCCATAATGTTTGCCTCTTGTGATAACACCTCTATGAAGTTCATATAGTCATCCATCAACACATTTAGTAACATATTGTCCTGAGAGCGGCGAATGTGTGACAATCGATCCAGATATGGGCCAATATCAACGCGCTGTGACCGTACCAGGATCTGAACCGGGAAATAGAGCGAGTTGAGTAGGTTTTGATAGCTAAATTCAATAGCCTCTCGCTCACGGGTACTCATCAAGTCAAAGTTGATGGATTGACATTCTATTACCGCTCGAAAACTACCATCGCTCATAATGATCATATTTTCGCGCATCTCTGAAAATAGCAACGTATTTTGTGTACTGATGGCGCTCTTTTTATCTTTCGGAGTTGGTGGAGTTTGCGGATTTGGAGCTGGTTGACCAGGCTGAGTCATACCGGGCTGCATTGGTGGCATCGGCTGACCAGGTTGTGGTTGCTGTGGTTGTGGTTGTGGTGGTAAAGCTTGGCTGGGCTGCCCAGAAACAACCGGCGGTGTCGTCGGGTTGGGTGGTAGTTGGTATGGTTGTTGATTATCTGGTTGCATTTCCCACCTAACGTAGTGAAATCACCACTTCCTCCTCAGCTGTTTCCTCTGAGCGTTTATGTATCCGATCTGCTTCTTTTTGTAGGGTCGCTATGGAAAGATCGGAATGATTATTTGCCAAATCTATTATACCAGGGTCAATAGGCTGTTGTATAGGTTGATTTTGGTCGGCTGGCGGGGTGGTGGCAGGTCGCTCCCCTGCTGGAGATAAGACACCCTGGCGCATGTGAGGATATGGATTGACTGTTAATTTTGGCACGTCTTCCTCCTGTGCAGCCATGAAGACTGCTGGTTGAGCTGGTGGCTGTGCTGCTGGTGTTTGAGGTTTTTGCATGCGCTGCATCAACTCTTCTCGTCGCTGCTGGTCGGTCTCAGCGATCATATCGGCAATTTGTCGTGAGGTAGTATTACCCCGGTCTAAAATGTCTTCCTCTGCCTGAACGGCGGTGTTATAAAAATCAGCCTGTAGTGAACTGGCGGTGTCCAAGTTACCCGTCGCTTCTGGGTTACCAACACCACGGACTGACCAACCATGAGTGTCGACGATATTGGCCAGATATGACAATCGTCGCTGGATTTCTCGTTGATCATAGTTTTTACTCAGGTTTTCTTCCTTAGTTTTTGGTGCCACCACTTCTATCAGCGTCTCTACTCCGTCTGGTTCCCAGAGGCGAACACGTGGTTTTAAAAAGAACGATATCACCGCTGCGATATATATTTCCATCGGCTGTTCCTTGCGCAATGGTAAGGCTAATACGGTGAAAAACACCCCAAACGGCAAAGGAATGATTGCCAGTGGCAACAAAGCAACTCCCAGCGCCCACGCTATACCAAAAAAGCCCACCGCGATGATGAGAAACACAAATTGCTTAAAACTGAACGGCCCAAGCAGCTTATCTTCTGCTTCCACATCCTGGGGCACTCTATACACAGCCATATGATACTAGTATAGCAAAGATAGCTTAACTAGTTAAATCTTCGGGCTTAATCCCCAGAGAAAGAGAGATTTCTCGAATTGTACCACCGGTCTTACCAATTCGACTACTAAACCGAGGATCGGTTTGTGCCAAAACAAGGTTCTTGCGCAACGTATCCAGACCAGCTTCATTGATTTGCGAGACAAAGCTTTGGTCGCTCAACGCTTCCTTTAGCGGCTTTAAGTAAGCCAAGTCTGAACCGACAATCGCTTCGGTCGACAAACCACCGATATTAAGGTTATCAAGCATAAGTTTCCTCATGTAGTCTGGGCCGTTCATATTAACATTGTTGGCCTTGATAGCCGCTGCAGCTGCACCACCTAACCAAGCTGGTTTAGCAGAGTTGGACAGCAGCGCGTCACCGTATTCTTGCGCTAACTCATCATTTAGTGCACCAAAGTCGGTTTTTTGCAGTAAGCTCTGGATAGCTACGGCGTCTTTACCACCCAATACATGGTGAACCGCTGCATAGCGGATATCATCAGTAACCGTCAAGTTGCGCCGGCTGACACCGTTTGCCAAGTCCACCATATCATCATTGCTGACGTTCATAGCATTGAGGATAGTCATAGCGTTCTCAATCGATTCCTTATTAGCCTTGGTGATGGTACTACGCGCCGCTGACCATACGCGCTGTGAGCCACGATCCTTGCCGAAGTACATATTTTCCACGGAACCTGCTTGGGCTCGCAACCCTTCCTGGTCGGCTAAGCTCTTTGCTAATATGTGATCATTAACACGCTGAATACTGTTTTTTCGTAGCCCTTGAATCGCAATATTGCGCGCTTCTTGTTGAGTTTCTTCCTGTAGTGTTTCATAGCGGCGGGCAGCTCTCTTTTTCAGGTTAGCTGGTGTTTGTGTATTCTGATCCTTATACTTAACTTTCATCTCCTCATAAGCGTTTGCGGTCGTGACATCAGCTAGCGACAATTGGTCAGCGGCAGCTCGCGACTCAATGTCAGCAATTTGGTTAGCGCGGGAAAGTTTGTAGGCTGCGTCAGCCCGTTTTTGGTAGGCTTCTGAACGAGTTTTGAATTTACGCGAGCGGTAATTAGCCCAGCGCCCCACTTTGCGTATACCATTGTTCAGCTCACCATCGGCTTTACTTAATGAATTCTTGTGTGCTGCCAATTGACTGCGGTCACGGGACCAGTTCTTTGTACGATCGATAACACCACGGTTCTTGTTGTTGACCATACCAGCTACTCGACCCAGCACACCGCCGCTTAGCTTAAATACCAGCGGTGCGATGGCTAGGGCTGAAACTTGCACTGCCAGTCCTAAAATCACCATAATCCATGAATTGGCGTTTTGTAAAATGATCATTCCTGCCAGCTGTGCTCCGCCAAAGACCACTGAAAATGCTGGGAAGAATATCACCAGGGTGAACATTAAGTTTCGCCATTTTTCAAAGAATTTCTCGGTGCCTGGTAACAGATAGCACACGAAAGCCAGCGGTGATATGACCGTCAGAATGATCAGTAATGCCTGTCGTGCCGCCAGGATGATAAAGACGACCGTCAGGGTTAATAAGATACTAGCGATGATAGGCAGTAACCAGTAAGCGGCTGAAGCTAATGACCCGCCAGTTACTGCCAGCGCGCCATAGACCCCTGCTGTTGCTGCGCCACCAGACAGAACCATAGCCACCAAGTCACTCCAGGTTGGTAGTGGAGCACCATTAAACGCACCATTTGCTGACACCTGAGAACGAATTTCGTTGAACATATCTTGTAGGGCGACACCAAAGATATTCGACAGATCGATCATCGCAGCACAGATGATGAAAGACAGGTTAACTAAAATTGCGGCAATAACCACTCGTGGAACTAGTTTTTTGATACCGTAGTTACTAATGCCAACTGAGGTGAGCTGTGAATAAATAACGATCAAAAAGGCGACGATGAACGCTGCATTGGCGATGTTTCGCATGATATCCCAGGCGACCTTTACCCCAGAGTTATTGTTGGAGCTGTCTATCGCTGGTGTAGTCATCAGGTCGGAAATCCAGGTATACACTTCATCAATTCCTGAGGCGATCCCATTAGAGATTGGGCAAATAAACCAACCCGTTCCCCCTCTCACATCACATTCTGACTCACTAGGGTTACTGTCTTGTTTAACTTCAATGTCTTCTGGTTCGCCTGCCTGTGTTGGTGTGCTGCCGTTTAGAGTGTATTTAACATATTTCGCGGTAGTAGCAGTTCGTGGATTGCTATTTCCAGCGAAAAATACTACGGTTGACTGATTACCTTCGGTAGCCTCGTAGACCCAGTCTTTACTGTCACGACCAAGCAGTTTTTTACGAGCTGTGTCGTTAACTGGTTTGAGTGTTTTACCGTCAACGACCAGGGAATCGCTTTTCCACTGGGCTTCAGCGGCATAGACCGAAGTAGAGTTGATGAGTATACCACTAAAAAACCCGACAAAAATACCAATAGTCAGTATGGCAAACCACTGCGACCGACGTATTTGCGGACGCACTCGCATTTTCAACCACTCCATTACTGTAAATGGTAGCATTTTTTCGCGCAAAAGTCAACTATATGAATCTATCGGCCAAACGCAGTAGGCGGTCGGTTGCGTCGGTGTTGTGACCGTCCAGTGCCACTGGTACCACCCTGGTCAATATAGCTCGGTGGGATACTGGTAGCACTCGTCGGATCAGAAGATCTGTCTACCTGCACAGTAACGTTAACCTGTGGAGCTGGAGCCTGTGTTTGACCACCTGAAGATGAGGACAATGAATCTGGTTTTGGAGCTTCTGCTCCTCGTGCCTGTTCTTTGATGGCGTATTGACGATCAGGGGCCATGCTTGGTGCTTGAGAAGGTGTTGACTGCGAACTAGCCATATTAGACTTTATTGTGTCAATTGCCGACTGAAGATTAGGCTGACCTTCTTGACCCAAAGCCTTAAACACTGGTGCGGTCTTACCATTGGCTTGACCCATGTATCGTGAGCTATCGGACACTTCAGCAGCCCTACTGTTTGCCAAGCCTCCCTTGTCGTAAGCATTAACAAGTGCCTCTGCACTTTGCGTAGATAAATTATCTACAGAAAGGTTTTCAAATGCTTTACTTGTCATTTGGGCTAGCTCGTCTCGACTAACACCATAAGCCTGCTGTCCTTTACCTATTGCGTCAAAACCGGCCACTCCGGCAGCGGCCACTCCGGCATCGTATTTCTTGACATTGGTGAGAGCATCCCCCATCTCGATGCTGGTAATTTTACCACCCTCTTCCAAGTATTTACGCAACTGTGCTGTTCCCCAGGCACCCGATTGGGATAATTTTTCTGCAGCAGCCGCTTGAACGTATTTGTCATCTGACCGTAGAGCCTCAGTTGCATTGCTGTTGTATTCGAATCGCAATTTTTTGGCTGCAGCTTCTTGAGATAATTTATGAATATATTCCTGGCCACCAGTAGTAGCTGCCGCAAACCCAAGGCGCTTGTCTAGTTCACCTCCAGAAGCTTCAGCCAGCCCTTCTCGGTAGCGCTGCTGTTCGCTTTGTTCTGCCAGAGCTGCTCGGGTTTCTCTGTCGAGTGAGCGTTGGTTTATTTTTCTAAAGCCCCGTTGCAGACCACCACTCCAGACGCGTCTAGGAGCCTTACTCTTGCTAAAATCTTTCGCCATAAATTCACGACGTTTCATACCTGCTCGACGTTTAGCAAACTTATTTCCCGCATTAAGCGCTGGTGCTGATGCCTTGTTCAATAGTCCATTTGCCCGCCCCATCAGGTTGCCGATGATAGCATTGGATTTTAGAGCCATACCAAGGATGACGAAAGTACCAGCAAATAAAAGTGCCAAAGCCATCAGTTGTTGTACCACTCCACCGGTTTTGTCAGCAAGGGCAGTAAAGGCTAATAATTTTAATCCGCCGTAGTATATTGCCGCCAAAGGATAGAGGAAGACCATACCGGTGAAGACTTTTTTCCACTTGTCAAAGACACTTTGGGTGTTTGGTAAAATCCAAGCTGCAAAGGCCAATGGAGCTAAGATTGCCAGTACCGGTATCACTGCTGATCGAAATACCAATGCTAACAACCCTGAGACGATGCCGATCACACCTGGAACGATTGCCATAAGCACAAACATAAACAGGGTTCCAATCCCGAAAACTGAGGCCGCAATTGTTCCACCAATTAGTGTCGCTCCAGCCGCCGTGCCGCCACCTGCTAAAATTGCTGTCAATAAAGCACCCCAGCCAACATCGGTAAGATTCATGCTTTGTATCGGTGTTGTGATTATTCCTAATAAGGTGCTACCGATAATGTTTGCAATATCAACGATGATTTGGATAACAAAGTAGGATATATTAACTGCAACTGCAGCGATGATGAAACGAGGTAACATTTTCTTGATGCCGTAATTGGATATACCGACATTCGACACCTGTGAGATGATGATTAGTATAAATACCAGTGCCAATAGAACGTTAGCAAGGTCTCTCATGGTTTTCCATGCATCATATGTACTTCCTGTTGCTTGTAAAGGACTTGTAACCAAATACCCTTCTAACATTCCCCAGACTGAGTCGGCAAAATCAGCTAACTTTTCAATGGCTGGGCAGAGAAACCACCCTACGCCAGTCAATTCACTTGTACAGGTCTTCTCTTCCTTTTCTTCTCCCGCTCCTTCTGTTGACTGGGCTGTAGCATCAGCACTTTGTTCTGGAGTATCCCCTACGGAAAGTTCTTTTTGTTCATCCTTATGTTCAGACGCATATTTGGCAAACTTATCAAAAGCACCCCTGTTGTTTTGGAGCCAAGAACCGATATCGCTACAACTTACTTCGACTAATCCTCCCTCAGTGTCGTCGGTTGCTGCCAACCAGACTTTTTCATTACCCTTGGAAGTTTTATAAATCATGTCGGCGGTTTTGCCACCTGTACTGGTAAATGGAATTTTGTAGTAATAATACCCCGAGCTATCTGGATTTTCTTTAGGGATTTCCTTGAGAGATTTATCACCGCTAGCAGAACAACCGCTAGCAGAACTAGTAAATGTTTTTGAATACATATACCATTGTTCGGCACTGCCTGAAGCTATAGAAGGTAGGCTACCGGTGGCATTTTTGATACCGTCTTTGAAACGTTCTTTAATGGCCGCGCCACCCTTTTTTGGTGCACAACCACCCGGAGGATTTTCGTCAGGAGCTAAATTACTACTAGAATAGTAAACAGTGTATGAAGTAAAATAATTTGGTTTTGATACACTCCGTAAGTCGTTAACATTTTGTGTAAAACGACCCCAAGAATTCCATTCATACTTTTTACATCTTTCCCAATTTCGAAACACCCAGCCAGCTTTGGTTTGATCAATAAAAAATTTACCACCCATATGCCGGTAGAAGTCAGCATATTTAGAAGAGCCCTCCCAAATATCAATCCCCGCTTTTAGGAGGCTAGCACAGCTGAGATCTCCACCGATTTGTTTTGTGATGGGGTCGACGCCTGAGTAGGATTTAATACCGCCTTTGGTATTTTTTCCCACAAAGGTATTTGCACGCTCCTCATTATCACCGTTAGATGGCGCCCAGTTAGAGTCGGTGCTTGTCGTGTTTCTATACCGCATCCCCTCGAAATCGGTCATACATGTCCAATCGTTGGTGCCACGCTTCATCAAATTAGCGTAAAGTAGTGTTGACTCAACTTTTTGTTTTAATTTCAAATTTTTCGCAGCTTCTGCCTGCGGAGCAAGTAGCACTGCTGATATAAGTGCCACCACTAGTGTGGAGAGTACTATCAACCCTCGCTTTTTACTCATGTTTTGATGCCCTTTCAGAAAAAACATATACACTACAAATTGTAGTGTATATGTCCCAAAAGCGCAAATGCTTAATTATGACTGTTTTTCTTCTTGGATTTCTTTATAGCTTGCCTGGTGAGGGTTGAAATCTAGCTTACTAATAACAACAAGGCCTTCATTGGTCTTTTTGAATGAAATATAGCCATCTTTTATACCTTTGATAGACAATCCCAGGATACGGTCTAGGCCTCCAAGGTTGTTACTACCAACCTTATCAACTAAGCTTGTGATTGTTTCAGAATCCTCGGCTTCGGTATCTGGCCGACAACTAAACTTCATGCCAACTGTTTCATTGGAGTATTGTGCGTTATCAACAGACATTTCTTCGATAGATATTTTTCCTAAGAATTTGTCCGGTTCGGCTGGAGAGGTAAATGAAGGTAAGGCTGTACCCCACTTATTTTCTCTACGCTCAGCGTTATCGTCTTTTTGTAGATATGCTTCTGAAGATACGAGTTGTGTCAGGAAGGTTGTTAGACCGTTTCCAAGATCAAGTGATTTTGGTTTGCCATCCATATCAACGCCCGGGTCTTCGAAAACGGTCCCCTTTAAGTAATTTTCTGCAAAGTAAGAAACTAACTCATCTGCCAACTTAATAGCACCTCGTTTGGTTGTTGGCTGACCCAGTCTATTAAGGGATTGTACTTCATAGTATTCTGACACTGGTGGGTAACTTTGTTCGTTGGTGTCAGTAAACACATTACATATCTTTTCGAAGATATTAGAGAAATGTTGCCCTAGTTTCTGAGGGTCATTGTAAGCATTTGCAGGAATAGTCAGTGCTTCAAACGCTTTTCGACCTTCAGGAATCCTGGAGTCAAAAAAGTGCTTACAAAGTTCTTCTATGGTCTGAAACTCACTCGCTTCTAGTTTTTTTGGACCTTCAGGAGTTGGAGATTTTTCTGATGAAGAAGTATCATCATTGCTTTCTTCATGTTTAGGCGGTTGTACTGGTGTTTGTTCTGTAGAATTGTTCTGGCTACTACAGCCTGTCACACCCTCTGCTACAGCCACTGCTCCAGCCCCACAAAGCATCAGAAACCTTCGGCGGTTTAATGTGTCTTTTTTTGAATCGCTTGGGTTATAATCTTTCATAACGCTTGGGATTCTTTCTCTGGTTTACTACCAGGTTAGTTACATGTACCATATCTACAATCGATATGGCGTGATTATAACACAAAGTATATAAAAATACAAGTATGAAAACCAGCAAAATAAAAACACCCTGTCGCTTGGGTGTCTGTGGCGCGCCCGACCGGATTCGAACCGGCGATCTCCTCCGTGACAGGGAGGCGTGATGGACCAACTTCACTACGAGCGCATGTCAACTAGCTCGATAATACCAAAGACTTCCCTAATATTCAAGAGCTACCAGGTGAAATGCTGTTTGCATTTTGAGCGACAATATCTTACAATTAGTCACATATCAACCTAATATTGGTAGAACAATTCAATGGTAAACAGAAATTTCTTTACAAAAACCATCATTACTGTAGCTTTACTAGTCGGTTTTGTTGTCTCGACTCCAGTGTTTGCCGAGGAAGCAGACTCAAGTAAATGTGCTGGTGTTCCTACCTCAACTATAGAGTGTGGCGGTAAGAGTGGTAAAGAGGCTATTTTTGACATTGTTAAACAGGCAGTAAAAATTTTAACCATGGGTGTAGGTGTCACAGCTGTTGGTGCGGTAGTTTATGGTGGGATATTGTTTTCATCATCTGGAGATAAGCCAGAAAACATCAAAAAAGCTCGCGAGATCTGGATCAATGTTGTGATAGGGTTACTGCTATACGCCTTCTTTGTCACACTGACTCAATTCTTAATTCCAGGAGGAGTATTCTCATGATCAAACGAGCAATTGTAGCGCTGACCTTGATAGTTACAGGTAGTTTTGGTATGGCGTTCGTCAGTACACAGCCTGCTCTGGCTGGTGTTTGTGACGAGCGTGGTCGTGTTATAACTCTAAAACCTTGGTTTTATAACTTAACATCTGGTAATTCGTGTGATTTAAAGAGTCCGAGTGACGTTGGTGGTTTTGGCCCATATATCTGGCGTATTGCCCTCAACCTCATTGAAGATCTATTTCAAATCACGGGCTATATTGCAGCAGGATATATCATATACGGTGGTTTTCTGTTCATCACTAGCTCAGGATCGCCAGATCGGGCTGTTCGTGGACGAAAAACAGTCTTTAACGCCATTATTGGCTTAGTTATAGCCATCGCCTCAGTGGGTGTAGTAAACTGGGTGTCAGGAGCATTATTATAACTATGGAAAAGTTTATCGTTCAAATTGTTAGCCAACTAGGTTCCCCAAGTGACGTAGGGATTCCTGATCGTAAAGATGATAAGGTGGCATTACAAAGTATAGCGAACCTGGTGTTTGCTGTCTCGGCGGTTGTGGCTATCATCTCCATCATTGTCTACGGTATCATGTATAGTGTATCTGCTGGCGATCCAGGTAAAATTTCTAAGGCTAAAAATGGTATTATCTATTCGGTGGTTGGTTTGCTGGTGGTATGGTGTGCTTTTGTTATTACAAATTATGTCGCAGGGAGGTTTAACTAATGAAAAAAACCGTAACTATTACCGCTACTTTGACTCTCGCCATAGTTGGTGGTTTTTTGCTGTCACAAGCTGCTTCAGCGGTTGGTATTTATGATGCATGTAGTACCGATCCAAATAACATTGTTTGTGCTAACAGTAGTGAATCAGTTGATCCTGTCATCAAAACAGTCATCAGATATCTGCTGATTATCTCTGGTATTGTATCGGTTGTGATGGTTATTATTGGTGGGTTAAAATATACTACATCAAACGGTGACAGTGCCAAGCTAAGCTCTGCTAAGAATACCATCATGTACGCCATCATCGGTGTGATCATCTCTGCTCTTGCGTATGCTATCGTTGATTACGTATTTCTTCGCATAATTGGTAAATAGAGCCCAACACAGTATAGACAGACCGTAAAATATGGTATAATGAAGTAAAATAACAATCAATTTCCCAAGGAAAGGAAACGAAATTCATGAAAAAAACCATTATTAAAATAGCCGGCGCGTTTGCCCTTCCTATGTTGGTTATGGGTGTCGTATTTTTGGCGTCTGGCGATAACGCATTTGCCCAGGTTCGAGAAGGTTTGAACAAGGTTCAAAACGCCAACACTGGTGCTAGTGCTAACGTTGATGACATCATCTCAAAGTCAATCAACTTTGCATTGATGGCCATTGCGATTGTCTCTGTGTTTATGTTGATCCTTGGTGGCTTTAAATACACCACATCAAATGGTGATAGTGCCAAGGTGACATCTGCTAAGAATACCATCATGTACTCTTTGATCGGTCTGTTGATTGCTATCTTTGCCTACGCTATCGTTAACTTTGTGGTCAATAAGGTTACCGGTAACTAGGACAATTAGCTATAACTTCAAAAACACCAGTCATTGCGACTGGTGTTTTTAGTAGAGATTAGTGATTGATTACAGAACTTGAATCTTCTTAGCTTTTTCTTGTTTTACTTTTTCAAAGGTAATTGTCAATACACCGTCTTTTAGTTCTGCTTTTACACCCTCTTCCTTGACTGCGACTGGAAGAGCTAGGGTTCGCCGAAATTCACCCCAATAACATTCCTGAATGTGCCAGTTGTTAACTTCAGTCTCGTCACCACTGGACAAGGTGCCAGAGATGGTCAAGATACCATCAGAGATGCTGACATCCAGGTCGTTGCGGTCAACGCCAGCGGTGCGTGCTTTGATGACCAATTCTCCTTCGGTCTCAAAAACGTCAACCGCTAACTGACCCATCAGGTCATCAGCGTCCTCTTCCCAGTTGTCTTCAGCGGCAGTCATGGTTGGTGCTGGTGCTGGTGCTGGAGTTGACAAATCAGCTTCATCCAAAAATGCAGCAGTTAAATCGTCATCTGTAAATAAATTATCGTCCTGTTTCCGGGCCATAGTTGTTCCTCCACTCTATTTGGCTCAATTGACAATGTTCCCTATTAGTATAACGGTTATGTGCGTTATAATCAACAGTGAAAGGTAAAAAACGTAAAAAATACAATGTTTGATAAGGTATTGTCAGTCATCGCTCCTCACTACTGTTATGGGTGTGGAAAAACTGGTCAAACTATTTGCCAAAAATGTAAAAAACACATCATACAGATGAGCTATACTACATGTGTGTTGTGTGATCGGCGGCCTAAATATGGTAATTATTGTGGTAGACATCACTTCCCTGTTCAATGTATTTATTGTTTGCTGCTCAGGCAAGGTGTGGTGTTGCAAGCGATTGACGCGCTCAAGTTTGAGCGCAAACGAGCTGTCATCAACGATTTGGTAGATATCACTGACGCATTACTGCCACAGCTGCCAGCTAATAGCGTACTAGTTCCTATTCCGACCACACCACGCAATACCCGCATCAGAGGATATGACCACATGAAGCTGATTTGTCGCCAGTTGGGGCGAGTTAGGAGAATCCCTGTTAAGCAAGTGCTTCAGCGACGCAATAACGTGACACAGCATTTTGCTACATCAGCCAAACAGCGGAAATTGCAGGCAAAAGAGTTTTTCCGGGTGGTGGGTGATATCGATCCAGCCAAGCAGTACTATCTGGTGGATGACATTTTCACTACTGGTGCTACAGTGCGGGAGGCTGCCAACTGTTTGCGTCAGGCGGGCGCTACCTCAGTGACAATCATAGTCCTGACGCGGCAAACTTCACAAGAAACCACAGCTGATTAGACGTGGTGATATCCGCTACCTTTGGCGATTTCTTGGGCGCGGTAGAGCTGCTCTGTCAGAACTAGGCGGACAAGTTGATGCGGGAATACTAGCTTTGACAGCGACCAAACGACATCAGCCCGTTCGCGTAGTTCTGAAGAAACACCAAACGCCCCACCAATGATGATGACCACGGACTGACTGTGGGTGAACTGCTCTTCTAGGAAAGCAGACAGTTCAGGAGACGATAAATTATTACCTCTTTCATCCAGTAAAATGACAAAATGATCTGGCTTGATCTGCTTAAGTATCCGCTCAGACTCTTCCTGACGCGCTCTGGAGCCTTCGAGTGAAGAATTAGCCAACAATACCCATTCAACATTCCACGGGGCTCTCAGGCGCTTCTGATAGTATTCTAGGCCGTCCATGACCCATGGATTATTTTTCTTGCCGATTGTGATAATTTTGAGCATATCTACTGCAAGTATAACCCAACCTCTGGTATAATGAAAAAGTCAATCACGGAGAGGTGCAGGAGTGGTTGAACTGGCCGCTCTCGAAAAGCGGTAAGCCGCAAGGCTTCGAGGGTTCGAATCCCTCTCTCTCCGCCATGGAATATTTATTAAACCCTCGCCACGGTGAGGGTTCTGTACTACCACAGAAGAATTATGATACAATGATATTGAAATATCGTAAAAAGGAGATGATAATATGGATTTTAATTATGAAAATTTGCCTAAATATATTGAAATTGCCGAGGAGGTTATTAGGGGCTTAGGAGGAGCGGCGGTTAATACCGTTCAATTTCTTGATGTAATGGCAAAAGAATATGGTATTTCCGCGCCAGATGCACTTCTTGCTGCTGATACCGCAGACTTCATTTGGGTAGATCATCTTGAGGGCACAGTTGGGTTGTCTGAGCCGTCTTCTAAAGAGGAGCTGACAGAAGAATAATCTACGGGATGGTTCAGAATAAAAACAACTCTTCCATGACGAAGAGTTGTTTTGATAATGCTCATTGGTACACCCGGCACGATTCGAACGTACGACCTTTGGCTCCGCAAGCCAACGCTCTATCCAGCTGAGCTACGGGTGCATACAGCCTTTCGGTAAAACCGATTGGCCATAACAAAAATATAAGGTACCTTCTCTGCTCACATCATGAACATCGAACTTTTACATTCTAACACATATCAAAAGCTAAGAGCAAGCTAAAGCTTAATGATTCGGATGAGTTTTTCCAAAGCGTCTGGTTTTATCTCTTGCATGGGGAGGCGTGTGCCTAACATATCGACAATTACTTCCCCTTCTGTCTCTGAAAAGTAAATGGTTAGCCCCGGTGAGAAACGTTTAACGGGAAGTAGTAATACTGAGAATTGACCTTGATATTCGATAACTCCAAAGGCTTTGAATTCACTAAAATCGTATAACTTGTCCGCCACATAAACACCTTTAGGGCTAATGGCATAGTTGATCATGCGAGGAGTCTTGGTAGACAGAGATAGTAATGCCACTGCCATGATGGGTATCAACACCGTGAATGTCCAGCTTTTGATCCAAAAAACAGATAGCGCCATGAGCACCATGATGACTACGGCAAATGATAGATACCAGCCTAGACCGCGCACTGGACCTCTGGTCTCTGGGGCGTGCCAAGAAAACGGTTCAGACAAATCATGAGCTGTTGCTTTGGTTGGTTCTGCTTCCATGGTTTTAGTATACCATGAGCATGATGTGCAGGCTAGACGTCAGTAGAGCCACCACTGACGGCGAAATTGATGACAAACTTGATGATGGCATAGGCAAAAAGAGCGATCAATAGACCAATGACAGCATACAAGATGGTGTTCTTGGCGGCGGTAACCGATTCTTTTCGTCCACCAGATATGACATAACGAAAACCACCAAAGATCAGCATAACAACGCTGACCACCGCGATACCGATCAGCATAAAGTTGATAACCCGACGCACTAAAGAGCTGTCACCGTTCCATAGGTTGGTTGGCACGCCATTGCCGCGAGCTGCCTCTACACCTTCTGCAAAACCACCCTCACCAAGTGCTAGGGCTGGTAGACCAGTGATGGTCAATGCCAACATGGTCGTTATGATGATGCTTGCGCTAACGGTTACAATCTTTTTCATAATAGTTATATTATCCTTGTTTGGTATTAAAAAGTCAACGCTATGGTATTTTGTACAGGTGTGGTACAATGTAACCAGGTTTCATGGTCTACATTTGGAGGAGTACCCAAGTGGCTGAAGGGGACGGTTTGCTAAATCGTTAGTACGGAGAGATCTGTAGCGGGAGTTCGAATCTCCCCTCCTCCGCCAGAAACTGATATGAAATTCTCAACTTACGGGTTGGGAATTTTTATTTGTGAACAGGAGTGTGGTATAATGTGAACAGATTTCTGGAAGGGTGACCGAGTGGTTGAAGGTACCGGTCTTGAAAACCGGCGTGCGGTAAAACGTACCGAGGGTTCGAATCCCTCCCCTTCCGCCAGAATGATACGTAAACACCTCAAGTAGGTGTTTTTATTTGCCATCAACGTGAAATATACTTGACATAAAATAAAACTTATGCTAATATGATAATCAGTTTAACAGCGCTTGGTGCGCGTTAATAAAACATAAACAGAGAGATAGATGAATATATTACAACAGATTATTACACAATTTACCATATTTGTGAGCCTGACTACTGCTTGTGGTGTACTGATGCACGACACCCACGTGGATAAGGCGGTGGTATCAGTATTTAGTACAGTTGATTTTCAGGGATCAACGGGTGACGATGGTATGAAAACGACGAGGATTGGCTCGTCAGCGCATACACACCCGGAACATACATCACTGAGTAGTATCATTCATGATGGATCAGCAAACCCACGTTCGACACCGCGTAATGATGACCGAAAATATATGAAAGTTAAGCGTGCCCAGGGCAATGGCGGTCCTGAGTTTGATGGGCAACGCCTGTGTATCGGTAAGATTTGTTTTTAGTTAAATTTGATAACTTCCAACTCGGTAACTAGCCGCTTAATGAGCGCCTGTTGCTCTGTGATGTGTTGGCGAGTCTCTTCCACTAAGTGGGCTGGTGCTTTTTCAGCGTAGGACGGATTGTTGATACGCGCTTCAAGCCCCTCGAGGCGTTTTCGGGCTTCTGCGAGGCGCATTTCCAGCTCAGTCTGGTGCTGGTAGAGCGTCTTGTCATCGATATCCAGCCACACTTCCCTGTTTGCTGCGGCCAATCTGAGACCACGTGGTTGATCAGTGTGCTCAACTGAGGCAAGGCGCATGAGGTGTTTGATGGTGTCGGCGTTTTCCTTGACCAAGCTGTCATTGCCGTATAGTAAGCGATATTTTTTATTGCCCGGTAGCTCTGTGATCACCCAGCGACCTTCGGAGACTAATTCTTTGATTCGTTCAAATTGTTCAGCTTCAATTTCATCGTATTGTTCTGGTGTTGGCCAGCTGTCGCGCATCAGAATACCGTCGGTGTAGTTGAGTGTCTGCCAAATTGTCTCAGTGACGAACGGTGCGAATGGATGAGTAATCCTCAGGCTGGTTGCCAGTACCCATGACAATAATGGGCGGTTGATGGCGGTTTTTGATGATTCGATGTACCAATCAGCGACGTCATCCCAAATGGCGTGATAGACGGTTTCGGCGGCCTCAGAAAAACGGTATTGCTCCAAACGAACAGCGATGTTGTTGGCTGCGTCGTTTAGTTGACGGATAATCCAGTGGTCAGCTGGGGTTTGTGGCTGTAATGGCACAATGACGTGATCGTCGCCAATTTGCGCTTCAACAAAGCGAGCAATATTCCACAGCTTGTTGCAGAAGTTACGAGCAGCGATGACCGCACCCCGGTTGAATGCTTGATGCTGAGCTGGCGCTCGCCCAGCGATGATACCCATGCGGGTGGCGTCTGAGCCGAATTCTGACACCAGTTCCATTGGGTTGATGACATTGCCTTTGGATTTGGACATTTTTTGATTGTGCTCGTCGTTGACCATGCCGTGTAGATAAACATCTTTGAATGGTAATTTGCCGGTGCGGTACAGACTGAGCATAATCATGCGTGATACCCATGCTCGCATGATGTCCATACCAGTTTCCATCAGGCTGGTTGGGAAGTATTTAGCTAGTTCCCCGCCATTGAGATAATCGGTAACGATGTACGGCCATTGACCAGAGGAGAACCAGGTGTCAAAGGTGTCTTCTTCTCTGATATATGTTGTGCCATTTACAACAATACGCTTTTCTGTCACCCGAGTGTCAAAGATCCAGTCGTTTGAGTCGGTTTCATTAACAAAGGCTGGAATTGGGATACCCCACGGAATCTGTCGGGAGATGTTCCAGTCTTTGAGCTGCTCCAGGTAGGCGATGAGTTCTTTACGCTTTGAGGCTGGGTGGAAAGTAATCTCCCCTTTCTCTAGTGCCTCAATGGCTGGCTTAGCCAGTGGCTGCATTTTGATAAACCACTGCTCTTTAACCATTGGTTCAATAACGGTGCCACACTTGTAACAATGACCGACGGCATGTTCAATGTCAGATTCACCGCGACGTAGCTCCATGGCTTCCAGGGCGGCTAGGATGCGGCGTCTCGCTTCTTGTGGATCTAGGCCTAAGAATTGTGGCGGCACGTTGATTAGCTTACCATCGTGGCTGATGATACTTTTGATCGGCAGGCCATGACGTTCTGCCATCTCAAAGTCATTTGGATCATGCGCTGGGGTTATTTTGACGGCTCCAGTACCATAGCTCATGTCGACGTATTCGTCAGCGATGATTGGGATTTCGCGGTCGATAATTGGCAGGAGAATGCGAGTACCAATGAGTTTTTTGTAGCGCTCGTCATCAGGGTGAACAGCCACCGCTACGTCACCAAGCATGGTCTCAGGACGGGTGGTGGCAACTACGATCTCGCCAATTTTGTCCAATGTTGGGTAGGCAATTTTCCATAACGTACCCTTCTCTGTTTTGTGCTCGACCTCGATATCGGCGAAGCTAGTTTGGTGAACAGTACAGTAGTTAACGATTCGTTCGCCACGGTAAATCAGATCATCTTCCCACATCTGTTTGAAGGTGTCGTACACCGTCTGTATCACCTTGTCGTCTAGAGTGAATGTAAGGTGCTTCCAGGAGGCGCTGGTGCCCAAGGCGCGTAGCTGTAATTCCATATTGCCACGCTTTTCTTGGACAAAATTCCACACCTGGCTATACAGTTGTTCTCGCGAAAAATCAAAGCGACTTTTACCCTGCTTTGCCAGCTCTTTTTCGTAGACTACCCATGTTTCAAAGCCAGCATGGTCGGCACCGGGGATAAACACTGCATCATCGCCCTTGAGCCTATGATAGCGGATCAAGATATCCTTCAGGTTCATATCAAGCGCGTGTCCGATATGTAGGTTGCCGTTGGCGTTTGGTGGTGGCATGACGATACTGTACGGCTTACCTTCACCTGTGGGCGCAAAAGAATTGCTCGTCTCCCACAGGGCATAAATATCTGGTTCGTAGTCATTTGGAATGTATTGTTTGGCTAATTGCATATGATCTAATTCCTATATATTTCACGGGAAAAATGACACACATAAACCACTGACTACTTTTCACACGAAAAAGTACCCTCGAGCGAGCTTATGTGTGTATTCTCCCATGTTTATTTCTGGTTATAGTATACCATAGAACTGGGATTTTAGCGTTATGGCTTACGCTGCGTCCAGCATAGATAGACTTGGCTGGACTTCCATATTGTATGGGTCGGTGGGCTGGTCGATGTGGGCGCGGAAATACCCGAGTGCGGCGATCATGGCGGCATTGTCGGTGCAGAGCTGAATGGGTGCGTATTCAATGTCGATAGGCAGGGCTAGGCTTAGTTGGCGGCGCAGTTCTTGATTGGCGGCGACACCACCAGCGATGACGACGGAAGCAGGCTGAAAATTGTCATAAGCTTTCTTAGTCTTATCGACCAGGGTTTTGATGGCAGTGTACTGGAAGCTGGCTGCCATGTTGTGTTGTAATTCGTCAGTCACCAGGGCAGGGAGCTCGTGTGAAGGAAAGGTAAAGTCTTTACCGACTTCGCGCTGCACTGTCCTCAGAACGGCTGTTTTAAGGCCAGAGAAGGAAAAGTCATACTCACCAACGAGCTTAGCGATGGGTAGATGAAAGGCCTGCGGATCACCGAGCTCAGCTGCTTTGGCGATGGCAGGGCCGCCAGGGTAGGGTAGACCGATAATTTTAGCGACTTTGTCGAACGCCTCACCGACGGCGTCATCTTGGGTTTGGCCGATGAGCTGGTAGTCGCCATGGTTACGGAACAGGACGAGCTGTGAATGTCCACCAGAGACGATAAGGGCAAGGAGAGGGAAGGTAGGTTGGTTTTTTGGCAGTGTTAAAGATAAGCTATCAGACTGCTGGTTGATGAAATTAGCATACACATGAGCTTCTACATGATGTATTTTATACAACGGTTTGTGATGAATAATGGCGAGGGTGCGGGCAGCGAGGGTACCAACAAGGAGCGAACCGATGAGGCCAGGAGCGTAAGTGACGGCGATGGCGTCGATATCATCCCAAGTACAGTTGGCCTCAGATAACGCCTTTTTGACAACCGGGTTGATAACCTCCAGATGTGAACGGGCGGCAATTTCTGGAATGACGCCACCATATTCGGCATGGATATCGATTTGTGAGTTAACAACATTTGATAATAGTAGATGACCATCTTCGACGACAGCGGCAGCTGTTTCATCACAGCTTGATTCAATTCCCAAAATCCTCATAACTATGGCATAGTATAACACATATTCGCCTCTGTTGTCTGGAAGTGTGAATCGGCACGCAAAAATGGTATCATGGATATATGAAACAGATTCTTGTCAAAGCAGCCAGAAGTATTTTGCCCGCTAGTGCTTTGCATGGCGTGGAAAACGGATATCGCCGAGTTAGAGTACGACTATTGAGCGCGCGGTATGGTAACCCGTCAAAAAACTTGCGAGTTATCGCAGTAACTGGTACCAACGGGAAGACAACGACCGCCTGCTATATCAATGAGATCTTGAAGGAGGCCAAATTTAAGACCGCCATGTTCACGACAGCGTTGATCGAAGTGGCAGGGAAGGCTCAGGTCAATGATTTGAACGCAACAGTGGCTTCGACTGGCAGGATGCAGCGGTTCTTTCGTGATGCAAAAAAGGCCGATGTGGACTATGTCGTGTTGGAAATCACGTCGCACGCGCTTGACCAGCATAAGCTTGACGGCGTGCCGATTGAGGCAGCAGTGATGACCAATTTGACACAGGATCATTTGGATTATCACAAAACCATGGAGAATTATGCAGCGGCTAAGGGTAAGCTGTTTGCACTGGAACCGCGATATATCATTTTGAACCGCGATGATGAATGGTATGACTATTTTGATCAATTCGTTGCTGGTGAACAAAAAATGACCTATGGTAAGCATCCGGAAGCAGAGGCGCAGATTCAGCGAGTGAAGCTGTACCGCAAGGGTACTGAAGCCGATGTGGTTTTGGACCATCAGACTCATTTGGAGCTGGCGACGGCGCTGCCGGGTGAATTTAATGTACACAATATGACGGCGGCGGTGACGTTGGCGTATCTGCTGGGTGTGAAATTACAAGATATCCAAGAAGGCGTGGCTAACGTCGAGGCGGTTCCTGGCAGGTTTGAGCGAGCAGTCGAGGGTGTTGGTTATGACGTAATTGTTGATTATGCACACACCCCTGATGCATTGGATAAATTATTGACGGCGGCTCGTAAGATCGCCAAGGGTCGAGTGATTTTGGTATTTGGGGCCTGTGGGGATCGCGACAAGAGCAAGCGGCCAACTATGGGCGAAATTGCTGCCAAAAATGCCGACAGGATATTCCTAACCGACGAAGAAAGCTACAACGAAGACCCTGATCAGATCAGGCGAATGATCTATGAAGGAATTGAACGGGCGCATGGTGACGCCAAGACGACGGAAATTCCTGACCGGCGACAGGCGATTGAGCGGGCGCTTGGCTCTGCGCAGAAGGGTGATATGGTGCTGATCACTGGAATGGGACATGAGAAATATCGAATCGTGAATGGACAACGGCTGCCGTGGAATGATAGCCAGGTGGTACGTGAAATTTTGGGACAGGAAAAAGCAGAATAATTAACTCAATGACTTGCCGAAAAAAGCTTGTTTTTTGCTAAGCCATTCTTTGGATTGGCGGACAAGTTTTTCGGTATCTTTCGAACTTTTGAGGAGTGGTTTGATGGCTTCTTCAAGGTAGACACCGCCTTGAGATCCTTTGAATAATAGGATAGTGTCCTGACGGGCGAGGGATTGTAATAATTCTACAGCATCGATGGCTATATTAAACGAGGTGACAGTACAGCCGTTGTCTTGGGCAGCTGGCGCCAAGAATGTAGCTGCGTTGGATCCGACAGTGATGACGTGCGATAGCTGCGCTGGGTCGCATAGGGTACCGAGTGTGCGGTGTTCAGACGCTGTTGTATCGCCAAGCTCGTTCATATCTCCCAAGACGGCGATTTTGGTTTTGGCGGGTAATTGATAGAGTGTTTCGAGGGCTGATTTGGCAGCGAGCGGGCTGGAATTGTACGAATCATCGATGATCGTTGAGTTATTAATGCCGCTCAGGAGGTTCATTCGCCCTGGCACGGGAGTGAAGTTCTCTAGAGCAGTGATGACGCTTTCAACGTCAAGATTAAACTCCAATGCAACAGCAGCGGCTCCAGCAGCAATGCGTAGTTGGTGTTTGGCAACAACAGGCATAATAAATTCGCGAGAGGTTTGTTCGCCGTGGGTGAGAGTACAGGTGTATCCTTGGCTGTGATTGAACTGATGAGCGGTAATGTAGTAGTCAGCATCTGGCTCGGTGCTATAGGAAAGATTGCGTTCAGAATTAGCGAAAGCGATAAATCCAGAATTGATATCATCACGGTTATACAGGGTGACGATACTGTGGCTGGACAGAGCAAATTCTTCCTGGGCTACCGTTTTGAGATTACCAAAAAACTCCATGTGTTCAGGGGAGATGGCGGTAACAACGAGAACATCAGGGTGAGCGTAGCGACCAAAGGCGGTCATTTCACCGGGGTGATCGATGCCAAATTCTTGGACGATGACATTGATATCATGAAGCTGGCGGGCTGAGCGATAGGCGCGGTAGATGGTTAATAGCCAATCAGTGATGGATCGAGGATTTTTCGGGCCATCAATACCAAGCATCTCCAGGGGTGCACTAAATTCAGCATTGAAATTACCCCTGTTGGTGCGAACTTTCTTGTTGTGTTTGAGAACGTTGATGATGGTTGATTTGGTGGTTGTCTTGCCGACGCTTCCGACAACGGCGACCAGGCGAATGTGTGGATTATTGTGGAAAAATTTACGCATAATTCGCACCAATAGGCACGAGATGAGAGATTTGAATAGCTTCATACAGGTATTATAACAATATCAAGGCGGGAGGGCTATTTTTAGGGAAGGGTATTGAGTGAATTAGCACTCACCCTTGACGAGTGCTAACGTGGTGCGATACAATAAGATGTATTGTTAATGAAATGGAGGATATTATGAGTGTACCTATTCAGCCTCTCGGTGACCGCGTGGTAGCGGTGCGCGAGGAGGCGAAGACGCAGACGGCTAGCGG
>CAUROB010000002.1:0-44154 GCA_963526655.1 uncultured Candidatus Saccharibacteria bacterium
TGTGTGATTTATACTGATAGCGAGTTTTGGATCAATGTGGTGACCAAGTGGGCGCCAGGTTGGCAGCAGCGCGGCTGGACAAAGAAGGGTGGCGAGATCAAAAATCTTGATATTGTGCGTGAGCTATATGAGCTGTATTCGAATTCGCAGGCGGAACTCCGCTGGGTGCGCGGTCATGAGGGCGACGAGGGTAATGAGTTGGCGGACACCTGGGCCAACCGAGCGCGTGAAGGCGAAAGATTGACTAGATAACGCATTCATGATATAATATAAACGTGAGTGAATTGTATTTGCCAAAGCACGTGCAGCTGGATTTACATCCATTTTACTGCTATCCAGATCCGGCTGATCGGCTGTACTCGCGCGTTGGTGTTGCCACGGCGGTTGATCTTTGTGGCGATGTGCTGTATGTCAGGGCAGGTGTTGGTGACAGTAAGGATCATGATGAACTAGCCGGCAAGGTTGATCCAGGTAGTGATAAAAATATAGTGCTGCCGTCTGAGATGTATGCAAAGCAGGGAATAGCGACTATGTGGTATTATCCTAACCTGGGAGACAGGCTTGAAGGGCTGGCTGGTCCGATGGTGAAGAAAGGTCTTAACCCAGAGGCTAAACTGACATGGGAAGAAACAAAAAAATGTTTAAGGATGGCGGCACTGGCGATTGGTTTGTTTATGATTAAGCCGCCGTCCGATGTAGTAGAACGGACAGATCTCCATGCTATTGATGTTAGTAAAGAAGATTTAACTGCAGCAAAAGAGCAATTTGGTAGGCGTATAATCTCAACTTAGCTGGCGGTGCCTAGTAAAAATTGCTATACTAGGGCAATGGAAGAAGTGAGGGAAACGACTGATATTTTTTTGTGGGCGAATCAAACTGACGCAAAAAAGAATGATTTACAGATAGAGCTGTTTTTATTTAATAAAAATTACACGCCGTATTTCATGCCCCTGAAGGGTGATGTCGAACAGCAGCTGCGACCACTATTTTTGTTTGATTATATCAATCAAGTCAATTTGGGCGCGGGCACTGGCCTTAGTGTGCGGGATTATGAGCTGAGTGAAGCGGAAGACAACGTACTACTGCGGACAGACCTGGCCAAGGTTGGCCGGGCGGAAACCTTGATTCATTTGATTGAACATGAGCGCGGCGACATTGTGGAGTTTTCGGAGACCGAGCATGAGTTCAAGCGGATGAAAGGGCTGATCGCGCGGTTTACTGACCCGAATGACCCAGAAAAAGTCTTTTACACAGCCAAGTTGATCCAGCAGGGACAGACGCTCAAAAGCGCACTGGCGTGGGAGTTTTCTGACGGCAAGTTTGGCGCGTTTAAGGCGGAGGTTGGTTTTAAGGTGCCAGATGATAACCAGGTGCTGATCATCGGTCAGGATATTTTCGCCTTTAATCCTTCAAAGTTCGAGCGGATGTTTGGCTATGAGTATAAGAAGCAGGTGATTGCCGATAAGAAAGTGGCGGAGATTGAAAAGCAATATAAGCTAAGTTTTCCTGAAGGGCTGGACCTGAATGCGCTGGTCAAGGAACGCAAAAAGACCATCAATAAGTTGCAAAAATTGGAGATCGGCGAGGTCAAACAAGAGCAGGTGCTGGACTATGCCGACGAGATGCAATTGGAGCTAATGAGCGATGATAACGGCGCGATTATCATTATGGACGGTAATGATCTGGATATGTTTGTGAACTTGATCAACGAGGACTACATTGAGAGCAAAATTACCGGCAAGCGCTACGAAATTAAATCGAAAAAACTGTTGGGCGAGCCAGAAGGCGAACCGCCACGAGGTTAACTATGGATCAAGAATTGGCGCTGGCGATTTTGATGAGCGGTCGGTCGGCGCTGCTGACGGGTGCGGCGGGTACCGGCAAAACGCACCTGCTGAACACGTTTATTGCGCAGGCGCGTGACCAGGGTAAAAAGGTGTCGGTAACAGCGACGACGGGCTTGGCGGCGACGCACCTAGGCGGTAATACCATTCACAGTTGGAGTGGTATTGGTGTCAGTGATCACTTGGCGAACAACTTTTTTGATCGGCTGTCAAAAACGCGACGTGAGGTGATTATGAAGACTGATGTGCTGGTGATTGACGAGATTTCCATGCTGCATGATTTTCGGCTGGACATGGTCGATCGGGTGTTGCGTGGTGTCCGGGAGAATGACCAGCCATTTGGCGGTATTCAGCTAGTGATGAGTGGCGATTTTTTCCAATTGCCGCCGATCAATCGTCCGGGCGAGCAGGGCGGTGGTTTTGTGGTGTATTCGGAAGCGTGGCAGGAGTTACAGCCGGCGGTGCTATATCTGCAGCGGCAATATCGGCAAAATGACGAGCAACTCCTCGAGATTTTGACGGCACTGAGGAATGACGATATCAGGCGGCATCATGCTGAGATGTTGCTGGCGCGAACGGAGGTCGAATTGCCTGATGGTGATATCACCGAACTACACACCGTCAATGTTGATGTCGACGCCATTAACAGCCAGAAGCTGGCGGAACTGGCGGGTGGGGAACGAACGTACCAGCAGACGACGACCGGTTCAAAAGTATATGTCGAGAACTTGCAGCGGTCGGTACTGGCGCCGAGCGAACTCGTGTTGAAACTGGGTGCGTTGGTGATGGCGGTGAAAAATTCGCCGCAGAAATTGTACGCCAATGGTAGTATCGGCACGGTGGTGGATTTTGAGCCGCTGACCGATTATCCGATTGTGGAGTTTCGTAACGGCCGGCAGGTGACGATGCTGCCGGATGTCTGGGAGCTACGTGACGGTGAGCGCAAGCGGGCGAGTATCTCGCAGGTGCCGCTGCGGCTGGCGTGGGCCATCACGGTGCATAAAAGCCAGGGTATGACCTTGGATGCGGCAAAAATTGACCTGAGAAAGGCGTTTGTTGAGGGCATGGGCTACGTGGCTCTCAGTCGGGTGCGGGATTTGGATAATTTATATCTATACGGCATTAACCGCAAGGCGTTGGAAATTTCGCCAGATGCGCTGGCAATTGATGAGGTGTTGCAGCGGGCAAGTAATGAAGCAGTTAGGCACTATCGTCCAATGCTGGAGGAGATGAAGCGAAAACAGTCAGCGCCGAAAAAATCAGGCAGGAAATCTCAGTCTGGCAGCTGGCAGCAAAAAATTGCCAAAATGCGCGAAACCTATCCCAAAGCCTACATGCCGTGGGAAAAAGCCGACGACGACATTCTCAAACAGGAGTTCTTGCAGGGCGCAACCATCCAGCAACTTAGTCAAAAACTTGGTCGCCATGAAGGCTCAATTCGCATGCGACTACAGAAGCATTTTGGGGAGGATATCGTAGCGTAAGCAGAGTATACGGTATAATGATAGATATGACGGATGCAAAACGATCAAATCCAAGCTTTCCAAAACGATTTTTATGGGGTGCGGCTATTTCGGCGCACCAGACGGAAGGAGGCTTGAATAATCAGTGGACCGCCTGGGAACTGGAAAATGCTAAAACGTTGGCCACGCAGGCGCCATACAGTTTTGGGCGGACTGCCATGTGGTCACATGTGGAAAAAGAGGCTACCAATCCTGACAATTATGTTTCAGGCACTGGAGTTGAGCATTATTCGCGGTATGAAGAAGACTTTCAATTATTGGAGCAAATGGGGCTTAATTCATTTCGGTTTGGAATCGAATGGGCTCGTGTGGAGCCAGAAGAGGGTGCTTGGGATGCGTCGGTGATTGATCATTATCGCACCTATTTGAAACGGTTGAAAGAATTGGAAATCACCCCTGTAGTAACGCTGTTTCATTTTACCTTGCCAGTTTGGTTTGCCGAGAAAGGTGGCTTTGAGAGGCGAAGTAATGTGGCTTATTTTGTGCGATTTGTGGAAAAGATTTTCGATGAGCTGGGTCGTGATCTGGAGTGGATCATTAGTATCAATGAGCCGCTGGTATATGTCGGGGAAAGTTATTTTCAGGGGGCGTGGCCGCCAAATCAAACCAAAAAACTACTCGGCTTTAAGGTGTTGATGAATTTGATACGGGCGCACAAACAGGTCTACAAGCTTGCGTGCAAAAATCGCCGCCACAAAGTGTCGATGGCGCATAATCTATCGTACATTTACGCTGGGGACGACGCTTGGGTATCGCGGCTGAGTGCCCAAGTGGCTGACTACTTTATCAATCAGTGGATCGTTCGGCGAGTGCGCAAGCATAGTAATTTTCTGGCGGTCAATTATTACTTTGCGCAACGGTTTTTTGGGTATCGAGTGCATAATTCTGAGAAAAACCCAGAAAGCGACTTGGGCTGGGATATGCAGCCAGACAAATTGTATGAGCTGCTAGTCGAAACGTACAAAAAGCACCAATTACCAATTTTCATCACAGAAAATGGGCTGGCTGATGCGACAGATCAACACCGTAAATGGTGGCTGATGGAAACGATTCGAGCTATGGACAGGGCGCTCAAAGAAGACGTCAAAATCATCGGCTATCTGCACTGGAGTCTACTAGATAACTTTGAGTGGGACAAGGGGTATTGGCCTAAGTTTGGGCTGGCAAAGGTTGATAGAAAAACCATGGAGCGCACGTTGCGGGCAAGTGGTAAATGGTATGGTATGGTCGTGAAACGATTGCGATCATAGTGTTCAGCTAGCCATATAGTACACTAGACTTTTCCACAATTTTGTGGAAAAGTTTTCATTTGGGGATAAAATGGGTAGAAAGTACTAAAAAGGACTTGCAAGTGGGTAGTTGTGGGTAGTATTATGAAGTCAGTGGTAACGGCAACAAGCCGTTGAACAATAACAAACAACCACTAACATTAAAAAATCAATCTAATTCCGTCAGGGAAGGAGCCTCAGTGCAAGTAGATTACTTTGAGCGAAAGCTGGACGATAAGCGTCGTTTGACGATGCCGGCTGAGCTCAGAGAGGAATTTGCGTCTGGTGTGGTTCTGACCAGAGGGTTTGGCAAATATCTCCACCTCTATCCACGGCGTGTCTGGGATAAAGAAGTCGAGAGCGCTTTGCAGGGCAGTATCCTGGATGAGCGAATTGCCGACCTGAACGTTAAGTTTCGACGGGGTAAGACAGCATCCACGCTTGACCAAAAACAGGGTCGAGTGACAGTAGAGCAGCATTTGCTGGACTATGCTGGCATTGATCGGGAAATTGTGGCGGTTCGCGCCGGAGCATATTTCCGAGTGATGGCAGCCGATGCAGTCGACGCGGATTGATGAACTGTACGCACATTAACAATTAGGAAACCTCTCGAGATCAACTACCTGGGTATTTGAGAAGAGCACTCGTGGCTATTTGCTCCACAATAAAAACGGCAATGCACCTTCCTTAAAACACCTCCCAAAAAAACTCCACCTCACACATAAGTCTCTTTTGGAAAACACGCTTTTCCTCTCTTAAAGACATAAAAAACAAACACAAAACAAACACAAAAGCTCAAATTAAATATCCAGATAGGTGATCTCGAGCATTATTCCGTTATAATGGAGTAATGATGAGTATTAAAGAACATCCACCACAGCCGGGTTTGTCGAACGACGCTCCGGTTCATGTTCCCGTACTCTTAGAGGAGACCGTGCGTGCGCTCGCCCCTCGCCGGGGTGAAGCGTACCTTGATTTGACTGCTGGATATGGAGGTCATGCGCGGGAGATTCTTAAGAGGACGGATAGCTATTTGAACGCTGTATTGGTTGATCGCGATAGTAACGCGATTCGAACATTAGGCGATTTGACAGAAAAAGGTGTCGAATTGATGCATCAAGATTTTGCGTCAGCGGCACGTGATTTGGTCAAGCTTGGGCAAAAATTTGACGTAATTTTGGCTGATTTGGGGGTGTCGTCACCGCAGCTTGACAGAGCAGAGAGGGGTTTTTCATTTCGTTTTGATGGTCCGTTGGATATGAGAATGGACGATATGACGGAGATGACAGCAGCTGATATCATCAATCATGCTTCAGTGGATGAGTTGGTTCGGCTGATAACCCTGTACGGCGAGGAGACTCGTTCGCGCGCTATGCATATTGCGAAAGCGATCGTAGCGCATCGTCCGATGACGCGAACGTCCGAGCTGGCTGAGCTGATTGAGCGGACTGTTGGTCGCGGTGGCCTAAAAAGACATCCAGCGACTCGCACTTTTCAAGCCCTCAGAATTGAAGTTAACCAAGAACTTCAACAGGTAGAGCAGGTATTGCCATTATTACCTCAGCTACTCAATCCAGGCGGCCGTGTCGGCATCATTAGCTTTCACAGCCTGGAAGATCGATTGGTTAAACGGTTTTTTAAGGAGCAATCAGAAGCAGGGTATGAAGCCGAGCTGATGATTCCTGATAAAAAATTGATTCTAGGGACTACAGATGTTCACAATCCGCGCAGTCGGAGCGCTAAGCTTCGCTGGGCCGTAAAAACATAACACAAAAAGGAGGCAATTATGCCAGTACACATCAAAGTTCAGTTCCAAGATGCAGACCACTCCGAGAGCGTTGCTGTTCGCCGCGGCTAATTAGTCGATAGTAGAATAGCTGACGCACTATCCGGACAGTGTATCAGTTGATGATCTGGTCCGTCCTTAGGTTTTGAGACGGGCCAGGTTGTCTTGGAGTATCACAATTTTAGAAATTATATAACAACATAACATAGAAAACAGAATGTACGCACGATCCACCACTTTCACACCTCGACGGCAGCAACAGATGCGCCGCAATCAAAATGCAACTCGTTTTCGGTCTAATGTCAAACTCGGCCCAGTGGCCCATACAGTGCTGGTTGCGCTGATGGTTGCTGTGCTTGGCTTGATTTACTTGACGCAGGCAACTAAAACGTCCGCGTACAGTAAAGAGTCTCAAGGCTTGGATAAACAAATTAGTGAACTCCATGCTAAAAAATCTGAACTTGAAGTGCAAAATGCTCGATTGACGGCTCTTGATAAAGTGAAAAATAGCAACGTGGCATCAGCTATGAGCAAGCCGTCACAAACTGATTACGCTAACTAGACAAAAGTGGTATAATTTAAGAAGCACTATGAAGGGGCGACTTGCGCAATCACGAACGAGTCTACTCGCCATTATTCTGCTGGGGATAATGGCAGTTTTTGTGTTGAGATTATTTCAATTGCAGGTGTTGCAATATGGCAAATACGTTGAACTGGCAGCGCGCAATCAGCAGCGTACGTTGGTGATTCCGGCCACGCGGGGCGAAATTTACATGATGGACGGCAAGACGCCGGCTCCGGTGGTGCTGAACCGTATGATATTTAATATGGTGGCTGATCCACAAACCGTCTCTGACGGTCAGCGCCATGAGATCATTCAAGCGCTGCGTCAGACAGCTGGTGATAAGATTATGGAAAATGCTGAGGGGCGACTTGCTAACAAAAAGTCGCGCTATGAGGTGTTGGCCCGGGGTTTGACGCTAGACCAGGCTGAGCAGATGAAGAAGAAGGATTTTTCAGGCGTATTGTATCAGCTCAACTCGGTTCGGAATTATCCAGAAGGAGCTCTGGGCGCACAGGTACTGGGCTTTGTAAATGCGAATGGTGAAGGTCAGTATGGCGTAGAGGGCGCGTTGGACAAGCGACTCAAAGGTAGTGATGGGCTGCTACGAGCAGTGACTGACGTGCGAAATGTGCCGCTGATGATAGGTAAGAATGACGTGAATATTGAGGCGAAGGCGGGTGAGGATTTGGTGCTGTCAATTGACCGCAATGTTCAGAGTTATGCCGAAGAAGCCCTCAAACGCGGCCTGCAAAAAGCTGGCGGTACCGAAGGTAGTGTGGTGGTGATGAATCCAAACAATGGCCGAGTATTAGCTATGGCGAATTATCCAACGTTCAATCCTGCCGAGTATAACAAGGTTCAAAATGCTGCTGCGTTCATCAACGCCGCGACCATGACGCCGCAAGAACCGGGGTCAATCATGAAATCATTTACTATGGCTATGGGAATTGACAAAGGCGCGATCACGCCAAATACCACCTACCAAAACACTGATTGCACCCAAGTTGGTGACCGTAAAATCTGTAATGCAGTGCGCGGTTTGACTGGTACGACCACCATGCAGCAAGCGCTAAACAACTCTCACAATGTTGGTACAGTGACAGTTGGGCGAAAATTAGGCGACGGCTCGTATATCAATAACGCCGCACGACAGACGATTTATCAATATTTCCATGATAAATATGGTTTTGGTGAGAAAACAGGAATTGAGCTTGCAGAGGCGCAAGGGTTGATCACTAGTCCGACTGAACAAGAGGGAAATGAAGTTCGGTACGCAAACATGACGTTCGGTCAGGGAATAAATTTGACACCAATTCAAGTTACCTCGGCGTTTTGCTCAATCATCAACGGAGGAGTGTACTACCGTCCAACGGTCGTCGCTGGGGTGAAAAAGGGCGATGCTGTCGAGTGGTCAAAACCACAGCCGCTACGCCACACAGTAAGCGCGGAGACGTCTGCTCAGATGCGCACGATGCTAGATACGGCGCGTCATTCGTTCTATGTCGGCAAAGATGACAAGCCGGGCTATCTTATCGGTGGTAAAACGGGTACGGTGGAACTGTTGGTGAATGGTGCATATAGTATGAAAGAAACGGCTGGTACCTATGTCGGTTTTGGTGGCACAGATAAGCCAGAATATGTCATAATGATAAGGGTATCGGCACCAAATAAACATGTTGCGCTGGAAGGTAGTGTGCATGCGTCGCCAATTTTTACTGATATTTCGAACTGGATGATTGAGTATTTGAAATTATCACCGAGGAGATCCTAAATGAAAAGCTATATACAAACGGTAACAAACGAAATGACATATATCTTCGTGTTGAGCCTAGCAGCGTTCCTACTGGCAATGTTTTTGACGCCAATTTATACGTTCTTTGCCTATAGATATCAGTTCTGGAAACGACAACGTACCTCTGCGGTGACCGGGGAAAAGCTTCAGGTATTTGATAAGCTTCACGAGGAGAAATTGCGTCGCCATATTCCTACGATGGCTGGCATCATTGGTGTAGTTTCCATCGTCTTGATCACGCTGTTATTTAACTTAGACCGCCGGCAAACATGGTTGCCGCTGGCGGCTTTTGTTGGTGGTGCGGCTGTGGGGCTGATAGATGATTATTTGAACATCTTCGGTAGCAATAAAAAAGACGCTGGCATGCGGGCGCCGGTTAAGTTTGCCTTGATTACGCTGATCGGCTCAGTGCTTGGGTGGTTCTTCTTTGCTAAATTGGGCGTTAGTAGCTTTCACGTACCGTTTTATGGTGATTTATCAGTCGGTTGGCTGATTATACCACTGTTTGCGTTTGCTGTTGTCGCTACAGGCAATGCTGTTAATATTTCGGATGGACTAGACGGCCTGGCGGGTGGACTGCTGGCTATCAGCTTTGTGATGTTTGGCGTGATTGCGCTGCTGCAGGGGAACTTCTCATTGGCTGGCTTCTGTTTTACGGTGGTCGGCGCATTGCTGAGCTATTTGTGGTTCAATATTTACCCAGCGAGGTTTTTCATGGGCGATGTGGGTGCTTTTGCCTATGGAGCAAGCTTGGGCGTGGTGGCGATGCTAACAAACTCGTTATTGCTTCTGCCGATCATTGGTTTGTTATTTGTGGTCGAAGCAGGTTCTAGTGCGTTACAAATTGCCAGCAAGCGACTGTTTGGCCGAAAAATCTTCAAATCTGCGCCAATTCACCATCACTTGGAGGCCAGTGGTTGGCCGGAGACCAAGATTACCATGCGTTTTTGGGTAATTGGCTGCGTGATGGCATTTATCGGTTTTCTTGTAGCTTTGGCAGGAGGGCATATTGCGTAATACTACTCTCAATGTGCCAGCCGGAACGATTCGCAAACATCGGCCGGTCTATCAGGTGGCGTTATATGTCAGCCTGTTGTTGCTGTTGGGTTTGGTGGTGATGTATGCGCTGGGACCGCAGCGTGCTAATGTTATGAATTTTGCATACGGCACGAACTACAGCGATATGTTTTTCTTTAACAAGCAGCTTATCTCCGTTGTGATTTCCTTTGCAGCGTTTGCTGCGTGTGCTATTATTCCATATAAAATTTTCACTGAAAAATACGCAAATTGGCTATTTGTCGGTGGCTTGTTTTTCTGTTTTTTGTTGGTGGCGTTAGGTATGCTGGGTGTTTCGTTTGCACAGGAAACCAATGGTGCGTACCGCTGGTTCTACCTCGGCGGGCTGGGAAGTTTTCAGCCGGCTGAATTGTTAAAATTTGGTATCTTAGTGTTTATCGCTGGATTTTTGGGTAAACGTATGCGACAAGGTAAAATCAACGACATGGAGGAGACGCTCATCCCGCTCGGTATTGCAGCAGCGATAGCCATGTTCATCGTGGTAGTGCTACAAAAGGACCTGGGAACTGGATTGGCGTTGGTCGCCATCATCTTGTCTATGTTGGTGGTTTCAGGTATGCGGTCAGATATTCTCTGGAAAATAGTGGGCGTTCTGCTGGCGGCGGGCGTTATGCTCATCCTCATCGCGCCGCACCGTCTGGAGCGCGTCATGACATTCTTTCAGGGTGATCATTCAAATGCCTCGTCTATGGACAGCAGCAGTAATACCTATCACGTGCAGCAGGCACGTATCGCCATCGGTTCGGGCGGCATCTTAGGGCTAGGCATCGGAAAGAGTGTGCAGGTGTCGGGCTATTTGCCCGAAGCCATCAACGACTCAATTTTTGCCATTATGGGTGAGACATTTGGTTTTGTTGGACTACTGATCATTTTGGGTCTATTTACGGCTTTACTGCTTGGTATTTTGCACATTGCTGCGCGACTGCCTGACCCGAGGCTTCGATTAGTGGCAGCTGGTGTGTTTGGTTGGGTTGCTTCTCACGTGATATTGAATGTGGCAGCTATGACGGGGGTGGCGCCACTCACCGGTATTCCATTGCCGCTGCTGAGTTATGGTGGTACCAGCATGTTATTCATCGCTGCAGCTCTTGGATTAGTTTTTCAGCTGTCTTGCTATACATCGCACAAGCCATTAACAGAAGGGAAGGATAGCCATGCGGATCTTAGCGGTCGGCGGCGGTTCGGGCGGACACGTTACGCCCGTGGTCGCCGTGTTTAAGGAATTGAAGAACAGGGGAGAGCACGATTTACGATTTTGGTGTGACCGCAAGTTTGGGCCAACGGCAAAGAAGGTGGTTGCAGAATCCGGCTACGATATTCCAGTTTCATTCATCACCGCCGGTAAATTGCGCCGCTATCATGGTGAGAGTAAACTGCAGCATTTAGCGCCCTCAATCCTATTTCCTAACTTATACGACTTGTGCAAGGTTATCATTGGTTTTGTGCAGAGCTTTTGCAAGCTGCTGATGTGGCGCCCTGACGTCATTTTTATCAAAGGAGGCTACGTTTGCTTGCCAGTTGGCTATGCCGCACGACTACTGAGAATTCCATTGGTGCTGCATGACTCTGACGCTCATCCAGGGTTGACCAACAGGCTGCTGTCGCCATTTGCCAGGCGCATCGGTACTGGCGCACCGCTCGAGTATTATCGCTACTCTCCTGAGATAGCAACATATGTTGGGGTGCCGATTTCAGATAAGTTCCGCCCGTATACTGACGCGGAAAAGCGAGACATCAAGGCACAATTAGGGTTTGACCCGTCACGGCCGCTGGTCGTTGTTACCGGTGGCGGGCTGGGTGCTGTGCGCATCAACAACGCTGTGGCGAAGAATCGTGATAGGCTTCTAGAGACCGCCTCGGTATTTTTGATATCTGGACAACATCAATACAACGAGCTGAGCAAAATTTTGGACCATCGTGATGGTTGGCGCTTGGAATCGTTTTTGCACGGACCACAAATGGCGCAGGCGTTAGCGGCTGCGGATGTGGTCGTCGCGCGGGCCGGGGCAACAACACTGTTAGAGTTGGCGGCGCTGGGTATGCCGACGGTTATCATCCCAAACGGTAGATTAACAGCCGGCCACCAACTAAAGAATGCTAAGGTGTATCAAGACGCATTGGCTGCGGTGATTGTGAACGAAGATCAACTAGATAAGAACCCTGATTTACTGGGCAATACGCTGATCAAACTACTCAGATCCCCGAAGATTCGTCATGATTTGGGTAATAATTTTCTCAAATTTGCTAAACCGCACGCTGCTGGTGATATGGCTGAAATGATTCTGGAAGCTGCTAGTAAACAGGGGAGGCGACAGTAGATGTCACTGCTTGGCAGGAAAAAAGCAAAACAGCGATCACCGGCCAACAATGGCCCGCGTCGAATGCGTGATGATATTATCAAAGAATCGTCCGCCTTCCAGCTCAACCGTACCATCAGTAGCTTTCGAAAGCAGCAAGATGAAGTCTCTGAGCGAACCATCCATCATAAACGTCAGGATCTACAAAAAGCTTTCATGCAGCGAATAGGTATGATATTAGCTGTTTTGGTGGTGTTGGTTCTATTGTCTTTTCAGTTATCACTATCAATTTCCATACAAACGCCTGATACAGCTAGTGGGCAGCAAGCTGCGACCTACAAGAAGGTCTTAACTGATTATTATGCTTCACGCCCTGCTGAGCGATTCAAGCCATTCCTCAACCAAGATGCATTGCATCAATATTTCCTTTCTCACGCGCCAGAGGTCAAAACCGTGCGCATAGAGACATTTGGCGCTGGTATGGCGACCGCTAAACTCACGTTTCGCCAGCCGCTTGCGCAGTGGTCTTCTGGTGAAAAGACATATTTTGTTGATGAATCGGGCGTAACGTTTGAACGTAATTATTTTGCACCACCAAAGCTGACTGTTAAAGACCAAAGTGGTGCACCGCTTTCTGGTGGGCAAGAGGTGGTCAATCAACGTTTTTTGAGCTTTTTGGGGCAGGCTGTTTCACAATTTACCAAGAACAATCTATCCGTTTCAGAAATTGTCTTGCCGCAAGATACCGTTCGTCAAGTGCTGTTCTTGATTGAGGGCAAGGGCTATGCAGTCAAGATGACCGTCGACAGGGCAGCAGTGGCACAAGTTGAGCAAGCCATTAAAGCTATGCGCTTCATCGACGAGAGGCGACTGCGACCAGAGTATCTCGACGTGCGGGTAGACCAACGAGTATTTTATAAATAGGGGATATAGGTTAGTGAAGTGGGGTATCACCCAGCCTGATACTTTGTTCTCTTTTTGTTCTAAAATGAGAATGACAAAAAATATATATTACAATATGCAAAAAAACAAAAAGTCAAATGTAGGGAATCCACAAAAAAACAGAGCGGGGGAATAAAAAAAGAAAAAAGTCAAATATAGGTCGATCATCCAAGATGTTATAATGTGGAAAACTTATCACGGTATAATGTAGTAAATACTACGTTAGGTGCTTATAGTTCTGCTGTATGAGTTCTTTCAGAAACCATACAAGCGGTGTGGTATATACTTATATTTCAAGACACAGTGTGTGATGAGTAATGATAAGAGCAAAAGTTACAATTTGTTCGCGCAGTAGAAGATGGTAGACTCCAAAGCCCCTGCTTAGTTAGCTGGATATATCCTTATATAGCTATGTGTGCCGCACTCATTATCATACATGGTTATCTCCTATACAGTTCGTAAAACATACATTGTGCGACATTAAGAATATTTCTCTTTTATGAATACACACTCATTGATTTTGATATGTTACAATTGAATTTTAGTTGCCTGTGCTGTTTGGTCGGTTAAAAATTACTTAGCTTGCCCTTTGCCATATGTTTTGCCATATGTCTGTCGATCATTTTGTCTATATCGTGAATTTCTAGCTTCTGGATCTTGAGCCTTGAGGCTCCTTGTTTACCGAACCATAGCAATATATCAGGATGCTATGGCTATGTGCTGGCGTACGGTATATGCTAATATTTTAAGTTCCCTTTTTGTTCTATGATCCTTCAGTGACTAACGCATGTGAGGTTTGACGGAAGGCGAGGTTGGTGCCGTGTCAGCTGGGCAGGGATCACTTCTCTGCCGCCTTAGATACGGTTGCTGTTTTTGCTGGATGATATTATCATAGGGATATGAGAGTTATTTCACCTGACAATAGGGGTTTGCACGAGATAGTACCGTCGGTAGATTTGTTTTTGGCGGGAGGTATTACTAACTGCCCAGACTGGCAAGCGGACGCACTAGCCCTATTGAGCAATCAAGATATAACAGTGGCTAACCCACGTCGTAAGAGGGCGCTGGCTTTTCAAGGCAAAGGGGCGACGCACCAGATAGAGTGGGAGTATGAATATCTCAAACGGGCGCGAGTGGTGTTGTTTTGGTTTCCAAAGGAATCCCTCTGCCCTATCGCACTGTTCGAATTGGGTAAGGAGCTTGAGAGCGGATCGCGCGTAGTGATTGGTGTGCATCCAGAGTATGCACGGCGGTTTGACATCATCACGCAGGTGCGTTGTTATGATCCTGATTTTCCAATATATAGTGAGCTTGCTGATGTGGTGCAAGCTGCTGTGGGTGCGCTTAGTATTTGATAAAATGACATCAACCGCATAGCTGGACAGCGTTATAGTTCCCTAACAATTTAGATATTGGTATAATCCTTACTTAAGGGACTGTAAAACTATTGTAGCTGAAGGTATCGGCTATTGTAATGGTTTGTTTTACGCAGCACTCTTCTTCCGCCTACGTCGCCGCTTTTTGGGCGTGGTGGTAGCAGTTGAGTCAGCTGTGGCGTTTGCGCTATTGCCACGGATCTGCAAAACGACTTCATTGCTGTTTGGGGCTGGTTGCGGCTTAACTGGTCGAGGGTTAGTGGCTATGGCAGGCTGCTGAGCTGGCTGTCTGGTGATTGGCTGAGCGGCGGGCCGAGGCGCCTGCTTCTGCGACTGTGGTTGCGGCATGATAGCCGCATTGATTTCTTTTTCAACATCCTCCCTGCTCCGTGAGTACATGCGTCGTGAATGCTCGATGATGTGCAGGGTATTATCGGCCTGGCTTGGCGGAAGTTCGAGGGTGCGTGCGGAGAAGGCTGGCGTCTTCTCTCCCCCGATGACCATGTTGATGACAAAGTTACGATTGTGCATTTGCAAGAGGTCGACTGATTCAAAGTTCGGCTCAAATTGTTTGGCGAGGATTGGTGCGTCGTCGGCAGACACGCGGAATGAAATCATGGTGCCGACGTTACCAAACACCGCGTCGCGCACGGTTTCATTCATCTGTGAGATGTACTGATTGGCGACGGTCAGGTTGAGACCGTACTTGCGGGCTTCGGACAGGATGGTGGCAAATGAATCAGTGGCAAAGTTCTGGAACTCGTCGACGTAAAGATAGAATGGACGGCGGTCGCGGATGTCGGGGATGTCTGAGCGCGACATGGCAGCCAGCTGGATCTTGGTGACCAGGAATGAGCCGAGGATGGCAGCATTGTCTTCGCCGATAAGACCTTTGGATAGATTAACGATGAGGATTTTGCCCTCGTCCATGATTTGGCGGATGTTGAAGGTGGATTTGGGTTGGCCAATGATGTTGCGGATGATGGGGTTGGCGGTAAAGGCGCCGACCTTGTTGAGAACTGGTGCGACGGCCTCAGCGACGAATTTGTCGTTCCAGCTGGCGAATTCGACGTTCCAGAATTGCAAGACTACGGTGTCGCGGCAATAGCCCAGCGTCTCCTTGCGGAAATTTTTATCAGTTAGCATGCGGGTGATGTCGAGCATGGTCGTCTCTGGCCGATCGAGCAGCGCCAGGATGGTGTAGCGCAAAATATACTCCAGTCGCGGTCCCCAACTCTCGCCGAACATGCGCTTCAGAACGCCGATGACCTCTGATGAGATGTTAGTTTTTTGGTTCGGGTTGGTGACTTCCAGCGGGTTGAAGCCGAGTGGATAGGCGGTGTCGGCCGGGTTGAAATAGACGACGTCGTTCAGGCGTGAGCCGGGGATAAATTTCATGTTGTTGATGGCAAAATCGCCGTGCGGGTCGATGATGGCGTAGCCTTGGTTGTGAAAGATGTCGCTGAGCGCGAATAATTCGAGCAACCCAGACTTACCTGCTCCGGTCTGACCGATGATGTAAACGTGGCGCGAGCGGTCGTAGCGCAGCATGCCGAATTGGTGGTTGATGCCGCGGAAATTGGTGACACCAAAGGCGGAAATTTGGTCGTCATTGGTGTCGCTACCGGTCAGGACAGGCAGCTTGGATGGTGGTTCAGCGGTTTTGGCGCTGGCCCAGACGATGTTTGGCGTCTCAACATTGGTGTGCGGCAAGTGGAAGACAGAGGCCAGCTCTTCGATATTGAGGATGAAGCCTTCGCCAAAAAATGCACGACGACGATATTTTTCTAAAAATTCTTTGCCGTAGGCGGCTTTGATGGGCTTAAAGCCGTTTAGGTTTGTAGAATTAAACTGTTTGAAGGTTCCCACTAGGGCTTGCATGCGCAGTTTGGCGTTGGTTTGGTTCTCTCCCAGGTATGCTAAGCGGATTTTTACTTCGTAGCCCAGTTTAGTGGCTTTTTTTTCAGCTTCAGCGATACGAGTTTTATTGCGCTCAGATATTTCTGGACCTTTACCGCCAGCCAATCCTTCCTCTGGTGGTCGCCACAAAGCGGCAAACAAACCACCGAGCCACCGCATGCTACCACCAACACTTGGTAGGATGCTGGCAGAGCCTTCACGCAGGCGTGATATCCAGTGGTCAGCTTCGATTTGCCACGAGTCCTCAACTGGTTTAGCCAGCACCTGAATCCACAATTCTTCACCTGTTGATTCTAGCTTTGCTAATGTTCCTGTGATACCAGCCAATGGGTCAACTTCAAAGGTTTGAAAGGTTTTGATTGGTAAAAATTCAGACGCCGTTAAAGTCATTTCTGTGGTGTAGGTTACCGAATGATCACGTTCGTGCTCGGTATAATCTTCACTGGCCTGGTGAATTTGGACGGTTGGGTATTGGGCATAGATTTGCCCTTCGACGAAGCTTTGCAGAGACCGCGGTGTCCAGACATAGAACCGGATTTGCCCATTGACCGAAGCCACCTCAAAGCTCAAATGTTCCTGCGCTCCCCTGCTTAGTTTGAGCTCATGTTTATCGCGCAAGATTCCGTGCAGGCTGGCGAATAATTGCTCGGCGGCAAGTTCTTTCTTGTCATTGGTCTTTGGGATTTCCAAAATGAGTAAAACGTTGTCGCTTGAGATAAATTCGTTGAGCTGTTGATAATTGCGCCACGTCAAAAAAGACAACAAAATAACCAGCGGCAACCAAACATACCACTGCATCAATAACGCTATAGTCCAGGAAAATATTTCCATGCTATTAAATTATCCCATATTTGATGTAACAATACAATCAGGCTTGTTGCTGTTCAAACACGTAGGTAGCCTTGGCGACACGCTTGAACTGTGACTTTGACTGCAGGTTCAGTAAAATAGTCGTTTCTTTGACCTGGCGTTTATCTAAGACTCGTTTGATGATCTCGTCGCGGTGGAGCGGCTCGTCAGCTTCTTTGAGAATGTCGGTGATGATGTCGGCAACAGTGCCACGGCTGTAGCCCCATGAGTCCAGAGCGTAGATACCGCGACCGATCAGGACGAAGCGGCTATCTTTGATGAGTTCATTGTGAATCGCCTGCGTGGTAACGTTTTTACGTTTGAAATCGCTGTCTTTGATAGCCTTGGCGATCTCTGAAAAGTGCATTGGTTTGCCGTTGTCATCCAGGATGACAAAAATTTTGTCGCGAATATTTTTCGGATTGACGGTTGGCCACTTGATGAGTCCCCAGTTCCCTTTCAGCTCAGCCAGCTTCTTGCTGATGGAGGCCAGCGCTGCGATATTCTGTGGATGCTCATAGTCCATGGACTCGTGAATTGCTTCAGCGGTAATCGGCTGGCCGTGTTTTTTGATGAATTTAACGATCTCTTCAACTTGCTTTTTTACTGACTTTTCGTCGCCAACTGATGAGATAACGGCAGATTGATAGAAATCGTCATTTTCATTGATAACGGTCAAGCCTGGTGCTAATTCTGCCAAGAAAGCGACTGCTGAACGTTCCAAAAGTGTTGCGTCACGACCTAAAATGTGGGATGTCAAGTTCTGCATGCGAGCACCACGCCCCATCTCTGACAGGTGTGAAACGACAAGTTTTTCAGCGGAGTTGACAGATGGCAATTTGTCGTCTGCTACCGACGCACGCAGTTTAGTGAGGATGGCTTTTTCCAATTGACGAACACGTTCACGGGTGATGCCCAGCATTTCACCGATTTGCTCCAATGTCTCTTTCCTGTCTTCCAGTCCAAAGCGCCGTGAAATGATTTCACGCTCACGTTCCTGAGAAATGCTACCAAGAATATCCGCAACCGCTGTATTCAAACTCTCTGCCGCGTCAGCTATTTCTGGTTTGCTCATGGTATATTCCAAGTATCCTCTCTGCCACACCCTGCATATATTTTTATCATTTCTATGTGCTTGATTATACAACAATATGTAACTCAAGTCAAATATTTGTGCTGCTTTTACAAATTATAGCACGTTCTTTACGATTTTTGCAATGGGTTGTTTGATGTATATACAGTAAGCGGTTTATATGGTATAGCACTAGTGATTGTGGCTATGCTTTGTAAAATATGAGCTATATTATATAGTTATCATTATGAATGAATTAGGAAAAACCTCAATGGAAACAACAGCGTCTCCAGAAGACTTGAAAGCGGTGCAAGATTTCATCATTGACTGCTTGGCAGATGGGCAATCAATGACGGTATCGCAGCTATCTCAGCAGTGGTGCGAAGCTCACGGTATTAAGTCTCGTATCACAGCTGACCTATTTAATGAAACAACGCGACAAGCATTAGGGGCAATCAAAGCTGAGGAGGACGGGCCATTTGGCGAGTTGAAAGAAACGGTCGTTCAGAATACTAATACGACTGTTACATTTTATCGGCTCAGTGGTGCATCTGAAGGATATCAACCAACTGTGATGGAGCCTGTTAATTCAGAGAGGTCTATACCTAAGCTTCAGGATGTTATTGATAAGGTTGCTAAAGCTGCTATTAATACGGCTGCTGAGGATGCTACTAATAAGGCTGCTAAAGCCGCTAAGGCTGCTAAGGCTGATAGTCCAATAGACCCGGGCTGGGCTGCGGGCGGACGTTGCGCCGGTATGGATATTAACACGGTTAATAGTGGGATATGTAAAGTATGTCCAGTACAGTATGACTGTTTGAGGACGGCAATACTGGAGGGTTATGATCTTAGACATAGAGACATTAGAACTTCAGGCACGAGAGGCGGCTTCCCTCCTGCTGATCAGCAGGAAATGGTAGAGAAAGTCCGTAAAATAATGCACGGACTTGCTCGGGAATCATAATCAGCTCTGACCAGTTGTTGCTACAATTGACTAGCGATGCGACTGAGCGTTTTGTCTTTACCGAACAATGCCAGAGTGTCGTTGAGTTGTGGGCTGAACGGCGCCCAAGTCGTGACGATGCGAATGAGGCTGAACAAGACGCCAGGTTTTTGACCGGTGATTTCTAGCAGCTGATTGAGGGTTCCTTGGATGGCTTCAGGAGTCCAGTCAGTCAGTTCTGCTAGCTTGTCATGTGCGGTCTTGAGGAGCTCGCGAATTTCACCATCAGACAGCTTCTTCAGCTGCTTGTTGCTAGTGATCAGTTCCATGTTGACCTCTGGCTCTTCAAAGAAAAAGCGACTCATCATGGGTAGCTCAGCCAGTGTTTTGAGCCGATCTTGTACTAGAGCCAAGACTTGGTGTTTGTATGACGCATCAAACTGGGCAGCTGATTGTGGCCAATAGCTCTCTACTCGTTGATAGAGGTCGTCTAGGCTGATTTGGCGGATCCATTGTCCATTCATCCACAGCAAACGCTTCTCGTCAAAACGTGCGCCCGAACGCTGTACTCGGTCGAGACTGAATTTATCAATCAGCTCTTGCCTGCTGAAGATTTCCTGCTCAGTGCCATCGTTCCAACCCATTGACGCCAAGAAATTTAGCATGGCTTCTGGCAAAATCCCGTCAGTTCGATAATCAGTTACACTTTTGGCGCCATCTCGTTTGCCGAGCTTTTTCCTGCCATCTGGAGCCATGATGTGCGGCAAGCAAACCAAGGTTGGCGGCGTAATTTCCAAAGCTTCGTAGAGGCTTAAATATTTTGGCGTGCTAGAGATGTACTCCAGTCCGCGGATGACATGAGTGACACCCATCTCAAAGTCGTCAATGATGTGCGCGAAATTGTAGGTTGGATAGCCGTCAGCTTTGATGAGGATGAAATCATCCAGGGCTTCAGGACCAGCTGATAGCTCGCCCATGACAGGGTCGTTCCAAGTGTATCGTTTGAGAGAGGTCACTTTGAACCGGAGTGGCTGAGTGCCGTCCCACTCTGGGGGATTTTCTGGCCGATAGTCACGGTATAGGAAAGCTTTTTTCAAGGCGCGTGCTTCTTCTCGAAACCCCTGCACTTCCTCGGGTGTGTATGGATCGGCATAGGCGAGTCCCTTCTCTACGAGCTTTTTTGCCCAAGTGTGGTAAATTTCCAGCCGTTCTGACTGGTGGTATGGCCCATGTGATCCACCTTTGCGTGGCCCCTCGTCCCAGTCGACGCCGAGCCATTCCAGCGTGTCCAATATCAAGTCTTCAGCGCCAGGCACAAACCGTGACCGGTCAGTGTCCTCGATGCGTAAGATAAATGAGCCTCCCTGCTGGCGTGTCAGTAGCCACGGGAACAAAGCCGCTCGAACATTTCCAACATGAATATAGCCGGTTGGTGATGGCGCAAAACGAGTACGAATAGTCATGATGACATTATACTACATGCTGGTAGCTATTTTGCGAATCTGTTCGCTGGAGAGTGGAGCATGGCTGTTGATTTGGTACAAGATGCCGCCATTGACCCAAGCAACATTTTCTCCTGCTGCAAAAATAGTCAGGCCATCAACGATAGTCGTGGCTGGCGCGCCTGATTTTCCTGAAATGTATTCTTTGACAGCGGCTGAGTCCCAATTGCTCTTGCTCTGAGAAATTGTGTAGTTGGCGGTGCCGTCAGCGTATGCGAATTTCATACTGACTTCTCCCTGCTTGAAGGAAATTGGGCCATTGAGCGCGTAACCATTTGGTTTGTAGCCAGGATAAGTGGCGTTGATGCCGGACTGCAAGGCTGCGACACGAATGGAGATGTTTGGCATGCTGAGATAGGTGAAATATCCGCCGAGTAGCATGATGGCCAGACCTGCGGACGCCAGGCTAGTCCAGCGCTTTAGTTTGCTTTGCTTGCGCTTGGCGCGGTGATGCTTCTCTGGTTTTGGCTCTTGAGCTTTAGCCAAGGCTTCGCTGATGGCCTCATTTTTGAGAATTGATGCTGGCTTTGGCTCGGTCTTTTGGACTGGTGTGACGGGCGCTTTGGCGATTTGTCGTTGCTTGGCGCGTTGTACAACTGGGTGCACTTCTGCCGGACGATCTATCTGAATAGGTTTTTTGGGCGCCTCTACTGCTGGTTTTTGAGTTATCTGAGGGGAGAATTTTTTCACAGCAACGTGCTGCTGTACGGCCGTATGTGGGGTCCTAACTGGACGAGTAGCGAGGGATTTTTGAGGGGGTCGTTTGATGTGGCGTCGGCTGAGGGTGGCTGATTTCTGCACTGGAACACGGTGAATAGTCGCGGTGGTTGTACCGCGTGCGGCTGATGCCTTAACGACGCGCTTGGGTTGAGTCGGCGCTACTGTTGGTGATGTTGCGACTGAGATTGGTAATGGCAGCCCTGTGACTGGGTCGTATGCCTTGCCATTGACATTGATAAATTCTTGTTTCATTTCTTCCCCTTGTTACGATGTTCCCTCGCGAACTTCTATATATTATAGTACAAAGTGCCAGCGGTTTTTGCAAGGGCGAAAATGTGGTATAATTCGTTTTATGTACCACAACAATACCTCCGCAAAAGAAATCGTGCGTCGTACTTTGGTGTACACTACCATGACGCTGATGGTGATTGGTCTAATCATCGTTCTTTTGTGGTACAACTTTGGCTATCAATTCAATTCAAAAGATCTGAAAATCGAACAAAACAGCTTGGTGCAATATGATTCGTTTCCGCGTGGTGCGCAGGTGTCAATCGACGGCAACGCATTTAACCTGACACAAACCAAGGGTCTCATCGTACCTGGGCAACACCAATTCACCATGAAACTGAACGGCTACGAGCCGTGGCAAAAGACTTTGGATATCAAGGCTGGTACAGTGACGCATTTGGTGTATGCTCGGATGATCCCCGAGAAGAAAGAAGCCACCAATTTGAAAGAATATCCAGTGCTAGAATCAGCTAAGTTTGCGCCTGGCGGGCGGTTCATGGCTGGTACTGGCGTGGTGAATGGAACGCCGAAACTGTTTTGGGGTGATGTTCGGTCGTACAACAATCCTAAATTTACGGAAACTGACATTAGCACGCAACATTTGGCGCAGTATGATGTGGCAACGACCAAGCATCAATTTGCCATCGCCGAGTGGGACTTTGCGGGCCGTTACGTACTACTCAAGCATACTTACACCCCAGAGGGCTCTGAGGGCAAGATCCAGTGGCTGCGATTTGACCGGGATAATCCAAAAGAGATGATTGATGTGACGAATATTGCCAGCGTGGATATTTTGGACGCGCATTTCATCGGTACCAATGGCAATGAGCTATACGTCTTGCAAAATGGCGGTCATGTACGCCAGATGAATGTGGGCGGCGCTTCCCTGTCACGTCCAGTGCTGTCTGGTGTTCAATCGTTTGTGCTGTACGGCAGTGAGACGATCGCTTATGTTGGTACTGAAGCAAATGTCAAAGTGGCTGGCGTGTGGAAAAAAGGCTGGGAACAGTCGCGCATCATGTATCGGGCTGCGTCAGCGCAGACTGATGATACAGTCAAGATCAAGGCTTCAAAGTATTTCAATAAGGACACGGTGGTTGTGACGGTCAATGATACAGCACAGATCTATCGCGGTGATTTGCGTCCACCAACCGAGGACTCAGAAGCGGTGAAGAAGTTTTTGAATTCCGTGAAAAAGGTGGCGTTTGGACGGACCATCAAAGATCTGACGCTAAACAGCGATGGTCGGATGGTAATCGTCAAAGATGAGACTGGTTTTGTCAATTATGACATCGAGCGAGAGACTATTTCGCCAGTCATCGCACTTGATGCACCAAGTGAGCTCAAATGGTTGGATGAGTTCTATGTCTGGCGACGTGATGCTAGTGGTAAATTGCTGATCCAAGAGTTTGATGGCACCAATGCGCACACACTGACTCCCGTAGCTGCTGGTTACGACGCAGCGCTGTCCCCTGACGGTAAATATCTCTACTCGTTTGTCGGTGACGGCGACAAATTGATCCTCAGTCGTTTGAAGATGACGACAGAATCATAAGCGTACGGAAAATTTTCTGGTTATCGAGCGCCAAAGATGCGCTCCAAGACAGTTGGCGATGGATTGCCTGGTATTTGTCCTGTTGCGTTGTTTTCAGCAGCAGCGGAAGCAGTGTTTGGATTTGGGCTGATTTGATCAGCATAGACCAGCAGACGCTTGTCGGCAGTACCAACAGGAACACAACTGACCAACGTGAGCATTGGTTTTTGGGTACCAGTTTGGATTTTGGATACCTCGTTTGGTTTGACGACTTCTGAGCCAGTGATTTTATAGGTGTATCGTTTGCCTTCGTAGTTAAGATATATGACGTCGTCTTTTTGAAGTTTTTCGTTTTGGGCGAAGATGAATTTATATCCTCCGGCGGCAAAGGCGTCATTGCTGGAGTGCCCAGCCAATACAACATTTCCCGCCTGTCCTGGTAGCGCGCTTGCTCCAGAAACGGCAAAGTGCGCTACGCCTTTTTCCATGGCTTTGCGCTGTGATTGTACATCTGGTGCGGCGCCGTACACCACGGGTGCATCAACATTAATCTTCGGGATGATAATCTTTGGTTCGGCACTGACCTTGGTATCAACACTTGGGTCGACGATGATGTTCTGCGGCTCAATATTGCCGGGGCTGGTGTAGGCTGCAACAGTACCCAAAATGACTCGGTTGTATTGCAGGAAGACAAAGGCTAACATGACCATGGTTCCGGCTAGGGCTGGGATGAAATGTCGAGAATTGCGTACTTTTTTGGCGGAGTCGTTGACGGTATTGCGGATTTTAGAGCGCAGATCGCGGATGGCCTGCTGTTGTGGTGACAAGGTATCTGCTGTCTCTGGAGCGCTGGTTTGCGGCTGCTGAGCTGGAGACTGTTGGGCGTTCAGGTGATTGGCATAATACCGTTCGTAGTACATCTGATAATATTTTTGCCAGGCACTGTGGTATTGCTGCCATTGGTCAGGTGTGGCTTGCGGGGTGCTGTTGGCTAGTTGAGTGGGCTGGCTGGTGGTTGCGGCGGTCGTGTCAGTAGGTGGCGCAGTGTTGAGGCGGTGGCCCTGCGGCTCGGTCTGTGAAATTGGTTTGACTACTGGCGTAGTGGCTTGTGGCTGAGGTTGCGGTTGTGGTTGCAGCGCTGGCTCTTGTGGGGTTGTGTTGGCTGGTGCGGGCGTGGTGTGTGGCGCAGCTTCAGACGAATTGCCAGTGTAAATCGAATTGATTTGCCCGCGGATAACATCAGCAGCAGCATTGCGCGTTGATGATTGGTCACGTGCTGGTGGTTGGAATGGTCGTGGACTTCCGGGGTTCATACTTATGTTTAATGATACAGGAAAATCACCAAAAAAACAAAAATACCCCCTTGTCGAGGGCGAGGATGGCGTGATATAATAACCAGTAGTTTTGGAGCGCTCTCTCGTGCCGCGGTGGCGGAATTGGTAGACGCGCTAGACTCAAAATCTGGTGAGCAATAGCTCGTGCCGGTTCAAGTCCGGCCCGCGGTACCAGAGGTCGCTCCAAGCAACCATCGCCCACTGACCGGGCGATGTTTATATATGAGCAAAGAAAATAGCCCACCGAACTGACTCAAGCTGAATCGGGTTTGGTCAACCCTAGAATACCATGAGGCACTCAATCAGGTTGAGCCGATTCGGCGAGCTATTTTCGGTGGGCGCGGGCACGGCTCCTGTTATTTGTTAATCAGGAGCCGTGCCCCATAGTAGATATATGCAATACCTACTATGATCGCAAGCGGGCAGACGATTAGCGTCTGCCAGCTGAACACCTTTTCGGCGGTGGCAATTATAAAAAGTGCCACCCCCAAATAGGTAGACCCTATAATGAAGGGGAATAAGCAATCCCCTGGGCTATTTCGCCCATACATGATACACCTCCTCTCAAGGTGTATCGCTCAAAGCTAAAGGGCAACTTCCGCCCTTTGACGAAGCTTCGAGCGAAAGCTACCTTGCATTATATCACTAAAAACATAAAATGTCAATGCTTGCTGCGAGTAATTACCCTGTACAGACAGCGGTACTGGCAGCAGCTAGCGGTGAGCTGGGTGACCATACCAAGTAGCTGGCGATGGTTGCGCCAACGACTCCACGCCATATGGCCATCGGCTCATGCCAGGCTTGGGTGACGACGGTACCGCCGTGGGCGATGACCACGTGTTCGGCGTGGAAGGTGCAAATGGTAACCGGATAGGTGATGGTGAATTTATGGAGTATGTCGACAAACTGGGCTAGTTGGATGCTGAACGTCAGCATTTTTGGGTAGTACACTGAACGAAATATTTTTTGAACTTGAGCAAAAGAAGCCACGAACACCACGTGCTGATTGTCTAAAATCTCCGCAAAACTGTTTTGCAGCAGGTCGATGGCGTCGCGGGTGATGACGACTGGTTGTTGTGAACGCTTGACTAATTCCTCGTGGACGATCGCGGTTTGACTGTTTCTGCCAGCGTCGCCGATCAATAAGAGCACATCAGACCAGTCACAGAGCGATACGGCTTCCGTGAGTGCTGCTTGCGCTAGGCTGCCGGATGGGTTAGTCGCCCCAAATAAGACATCAGTCATGCTGGACGGTACACTTTTTTTGAGAACATCGGGCAGTAATACGCGGACTTGGCCAACGCCAGTTGTTTGAGCGGTTGCGTAGGCCTCAGCGACAGACGAAAAGCCTAGTTTGTTGCCACCAATGATGGCTAAGTGTCCAGACTGGTCAAGCCGCTCGGGGCGATTCCATTCAACATCAGGAAACAGAGGTTTGCCTGGCTCTTGACGCTGCCAGTATGACGAATTCATGAGGTTTCACGAACTTTCTTTAGCTGTGACATCACTTCTTCGAGCGTGAGCTTATTGCGGTGCATAAAGCTTGCCAGGTCCTTGCCGACATAGCGGAAATGCCAGGATTCTGGTGCGACGCCAGTGATGGCTTGCTTGCCTTCTGGATAGCGCAAGATAAAGCCGTATTCGTGGGCATGAGCCGCCAGCCACTCGGCGGAAGCCTTGTCGAGGCGGCAGGCGGTAAACTTCTCCATGCATTGTTCGGTGTATGATGAAAAGTCCACCGCCAGCCCCAGTTGATGCTCACTCTTGCCTGGTTCTGCTACGAATTCATCAGCGTACAATTGCCCTCTGGTGCGAGCTAGCTCTTTGCGGGTCTTTTCTTGGTCGGCGTAGGAGCGATAGGCGCTGGTAATCAGTATGGGATGACCGGCTGCCTCCGCGGCTTTTGCGAATGGCTTGAGATTGTTCAGTGCTTGTGGGCGCAGGCGTTTGTCCTCGACCCATTTACCAACTTTCACCTCTTCAAGATTTGCCAGCTCTGGCTGATAGTTTGGATCAAGGCCGTGTTGTTTCCAAACGTGCGCCCAGATGTTGCCATCATCAAGTCGTCGCCAGCTTGGTATGGTCAACTTCTCGGTTGTATTATTATGAGTGAACTCCACGACAGCGTCTGGTTTCCAGACTGAGGCCGCTGCTAATTGATTGACTTCTTGGCTCTGTTGACTGGCCTGTAAGCCACCCCATATCAGCAGCCCGCTAAACGTTATCCATGCGGATAATACGAATGCCAGCCCTGCCCGCCCAGCTGATAGTTTCATGACGATGTCTCCTTTTGCTTCAGTTCATTTTGTGCTTTTTCTAGGTATGGTAATGCTTCTTCTAGGGTTAAGCCGGACTGGTGCAGCGCGCCGGCGAGCTCACGGCCGACGTAACGGAAGTGCCAGGCTTCGTACTGATAGCCGACGATTGACTGTTTGCCTTCTGGATAGCGCAAAATGAAGCCGTATTCGTGAGCATGGGCTGCCAGCCATTTCCCTGCTTTGGTGTTTTTGAAACAATCATCTACCCAGCATCTGCCGTCTGGCGAGCCAAAGTCTAGGGCAAGGCCGGATTGGTGCTCGCTATAGCCAGGTCGGGCACTAAATCGTGCTGCCTGTGCTTCACCAACTTGACGGGCATATCGGTTAAATAGCCCGACTTGCGTTTGATAGCTACGATATCCACTGCCTAAGCGTACTGGCGAGCCAGCACTTTCGGCTGCTGCCATCAACGCTTTCAGATCCGGCATAATTGCTGCTCTCAGAGATCGCTCTTCTGGCCCCCTGCCCGGCAAGGTCGGTATGTCCGCGGTTTGTAGATCACTCGGCACGTAGGTTGGCTGTTTAAAGCCACGGGTTTGGTTGACGACTTGCCAGATACTGCCGTCAGCTTGGTAGTCCTCTTGCCTGGCTGGGATTGGTGTAGCTCCAGGCAGTGCGACCTGAACCTCTTTTGGTATCGGTGTTGGTGCTGGTTTAGCGGCGGTGGGTTTTTCCTGTATTTGGCCTGGTGTGTTGTCGACTGGCTTCTTTTCGTATTGGTTATTGAGATATAACAAATAGGCAACACCAAGACACGCCAAAACAGCGCTTCCCCATTTAATCAGTTCTTTCCAAGGAAATTGTCTTTGAATTTTCATACGTTACCTCTAGATATTCTCTATTATAGCAGACTTACGGAAACCATAAGCAATATATTTATACATTTTTATTGACAAATACAAAAGTTTGTGCTAATATGGACCGTAACAACCGGTGAGAAATAGTAAGGTTGAGGAGGAAACAATGAATAAAATAGTAAAGAGAGTACTTTTGGCTGGCTCTATTACTGCCGCGATTATCGGTGGTATTTGGTATGCTACGCCTTCTGACGCCGTCGGCTGTTCAGATATCAAGATCGTTCGTTGTGGTACCATGACTCATAGTGCCATGAAGTCGGCTTATCACAGCGACAGCGAAGTCCGTGGTATTTACAACTACTTCGGCATTACACAATCAATGGTTGAGGGCGCTGGTATGCACGAAGGTGTGGCAGATGCTTCAAACAACACCGTTACGGTGAACGGTCGTGTCGTAGCAACGAATGCAAAAACCATTCAGCGCCGTCACGTTAACTACACCAACCCAATTAACTACCAGCAGATTGGTAGCAAGTCATACCCAAGCTACTTGATTCGTCACAGCTTTATGCCGGTGGCAAGCAAGAAGCCAGTGTTCGTATGGTTGGACGGTAATGGTAAGTTTGTTCAGGCAGTTATCAAAGACTGTGGTAACCCACTTTGGGGTGAACCAACACCTCCACCAACACCAGCTCCAAAGCCAGTATTGACGTGTGACGCATTGAGCGCTCAAAAAGTCGCTGGTACCCGCAACAAGTTTGCCTTTGCTGCAACTGCAACTGCAAAGAATGGTGCAAGCATCAGTAGCTATACTTTCGACTTTGGCGATGGCCAAAAGACAACTGGTAGTAGCAACAAGGCTGAGCACACCTACGCAAAGGCTGGTACTTACACTGCAACTGTTACCATTAACAATGGCGTAACCAGCCAAAACTGTAAAGTGACCATCACGGTAACTGAAGAGCCAAAAATTCAAGTTTGTGACTTGAAGACTGACACAATTGTCACTATCAAAGAGAGTGAATACGACACAAGCAAACACTCAAAGAATTTTGCTGACTGTGCAAAAGTTAAGGTTTGTGACATCAAAACTGGTGAGATCATAACCGTACGCAAGAGTGAAGAAAACAAGGAAGGTTACTCAAAGAACGAAGAAGACTGTAAGGTGAAAGTCTGTGACATCAAGACCAAGCAGATCATCAGCGTCTGGACTAAGGACCAAAAGAACGAGGGATACGCATCAGTGGACAGCGACGCATGTAAGCCAAGCACTCCTCCAACTACCCCTCCTGCTCCTAAGCAACCTACCCCACCAGCTCCAACGACAACTGAGTTGCCACGAACTGGTACGACTGACGCGCTCCTTTCAATCTTTGGCCTCGGCTCACTTGCTGCTTCTGCCGTTGCCTACATCGTAAGCCGCCGCCAATAATTTGAGCGCTTACTAACACTAAAAGCACCCGGACAACTCGGGTGCTTTTTCGTGGTCTAGAGTTCTATACTGACTGGGCAATGGTCGGAACCCAGTTGCTCAGGGTGGATGTGTGCCTGTTTGATGGACGGTGCCAGCTCTTGGCTTGCCAACCAATAGTCAATGCGCCAACCAACGTTTCGGGCTCTGGCATTAGCCCAGTGAGTCCACCAAGTATATGCGTCTGTTGCTGTTGGATGCTGTGCGCGAAATACGTCAACGAATCCAGCATCCAGATATGCTTGAAAGCCGGCTCGTTCCTCGTCGGTAAAGCCGTGCTTACCGACGTTATCTTTGGGTCTGGCAAGGTCGATGTCTTGATGGGCCACGTTCATGTCGCCGCAGTACAGTACTGGCTTGGCGGCGCCGTAACGTCCCTGCTCCAACCCTTTGAGATATTCTAGACAAGCTGGATCCCACCGGTCATGACGCAGGCTGAGGCGGCTGAGGTCGCCTTTGGAATTTGGCGTATAGCACGTAACCAGCCAAAATTGATCAAATTCAGCGGCGATGATACGCCCCTCATCATTGGGGTCGCCATATTCGTCGGCGGATAGGTTGTATTTGTCGGCGATGTCCGCCGGGAAGCCGTCAAGATAGTTCAGCGCTGGTTGCTTTGAAAATATGGCGGTGCCAGAATAGCCCTTTTTGGCTGCCGAATAGAAATGCTCGTGAAATTGTGGCAGATCTAAGGCTACTTGCCCGCGCTGGGCTTTAGTCTCTTGCAGGCAAATAATATCCGGGTCATAGGTTTCGATGAACTTGGTAAACTCACCTTTATTCAGGACTGCGCGGATGCCATTGACGTTCCAGGAAAATAACTTCATGTGGCTATTGTAGCGGGTTTTGTGGGCTGCGTATAGGCTTGGTATGGCGGGGTTTGTGCAAGAAGTGGCATAACTTGTTACAATGAACCTATGTATAACAGGATTCTTCTCAAGCTTTCGGGCGAACAACTACAAGGACAATACGCTGGTGGATTTGATCATGCCAGAGCGCGGTGGATTGCCGAACAAATCAAGCCAGTGGTGGCGAGCGGAACGCAAGTTGTCATCATGGTTGGCGGTGGTAATTATGTGCGTGGTGCGCAAATTGCTGGTAGTGGCATCGGCGACGTGACGGCACACAACGCAGGTATGCTGGCGACGCTGATCAATGCCATCACCCTGGCTGATGTCTTCAACGATGATGGCCTAGCAACGCGTGCTCTGTCGACAGTGGAAGTGAACCAATTTGTCGATCAATACACTTACCGACGAGCGGTCAGTCACCTGGAAAAAGGTCGTGTAGTGGTGGTTGGTTGCGGCACTGGACGACCATTTTTGACCACCGACACGGCAGCCGTCAATTTAGCACTAGAGATGAAATGTGACGTGGTTATCAAAGCTACTAAAGTAGACGGCGTGTACGACAAGGACCCAGTCAAGTTTACTGATGCTGTCAAATTTGACCAATTGACCTATGACGAAGTTTTGGCAAATCCAGACATTGGCGTGATGGACAAAGCGGCTATCGGCTTGGCTGCTGAAGAGAAAAAGCCAATGATTATTTGTGACCTGCTGAGTGACGGCAATATCGTGCGTGCTGCCAGAGGCGAAGCGGTTGGGACGCGACTTGTGGTATAATAGGTAGCATGACACGCAAGACTCGACTGAACGTCGACATGATTTCCGAGAGTGAGTTTACTGTCCAAGGCCATGGTGTTCACACTGCTTTTGTAGAGATGACAAATGCGCTTAAGGCGAGAAAAGACACGTCCGTCGTGGTTAATCAAGCTCGCTCTGATGCAGACATCGTCCATGCTCAGACCATTGGTTTGTATTCAATGTGGATGCTCAAACGTTCACGTGGTAAAAAGATTATCTCTGGTCACGTCATCCCTGCTTCCTTGGTTGGCAGCATCAAAGGCATGGGCAGAATGCAGTGGTTGGTGCGAGCGTATATGCGCTGGGTATATAACCAGGCTGATTTGGTGTTGGCCTGCTCTAACATGGTCAAAGAAACCATGACTGGTCCGATGAAGCTGAAAACACGTGTGGAGGTGCTGTACAATACGGTCGACATGAGTCGCTATGCGTCTACTCTAAAAACCAAACGAGCTGCTCGTAAAAAACTGAAACTGAAGCCGTCAGACTTTGTGGTGGTTGGTAATGGACAGGTTCAGCCGCGTAAGCGTCTGGACACGTTTTTTGAGACGGCCCAAGCCCTGCCTGACGTGACATTTATCTGGGTGGGCGGTATCCCATTTAAGCATTTGGGTGCAGAATATGGCAAAATGCAAGACCTGATAGCATCAGCTCCCAAAAACGTCATCATCACGGGCGTGATTGATCATACAGACGTCATGACCTATTTACATGCAGCTGACGTATTCTTTTTGCCTGCTGAGCAGGAAAATCATCCGATGTGCGTCCTGGAAGCTGCGGGCGCCGGGCTGCCAATTATCCTGAGAGATATTCATGAATATGACGATACATTCCGCCCAGATGCTCAGTTTATCTCCTCGGCTCAAGATGCTGTTCAAGTGATAGACAAACTGCGAGATGACACCAAATGGTATAAACAACAAGTTGCTGCAGCTGGGCGAATCGCCAAACGGTTTGACAGTCGAGCTGGCGGTGAGCGATTAGTGGAATTTTACAGGAGCGTACTAGAATCATGAGAATTGGACTGTTTACTGACACCTACCGACCGTCAATCAATGGCATCGTTTTTGTGGTTGAATCGCTCAAGCGAGAACTGGAAAACTTGGGACATGAGGTCTACGTATTTTGCCCTGCCAAGTCGATGAGCCCGTCCAAGCAAGCCGAGCTGCTCAACGAAGATGCTGATTCGCGCATCATTCGTTTCCCGTCGATCAAGGGTGCGTTTTTTGATGATTATGATACATCGGTGTTCTTTCCGCCGGCAGTACAGCGTCGCATTAAAGAGCTAGAGCTGGACATGGTGCATGTATTTACGCCATCACAAATTGGATTAGTTGGCGTGAAAGCTGCCAAAAAGAACGACATTCCGCTGGTGATTCAGCACTGTACGGATATCTACGAGTTTGTTGATCACTACCCGGCGGTGCTGCCTGGTGCTTTGGCGTTGGCGGGGATTGTATTCCCGATGTCGGTGAAGCTGCGCGGTCATGACCTGCTGGAAATCGCTAAATTGTACAAGCCGCGAGCTGGTGTTACCAAATGGAATAAAGACATCATCGAAAGCGTCATCACTATTTTGTACAGTAAAGCAGACGCGGTCATTGCCTTGTGCCGAAAGAGCTGCAAGCAACTGAAGTCTTGGCAGTACGATGATTATCAATACGAATTGGTGCTAATGCCAAATGGCGTAAATGCGCTGCCTCGTCCAACAAAAACTGAGGTAAAAGCATTTCGTGAGCAGTGGAACTTGGCGGAAGATGACGAAATCTTTGGATTTGTTGGCCGGTTGGGTGAAGAAAAGAATTTGCCACTGCTCATCAAATCGTTTGAGCGGCACATCGCCAATAAGCGACCTAAGGCAAAGCTATTGTTTGTTGGTGATTTTGAATACCGAAAGACCTTGGAGGAAATGGCTGCCGCAACCAAATATGCTGACAGAATTATTTTCACTGGTGCTATGCCGCGCGAAAAGCTCGGTCTGGCGTACTCGGTACTGGACGTGTTTGCCTTTCCGTCGTTGAAAGATACGCAGGGTTGGGTGCTGCATGAAGCGGCTCATGCAGGGCTGCCAATTGTCTTGGTGGACAAAGAGCTGTCAGAAGTGGTGCAAGACGGTGTGAATGGTTTCATCGCGAATGATAATCCGACGAGCTTTGGGCGAGCAATCATTACCCTACTAGAGGATGCCAACAAGCGTCAAGAATTTGGTGCTGTCAGTAAAAAGTTGGCGGCCAAATTTACTGAAAGCCGCCAAGTGAAGAAACTGGAAAAATTATATCAAGAGCTTATCGACCAGAAAGTTGCCGACGAGTCTCACGATCCTGATCTCGACGCTTGATGGTCTCACGTTTATCGTAGCGTTTTTTGCCCCGTCCGAGTGCGATGACAATTTTGATGAAGCGACCATTGGTCAATAATTTGGTCGGGACAATGGTCAGCCCCTGTTGTTTGGCAGCAGCAAATCGGTCAATTTGTTTACGGCTGGCCAGTAGCTTCCGCGCTGAGGTGTCGACACTTTTTGTATTTGCCTGACCACGAACGTTCAATCGCAACGAAAAACTTGCGTTATTGAGCCACAATTCGTCATTTCTCAAGCTGACAAAGGCGCCTTTGAGCTGGACATGTCCGTCACGTGCAGCTCGTACTTCTGGTCCTGTCAGAACCAGTCCAGCTACGATTTCCTCGCCTAGCTCATAGTCAAACCGTGCTCGACGGTTAACGACGGCGTGAGTAGCTGGTTTTTTTGCTTTGGGCTTTGGCATGGTCCCATTATAGCAGGTTTAGCGTTCAGGTGGTGTATGGGCGCCAGTGACAAGGTCGAATTTACCTGGAGTGAGGCTTAGTACGCGAGTGGCTGTCGTAATTGCATCCCTGATCGGTCGATAGCTTGGATGCCGACGCCTTGCTTGAACGTTAGGGTCATGTTGCATATTAAGGACGACACCAAGCAACCTTACGAAGTTTGGATGGTGGACTACTGCTCGAGAGATGTTTTTGTGGCATTCACCACTCAAGACACTGGTGAGCTTGATGGCTAACGCTTTCTTTTGGTCAGGGCTAAGCTCTTCGTAGCAATCCTCCAGTTGATTATTAATGATGTCTAAGAATTCTCCTAGGTCACCATCATATTTTGGCAAAGCTTTAAAGTTTGCTGTGATATCTTCCACCATTTCTGCAATGACTTCCCTTTCGGTATCTTGCTCCCCGGTAGTGATGTCTTCTTCAACGGCAGTCTCTGGAGCTGTGGTTTTTGGGAGACGACTGGAGATGTCATAAACCGGAGCTAGTGGCTCTGATTGTGACTCCCCGGCATCCGCACCGAGTCGCCTAAACACGATACGACCAGCTTCTCGCATGGCCTTCTTGTTGAGATACGGAGCAAGAGGGATAATTTTAGCTTCTTGAGTTGGATGAGAATCATTTTCCATAACTTTTATTATACCACAAAAAATCATATATTTCAATACCCTTATACTATGGCGTGTGGTACAATAGCCCAATGATAGCCGACATTCACATCACCGAGAAGAGTTTTGGCGACAAGACGTTGATGCGCAACGTCAAGTTTAGCGTGGATGACGGCGAAAAGGTCGGCGTGGTCGGCCGCAATGGCGTCGGCAAGTCGACGCTGTTTGGCATATTGGCGGGCACGGATACTGATTATACCGGCGAGGTGATTTTTCGCCGCGGCATCACGGTGGCTAGTACGGCGCAGGAGCATCATGGTTTGGGTGATCAGACGGTATTGAGCTACATTTTGTCGGGGCTGCCAGAATATGCGAGCTTAAAGAAAATTATTGATGAATATCCTGAGACCATGGGTGATAATATGCGCAAAATTGAGGAGTACACGCAGGCGCTGGAGCGATTTGACCAGAAAGGGTTTTACCAGATTGAGGAGAAGATTGTCCGGGAGCTTGATAATTTTCAGCTGAGTGGGTGCGGCGAGCGGCCGCTTGGTTCTCTGTCGGGCGGTCAGAAGCGGCTGGTAGAGATTGTGAAGATTATGCACGCTGAAGCGCATTTGGCGCTGATTGACGAGCCGACTAATCATATGGATTATGTGGCCAAGCAGCAGTTTATCGACTGGATGAGTTCGCAGCCGCGCCAGGCTATGTTGATCATCACCCATGACCGCGATGTGTTAGGCCGGGTGGATCGAATTGTTGAGCTCAAAGACGGCCGAGCGGTCAGCTATCGCGGTAATTATGACGCTTACCTTAAACAAAACGCTCAGGCGACGGCGGCGGGCATGAATAATTTTGAGCAAGTCGAGAAGCGGATAACTAACCTCAAACAAAAGGCGCTGGATTATCAGCGGCTAAAGGAAAAGTCGCGAAACCCCGGCACCATCCAAAAGTTCAAGCGGCTGGAACATGAGGCGCGGGCCGAGCTGGCGGAATTATCAGAGATGGACAAGCCGACGTTTTGGATTGACAAGGAGTCAGCTGGGCAGCTTGATTATAAGTCAGCTGAGCGCTACGGCAAGTTCAAGGCGCGCAATATTCGGCTATCGATGAAGGACGCGGCCAGTCGTAGCCAGCACGTGCTGGTGCGAGTTGAGGACGCGGCGGTTGGCGTTGGCGAAAGGATATTGTTTGAGGGCATGAATATTGATCTGCGTGAGGGTGAGGCGGTGGAGCTGCGCGGGCGCAATGGCGCCGGCAAGACGACGCTGATTCGGATGTTGTTAAACAGTAGGGCGGCAGTCACTCCACCGTCCTCCGCCAGAGCACACTCTTCGCTCAAATCTCCATCGGAGATTTTTCGCGAGCGTTCGGCTGAAACGTCCGCTACTCGCGAACGTTCCACAGCCTCTGGCGTAGAAGGTGTCGCACCTGCCGCTCCTATCCTCTACTCCGGCAACCTCTTCCTCGATCCGCAGGTGCGGGTGGGCGTGTATGAGCAAGAAATTGATGAGCGGTATTTGGCGGATCCGCTGGAGGTAGCGATCGAGAAATTGTATCTGAGCCGTGACCTGCCGATTTCTGAGACGAAAATTCGCCAACTACTGGCTGATTATTTGTTCACCGAAGCGGACCGGATGACGCCACTGGCGCGCTTGTCGGGTGGCCAAAAAGCCCGCTTTCAGATCATTGCCATGCTGGCGAATGACCCGCAGCTGCTGATTTTGGATGAGCCGACCAACCACCTTGATTTGCCTAGTATCGAGGAACTGGAGATGGCACTGGCGAAATATTCTGGCGCTATCCTGTACGTTAGCCACGACAATTATTTCCGCCAAGAAATCGGCGGTGAGGTCGTACAAATCGGTCCAATATAAAATCCCGCCACTGTTAGGCGGGATAATTCGTATTCAGACGCTTATTTTTAATCAGCCAACAAGCCGTTCTTGCGCAGCAAGTCTTGTAGTTTTGGTCGATCAAAACCAAGCACCAACTCGCCGTTAATGTCAGTCACTGGCACACCTTGGAAGTTGCCACCATTTTTTGCTAATAGTTCTTCTTTGGCTGCAGGTTCTGCTTCAATATCTTTTTTGATGAAGTCAATTCCCAGTTTTTCCAACCATTCCATTTCAGTGTGACAAAATGCGCACCAACTGGTGCTGTAGACGGTTACTTTGGCGCTGTGGTTGGTTGCTGTATCTTCGCTCATATATTCCCCTCAACTTTCTTTATGTAAGTCCATTATAGCATATTGTACATGCTTATCGACAAGTGTATAATGATGAGTAATCATGGGTGCGGACAACAAAAAAACAGGATTTACCCTACCAACAGTTCTCATCACCTCAGTAATTATGCTGACCTTACTTTTGGTGGCTATGCAGCTAGCTGCCTCATATGCAGCGGCGCTACGAGACCGATATTATAACCAATTGGCGCGCGAAGCTGCTGAAAGTGGTCTGGCATATGCTGTGTCTTGTCTGCGCAGCAACGGTATGATTTCGCCATGGGGATCAAAAAATCTAGCTCCAGAAACAAACTGTGCGGGTGATCCAGAGCCTGGTCAGTCAAATACTGTGATGCATGAGGGCAATATTCGAACGCGGTTTACTGTCCCTCCTCTTGGCTCAACCGGTGGTGAGGTCCAGCAGGCCTACGCTACAGGTTATGTTGAGCTGTTACGACCAAGCGGCGGCGTCTGGAAAACCTATACTCGAGTTTTGTCATTGGCCACTGGAGCACAGACGCGTGTCGACACGTTGGCATTCGGGTACGAAGGTGACCTAAGTGGCATACAACACAAAGTATTTTTTGCCACCATCGACTCAGCTGGTCGTGTTCGATCAGTTGGTGCAAATGACCGTGGTCAATTGGGCGCGGGCATGATTTCATCAGCTCAGCCAAACCCGGTGAGATTTAATATTTCGCAGCGCGCCGTATCGGTGCACACTAACTTTGTGTCTGTCGGTGGTAATGTTATGGTTCGAGATGAGCACGGCAATGTCTATGGTGCTGGCAAAAATGATACTGGTCAATTGGGCGCGGGATATATCAGTCCGGCAATTTCAACACCAGTGAGGTTTGGTTTACCTGCTGGCGTCAAGGCCGTTGCGGTCAACGCTGGTTGGGCGAACTTTGTGCTGGGCAATGATAAAAATATCTACGCCGCTGGCGAATGTACGTATGGCTTGTTGGGTACTGGTGATTATTCGGTCACAGCATCAAACGCCAAAGCTTGTGCTAACCGGTCCACGCCAAAACGCGTCGCCTTGCCTACTCCAAATCCAAGCAATCCAGCAACCATTCCGACTGCTCATTTGGTGCAAGACCGATATAACACCTATGTCATTATGCAAAATGGCGCGGTTTATGGCTGGGGTGCAAATGATTATTATCAATTGGCAAGGGGCAGTATCACGAGTTCTTCGACACCCGTAAAAATTGGTGATTTTGGTGATCATGGCAAACCGCGTGCCATGCAGCTGGCGTTCGATGGTAGTACCTTGTATATTTTGGGTAACGACGGCAAGGTCTATGGTGTCGGTGGCTCAAACTATATGAAGATTGGTGATAAAAAATTAGTAATTCGCTGGCGGTTCCTGAATTCGCGCTGCATGGAAGCAACGAGCGCCAACACTGTGGCTCCTCGTCCTTGCAATGATAGTCCTCAACAACAATTTGAGTATACCCAGCAAGATCAACTCAAGATCAATGGTAAGTGTGTAGAGAACACCGCAGGCGACCTGGTCAATATACGATTGGCTGATTGTAATCCTTCAGCGGTGATTCAGCGGTGGGTAATGCGCACGCACGGGTCGGATCGTATCTTTCGCCGCGCTTCAAGTAACCACTGCTTGGCAGCCAATCCGACGGGTACGGCCATGGCCATAGCTGCTGGTTGTCCGTCGGCCAATAAACATTTGTTCTTTAGGGTACAGACGCCAGTTATTCGAGAATTGGGTGTTCCGGGCTTTGTGCAGCAAATTTCTACTGACGAGATGTTTGCCTCATATCGTACTTCTGATGGACGAGTATACAGTACTGGTAATAACACGCATGGCGTATTTGGTAACAGTGCTAATCACGCAAAGACGTTTAATTGGAGAAATCCATATCCAGTGCAGTTTATGCTACCTGCTGGCGTCAAGGCCGTTGATATCTGGTCGACGGCATACTCGGGGCATGTCGCTAACTTGTTCGTGGTTGGCAATGATGGTAAGGTCTATGGCGCTGGGACAAATGCTAATGGACAATTGGGCACTGGCGATAGGGTAAATCGTAACACGCCAACGGTCATGCAGTTATTCGGTAGTGGTCCAACTGCCCCTCGTGCTAAGCACGTGGAAAGTGGCGGCGGTACGACCGTGATCTTTACGACTGATAATCGTGTCTACACTGTCGGTAACAATAACAAGGGGCAGCTTGGTGACGGGACAACGACTGATTCGGCAGTTCCAATTTTGGGTCGTTACACGAATGTACCAATCCAAGAACATCTCGTCTTCTAGTGGCTCTAGCGTGACGTGAGGTGCCAGCCGCCGCACCAATTGCATTTGTAGGTTGTTAGGAGCAGCTGCGGATCAGTTAGCTGACGGCTAGCTATTTCCCTTTCGGCTTGTTGTTGGGTTGAAAAGCGGCGTTTTTGATGGCAATGCTTTAGCTCATGTACAGTGGCCAGAGGTTGTCGATTTCTCTGGAATGGTTGAGATCTTGGATAATTTTTCCTCGGCATATTGTCAAATAGTATAGCAGATTGATATAGTATAGGTAATGGCTGAAAAACCTAAGGTTCAGAGCGACCAAAAAACAGACGTAGATGCCACTGCGGTTATGATGAAAACCATCATCGGGACGACGTGGCGCATGTTTGTGCCGAGTATCGGTCTGATGTTGGTGGGGCTGTGGGCTGATCTGGTGCTACACACGAAACCGTGGCTGATGGTTGCAGGGATTATCGTGGGTCTGGCGGCGTCAGTAGGATTGATTTATCAGCAAATACGATTTATAAAACAGAGAGAGGCCAATCAATGATACACCAGTTTGCAAGCAGTCTACATATTTCAGTCAAAGCAGACGAGATAGTACAGGTTGGCGGCATTTCAGTCACCAACTCTCACCTGTTGGGTGCTTTAGGCTTGTTAGTTTTGGTATGGATTATGCTGCGAACGCGTGCGGCAGCGCTGGGCAAAAAGAAGCCTAATTTTGTGACGCGGTTGGTTAACTGGACGTTTGATGGCTTGTACGGCACGGTCAAACAGGTCATTCAAGATGACGTTTGGGCGGCGCGAGTGGCGCCATTGACTATCACGATATTTTTCTTTGTAATAGCGCAGTACTGGCTGGGGCTGTTGCCTTTCGTTGGTCCTGTGACAGTTGGAGAGCACGGCACTCCCCTGTTTCGTGGCGGTGTAGCTGATTTGAACATGACGTTTGGATTGGCTATCATCACTATCATCGCGGCGCAAGTTTACGCATTCCGCTACCTGGGATTTCGTGGCAATATGGGGCGATATTTCGTCAATCCGCTGAAAGATCCAATCATGTCATTTGTCGGTATTTTGGAGTTGGTGGCAGAATTTTCGCGTCTACTCGGACTGAGCTTTCGTCTGTTCGGTAATGTACTGGCGGGCGAAGTGCTGCTGATCATGATTGCTTACCTAACAAAGTACGCTTCACCAGCAATGCTACAGCCGTTCTATTTGTTCGAACTATTTATCGGTGGTATTCAGGCATATATTTTCTTTATGTTGTCAACGGTATTTATTTCCCTGGGACTCACTCCTCACGGCGACCACGACGAGTCCAGCCATGCACATGTTCATTCCCCTGTTGATATTTCAAAGAAAATGACAGAGAATGAAAATAAGTAGTTAAGTAATAATTATAAGGAGAATATCAACCATGGAAGCATTAGCTTTTGCCTTAACTTACGCAATCCCAGCAGCCTTTGCAGCAATTGGCGCCGCAATGATCGGTGCTGCAGCGATGAACGCCGCAGGTCGCAACCCAGAGAAGATTAATGACTTGCGTACCATGATGATTCTTGGTATTTCATTCATCGACGCCTTGGCAATTATCGGTTTCGTGGCTGCCATCGTCGGTAAGGTTATGTAATTTAGAGGTAAATTGTGGAAAGATTGGTAACACAATTTGCGAGTGCTGAGGCTCACGCAGCCGAAAAGGCTGATTTGTTTGGCTCTTTGGGAATCGACTGGAAACTGTTGGTCCTGCAGTCAGTGGCATTTTTGATATTACTGTTTGTGTTGAGCAAATGGGTGTATCCGCCACTGGCAGCGATGCTGGACAAGCGTGAAAAAGATCTTCGAACGGCCGAAAAAGCTGCCAAATCAGCGCGTGAAAATGCTGACAAGACGGAAAAAATGATCAACGCATCGATGCGTAAAGCGCGAGCGGAAGCACGTGACATCGTTGCGTCGGCGAGGAACGAGGCAGCGGAAATCGTTGAAGCTGCGGCTAAGAAAGCCGAAGCGCGAGCCGATGGCATCATCGAGGCGGCTCGGACGGAGATCGCTGGCGAAGTTGCCGCTGCGCGTCAAGCTTTGCATAACGAAACATTGCAGTTGGTGGCTGAAGCGACCGGTACCTTGGTGAACGAGAAATTGGACGCTAAAAAAGACGGCAAATTGATCGAGAAAGCTTTGAAGGAGGCGCGCTAATGCCTGCACGAACGTCGCGTCGCAAATTGGCTCGGTATGTGGCTGAACGATTGATGAACAACGATGTAACGGTTGTGGATGAGGTGGCGGCACTGCTGAGTCATGAAAATCGTCAGCGTGAAGTTGACTTGTTGGTGCGCGACATTCAAGCAGAACTAGCGGAGCGTGGTTTAACGGTGGCGACGGTTGAATCAGCGCGAGCATTGACAGATGAGGCGCGTTCGGCCATCATGACGCTACTTAAGAAGCCTCAGACGGTTGTTCAATTGAGCGAAGTTGTTCGTCCAGAACTCATCGGTGGCTTCAAGCTACGGACACCAACCGCAACGCTGGACGCGACAATTGCCAAGAAATTAAACGACTTGCGGGCGAAGAAAATCTAGGAGGAAAAATGAGCAAGATTGATGTGACAGAACTAGCCAAAAGCCTGCGGGAAAAAATCGCGCAGCTGGAGGCGACGGAAGGACTAGCGGACGCTGGTGTGGTCATCCGCGTCGGTGACGGTGTGGCGTGGGTGCACGGCCTCAGTAAAGCTGGCTACAGCGAAGTGCTAGAAATTGAAACTGATGGTGGCGTAGTGGAAGCATTCGCCCTGAACTTGATGGAAGATGAAATCGGTGCGGTGATCCTTGGCGGTGAAGAAAAAGTCAAGGCCGGCGCTAGCGTCCGCCGTAAGGGTGCGGTGCTGGATGTGCCAGTTGGCGAGGAGCTACTTGGCCGGGTGGTTGACCCGCTGGGTCGGCCGCTCGATGGTGGGCCAGCTATCAAGACCAAGAAACGTGGGCTTATTGAGCGACCAGCCATCGGCGTGATGGGCCGCAAGTCGGTGCATGAGCCACTGATGACCGGTATTATGTCAATTGACGCCATGTTCCCAATCGGTCGCGGGCAGCGTGAGCTGATCATCGGTGACCGCCAGACTGGTAAGACCGCGATTGCTATCGACACCATGATCAACCAGGCACGGCAAAAGACTGGCGTGGTGAACGTCTACGTGGCGATTGGACAGAAATTATCAAAGATTGCCCGGTTGGTTGACCGCCTGAAAGAAGAAGGCGTGATGGAGCAAACCATCGTGGTGGCGACCAGCCCGTCGGACGCAGCTTCCCTGCTATACCTGGCACCATATGCTGGTACGGCCATGGGTGAATATTTCCGCGACAACGGCGGCCATGCGCTGATGATTTATGACGATTTGACCAAGCACGCCGTGGCCTACCGTCAGATGTCGCTCTTGCTCCGTCGTCCACCAGGGCGTGAGGCATATCCTGGTGATGTCTTCTACCTGCACTCTCGCCTGCTGGAACGTTCAGCCAAGTTATCAGACGAATTGGGTGCTGGTTCGCTGACTGCCCTGCCGATCATCGAGACGCAGGCTGGTGACATCTCGGCCTATATTCCAACCAACGTGATTTCCATCACCGACGGTCAGATTTTCCTGGAAACCGATCTGTTCTACCAAGGTATTCGCCCAGCTATCTCCGCTGGTCTGTCAGTCTCCCGCGTCGGTGGTGCTGCCCAGACTAAGGCGGTTAAATCAGTTGGTGGTAACCTGAAGCTCGGCCTTTCACAGTTCCGTGAATTGGCATCGTTTGCGCAATTTGGCTCGGACCTGGATGACGCGACCAAGGCGCAAATTGACCGCGGTCAGCGCTTGACTGAACTGCTCAAACAGCCGCAGTATCAGCCGATGAGCGTTTGGGAGCAATTTGTCAGCATCCATGCGGTGACTAGCGGCGCCTTTGACAGCGTGCCGGTCGCTAAGATCAAGGAAGCACAGGCTGGCCTGTTGACACAGCTTTGGAATAACGCTAAAGACACCATGCGTGAATTGAATAAGGGCGCCAAGCCAACTGACGAGCAACTCCAGGTCATTGACGAGGCAACGCAGGTGGCAGCGAAAGGGTTTGAGGAGTAATTCATGCCGAGTACTCGTGCGCTGAAAAATCGCATTCGCTCGGTGGATTCGACCAAGCAAATCACCAAGGCGATGCAGTTGGTGGCGGCCAGCAAAATGCGCCGTTCGCAAGAAGCGGACAAGGCATCAGCTCCCTACACCATGGCAGCCGAGGAGTTGCTGAGCTACCTGGCCAGTCAAGGTGCAACGGATAACCACCCGCTGTTTAAGCGCCGCAAAATTACTAAGCGTCTAATCATCGTCATTGCCAGCGACAAAGGTCTGGCTGGTGCGTATAATACCAATGTTCTGAAGAAATATCTGGAGCTACTGAAGCGTGATGATGAGCGCGGCATTGAGAATTTGACCTTGACAGTTGGCCGCCGAGCTTCGCAGTTTGCATCACGCTTGAAGGATACCAAAGTGGTGGGTAATTATGACAATTTGCCAGACCAGCCGTCCGGACTGACTTTTCACACGATTTTGAACACTGCCATCAGCATGTTTGAGAATGGCGAAGTTGACGCGGTGACGTTGGTATATACACGATTTGTGAATAGCATGGTGCAAACCGCGGAACTGTCGCGGTTATTGCCAGCAGGAACCAAAGCATTAATTGACCCAAGTGAAGTTTCAAACACGGTTTCTGACGCCAAGTACGAGCCAAGCATCCCAGAGGTACTGGACGCCGTCGCCTACCGTTTGACGGGCGCGCGACTGTTTCAAGCGCTACTGGATGCTCGTGCTAGTGAGCACTCCATGCGGATGATGGCTATGAAGAATGCGACGGATAATGCATCTGACCTGGTGGACGACCTGACACTGGCGATGAACAAAGCCCGTCAGGGTGCAATTACCCAAGAGCTGGCAGAAATTTCTGGTGGCGTGGAGGCGATGGAACAATGATAAAGGAGAACAAGATGGCAAAAGATTTAGGAAAAATTATTCAAATCGTTGGCGTGGTGGTCGATGTGGAATTTCCACGTGACGTTAAGCTGCCGGCAATTTATGACGCGCTCCATGTCAAGAACGGCAAAGAGACGCTGGTGCTGGAAGTAGCGCAGCACCTCGATGAGCACACGGTGCGAACGATTGCGCTGTCGTCGACTGACGGCTTGGCTCGCGGTGCGGAAGTGGTGGCGACTGGCGCGCCGATTTCTGTGCCGGTGGGCACTGAAACTCAGGGGCGCATGTTTAACGTGGTTGGTGAAGCGATTGACGAAAAGCCACAGCCAAAGGGCAAAACCGCACCAATTCACCGCCCTGCTCCAGATCTGAGCGAGCAATCGAACAAGACGGAGATTTTGGA
>CAUROB010000003.1:0-38835 GCA_963526655.1 uncultured Candidatus Saccharibacteria bacterium
GGGTTGGGCCACTACACTTGTCGGGCCATGGCTATTACGATGACCACATTAAGCTGATCAACGCCCTCAACCCGACATATTACATGCCAATTCACGGTGAATTCCACATGTTGGTTCACAATGCGCGGCTGGCAGAAAAAGAGTGTGGTATTCCGAGGAAGAATATCTTTGTGTGCGACGCTGGTGATATCATCGAAATTGATATTGAGCGTCAAGCTAAGAAAGCTGGCCGGATTCAGGCTGGCGGTGTGATGTATGACGATACGGGTGCTATCGTCTCTGAGGTGGTACTGAAAGACCGCATTCACATGTCTCAAGAGGGCATGTTTGTGGTGGTGTTGACAGTACAGCGTGGTACGGGACGGCTGTTGACTAGCCCAGATATTATCTCCCGCGGTTTTATCTATCTGCGTGACTCTGAGGAATTGATGAACATGATTCGTCAGTACTTGAAGCAAAAAGCAGCCCGCAGTTTTGCTGGTAAATACGATCTTGATGTGGTGAAAAAGGAAATCAAGGACGAAGTTACGCATATCCTGTACGACCAGACGCGTCGGACGCCAATTGTCATCCCGGTAGTTAATGAAATTGGTGGTGGCCTGAAGGCGCCAGGAAAAGTTTCTCGTGGTGCGCAGGGAACAGTCAAGGCAGAGGCGGATGCTGATACTGATAAGCCAGTCGTTCCAAGATTACCAAAGAAACGATTTCCAGCTAAACAAGTCCCCGACACGGAGGCAAATGACACTAAAGCTCGAGAGCGACACAGCGCACCGGCTTATTAGACATATTTAACAAAGTATGATATAATAAATAAGTGCGATAATCCGTAAAACGGGGTATAATAGATAACAGTTATGCCTAAAAAACGAAAGACTACGAAAAAGAAATCAGTGGCGACCGCGCCAAAACATGACGTGCCGAGTGGCTTTTGGTCGCAAGTTGGGGCGGTCTTGATGATTGTGCTGGCATTGCTGCTGGTGGTGGCATGGTTTGATGTAGGCGGTCCAGTCTTGGAATGGACCAACCACGTCGCTTTGAAGGTCGTTGGTTACGCTATGTATGCTCTGCCAGTGTTGTTGGTGTATATTGCGGTGGAGACTTTCCGCGCAGAGAATAATCGATTGCCAATTGCCATGAAAATAGCGGCCGTTTTGGAGGTGGTGTGGCTGAGTGGGCTGTTTGGACTACTGAAGACTGCCGCCCGCCCGGAGGCTGGTGGTGTTATTGGGGATGTTGCTAATAATATAATGATGACCCTGGCAGAAAAGCCAATCGTCGCTCTGATATATATCGTTCTCATCCTTATCACTGCATTGTTCATCACGCTCATGACCCCAGTTGAGTTGTTTGGTAAGATATGGGAGATGATGCGGCGTGATTCTTCGGAGGACGATGAGAACAAAGCAATCATGCGACAGGCTGCCAAGGCGGAAAAAGCTGAGTCACGAAAGGTTAGCGAGATTAATTTGAACGCTGGCGTGCCGACGGTAGATACAGAAGAACCAGCTAAAGCCAAAAAATCGTCGCCGTTAAGTAGTTTGCGGGGTAGTGTGAAGCAGGATAAATCTGCCGAGGAACAGGCAGCATTAGTTTCGGTGCATGATCCAAATTGGCAATCACCAAGCTTGGATCTACTAGAGAAGAAGCAAAGCCCAGCTGATGCTGGCGATATTCGGCAAAATGCCCAGATCATTCATGATACCTTGGCAGAATTCAACATCGACGTGGAGATGGAAGACGCCAATATTGGGCCGAAGGTGACGCAATATACTTTGCGGCCGCCGAGTGGTGTGAAATTGACGCGCATCACAGCATTGGAGACGAATATTGCTTTGAATTTGGCGGCGCAGAGTTTGCGGATTGAGGCGCCGATTCCTGGGCAAAAAGCCGTTGGTATTGAGGTGCCAAACCGACGAGCGGCTGATGTGCGACTATATGGTGTGTTGGATTCGAAACAATGGAAGCACGCCCATGAACCGTTGAGCTTTGCTATCGGTAAGGATATCTCGGGTGAAGCAGTGGTTGGCGAGCTGAACAAGATGCCACACATGTTGATCGCTGGTCAGACCGGTTCTGGTAAGTCGGTGATGATTAATACTCTATTGACTAGTTTGTTATATCGCAATAGTCCGAGCGACATGAAATTGATTTTGGTTGACCCAAAGCAGGTGGAAATGGCGCCATATGAAGACATCCCGCATCTGTTAACTCCAGTGATTACTGAGCCAGAAAAGACTATCTCGGCCTTGAAATGGGCGGTCAATGAGATGGAGCGGCGCTATAAGTTGTTGGCGGCGGAGAAAATTCGTGATATTAAGAGCTATAACAAAAAAATCAAGACTGCTGGCACGAAAATCCCGGTTGCTGATGAGAACGGAAATGTTCAGCAACATGAAGACGGGGCGATGCCATACATTGTCATCGTCATTGATGAGTTAGCTGATTTGATGATGGTGGCGGCGCGTGACGTCGAGGCGCTGATCGTTCGCTTGGCGCAGAAAGCTCGAGCGGTGGGTATTCACCTGGTCTTGGCAACGCAGCGGCCGAGTGTTGACGTGATCACTGGTTTGATCAAGGCGAACGTGCCAGCACGAATTGGCTTTACCGTGGCTTCCCAAGTTGACTCACGAACTATTCTGGATCAGATTGGCGCTGAGAAACTGCTTGGTCAGGGTGATATGTTGCTGTACACACCAAGCATGAGCAAGCCAAAGCGTATTCAGGGTGCATGGGTGACTGATGATGAGGTTAATAAGATAACGGACTATCTCAGGATGCAGTCAGCACCGCAGTACAATGATGAAGTGGTTGCGCAGCCTGTTCAGCTCAATGGTAAGGGTGGCGTGATGGTGAATTTGGAAGGTAATGACGGTGACGCGATGTTTAAGGATGCTGTTCGCTTGGTCATCGAGAGTCGTCGAGCCTCCACTAGTTTATTACAGATGCGGTTGAAGATTGGGTATGGTCGAGCTGCTCGTATCATGGCTGAGATGGAGGATCAGGGAATCATTGGTCCGGCCAATGGATCAAAGCCACGAGAGGTGTTGGTATCAAGCCTTGATGAGCTTGGTGATAGCTAATTTGAAGCGACACGCTTATCGTGCGGTTCGGTATTCTCCGAGTAATGTTACTTTGTGCCCAGTTGCGGTGATTTTGTTGATGGCGCGGTGTAATGACGGACCAGCAGCATCAACGGTTATAAAGAATTTGTAATTCCAGGGTTGGCCGATGATGGGCTGAGACTGGAGGCTGGCAAGGTTGATGGACTGGTTAGCAAAGGTACGGAGTATCTCGAGCAGGCTACCTGGTTGATGGGCGGTGGTGACAACGAGGGTTGCTCGATCGGCGTCAGTCACTGTGGCGGTTGGATCAAGGACGAGGAAGCGAGTGATATTATCCTGACCGTCTTGGATGTGTCGCTTGAGAATTGGCATATTATACAGTTGGGCAGCGGTTTCACCGGCGATGGCTGCCAGGCGTGATGAACCCTGTTGCTTGATAAATTCGACAGCGCCAGCGGTATCAAAATATTCAATTTGTGCGGCTTGCGGTAGGTGTTCTTGGAGAAATTGATGGCACTGCGACAGGGCGACAGGATGTGAATAGACAGAAGTGATGTCTTCAAGCTTTGTACCTGGACTGGTGATGAGGGTTTGTTGAATGGTAAGTGTCACTTCACCGACGATAGGAGCGCTGCAGGATTCGATGTGACGGTAGGTTTCGTTGATGGTGCCGTAAATGGTATTTTCCACCGCCACGACAATGGCGTCAGCCTGGCCGCGAGCATAGGTTTGAAAAACATCGCCGAAGGTCATGCGCGGAACGATGGTGGCGTCAGGCCCGTACCATTGTTTTGCTGCTTGTTCGTGAAATGATCCGGCTTGCCCTTGAATAGCGATACGCATGAATTCTATTGTAGCATGGCCCGACAGGGCGCATCACTGGACTTTTACATCAGATTACCGTATAATACGAGGGAATAATAACCTAAGGTTATGTGAGATAGCATAACCATCCGTGAAGGATTCCGAAGGAGGAAACATGAACGAATACGAACTGACCGTTCTTATTCATCCAGATTTGGAAGCAAATTTGGACGCGGCGCTGGACAAGGTTCGAGCGTTGATCAAAGACAATGGTGGTAAAATCACCAAAGAAGACAACTGGGGTAAGAAAAAATTGGCTTACCAAATTCGCCGCGAAGATTTCGCAGTGTATGTATACTTTGAGGCAACACTACCATCAGACGCACCGCGCAAGATTTCAAGCACACTGAACATTACTGACGAAGTATTGCGCTACTTGTTGGTAAAGACTGATGAAAAGACTCGTCAGGCATTGGCAGAGCAGCGCGAGCGATCTGAGAAAATGGCTGCTGAAGCTACTGAAGCTGACGCATAATTATCGCAAACGATATCGATAATAAACCTATAATAAGGAGGGTAACACTATGGCACGAAGTATCAATCAAGTCATTTTAATGGGAAGATTGACCCGTGATCCCGAACAGCGCACGACAACGTCAGGAAGGATGGTTGTGAGCTTTTCTATCGCGGTGGATCGCCAAACACAAGATGATCAAGCTGATTTCTTTGATGTAACTGCATGGGAAAAGCTCGGTGAGTTGGTTATGCAGTACCTATCAAAAGGCCGACGCGTATTGGTACAAGGGCGCCTTCGCCAAGACAGCTGGGAAGACAAGGAAACTGGCAAGCGACGTTCACGAATTGAAGTGGTTGCCTCTGATGTGACCTTCCTGGATGGGCCAAGTGGCGACACCGGTGGCTCAACGGCAAATATATCAACGAAAGAAGAAGTAGTAACGGAAATTGACGATAAACCAATTGATTTATCAGAAATTCCGTTCTAACAAGGAGTAGAAAATGGCTAAACGACAAAAAAAGGATACACCAAGTGTATTTGACTACCGAGACGTAAAGACGTTGCAACGATACACCAATGTGTACGGTCAAATTGAATCAATTGCAAAAACTGGTTTGACTGAGAAACAGCAGCGAAGCCTGGCGGTTGCTATCAAACGCGCCCGCCACTTGGCATTGTTGCCATTCGTGACACACGGCTAATTTGGAACATTTTTCGGCGCACCAAAGGATGTGGCGCGCCGGCCAACAGTTCTAAAGATGAAATAAAGGAGCAATGATGTACCAGCCAACAGATTTAAAAAAAGGAACAATTTGCCAGATAGACGGTAAGCCATATCGTGTCGTTGAATACGGACAGAAGGTAATGGGCCGCGGTGGATCAATTGTCAATGTGAAGTTGAAAAACTTGATTGATGGCAGTGTTATCCCAAAAACATTCAAGGGGCAAGAGAAGATTGAGTCAGCTGAAGTGACCAATAAGACTGTTCAATATCTGTACCGCGACGGCGAGACGTTCTACTTCATGGACCCTGAAAGCTTTGAACAGTTTGAATTGGGTGCAGAAATTGTTGATTCAGCGGCTGATTTTTTGAAAGAAGGTGACTCATTAAGCTTGCAGTTTTTTGATGGGCGAGTCATTAACGTAGAACTACCAAAGAATTTGTATCTGGAAGTGACTTATACTGAAGATGTTGTGAAGGGTGACACGACTTCGAGCGTGTTGAAAGATGCAACATTGGAAACTGGATTAGTGATCAAGGTGCCAGCATTTATCAAACAGGGGGATATTGTTAATGTCGACACAACGACTGGTGAGTATAGGGAAAGAAAAAAGTAGAGAACTGAGGAAATACCTCACGCTACAGTTGAAGATTATCCGTCTTCGAATGCGTCGTTTTTGTAAAAGATGTCATCAAGACTCATCGTTGAGATGGGTCTTTTATGGTGGTGTCAGTTTTTGTTTAATCTGTCTGTTGTCTGTGGTTATTCAGATGAGCTTTCCTGGGGATCGCTTGACTAGCAGGGCGCACATGATGGGGCGGAGTGTTAGCTGGTGGACACGCAATGATATTGAACGGTTGGCGAAGGACAGTGCTCCACAGACACAGCTGCAATTTGTGACAAGAAATGGCAAGCAGGAAGCTTCTGTAGGCAATTTTGGTGGCACAGTGTGTGGTCGTTGTGTGGCCGACAAAGCGTTGGATTATCCGTGGTGGCAGCGATTGATGCCGTTTAGTTTATGGTGGCGTTCGGTCGAGGTTAACAATGCTGAAGTGAAATTTGATGAAAGTGCGTTGGAAGCGAAGATGGCTGAATATGGTGATAGCTTAACATTGCCGCCCGAAAATGCACGAGTAGAGATTCAGAATGACAAGGTGGTGGTTGTAGCAGAGAAAGCTGGTCGTGAGCTGCAAAGTGTTGAGGCGCGTCAGGCGATAGCTTCGACCCAGTATTCTTTGGGTGACAAGACCGAGGTGCAGATGAAGGGTAAACGTCTGTCTGCCAAGGTGACGGAAAAACAGCTGCAAGAGTTACGCTCTCGTGTTGAAAAGATTTTGCAGCGAAATATCGCCGTGGAATTTGAAGGTAAGGCAGTCAAAGTTGACAAATCAACCATCGCAAAGATTTTGTCATTCATCGAAGACGGGCATAATATCCCCAAAATAGCGCTCAATCAGGCGAAACTAACGGAGTTTTTGGAACATTCATTTGGCAAAGTAGTCAATAAACCAGCTGGTAAAACCGTTATTTATATGCATGACGGCACAGAGATGAAACGTGAGAATGGGGCGCCAGGTCGGGGCATTGATGTCGCGCAAATGACGACAAAAGTACAAGAGGTGCTGCTTAGTACAGAGGAAAAAGATAGTCGACTTGCACTGGTGGCCAAGCAGTTGCCACCGCAACCGGTATACAAAGAGACCTTCTCTCATTCGGCACTGGGACTGCAGGCTTATGTTAATTCAGTGGCGCGTGATCATGACATCCGTCTGACAGTTAGCCAATTGTCCGGTGACAAATGGAGCGCTCAGGTGCGCGGCAGCGAGTCTAGTGTGTCGGCCAGCACCTACAAATTATATATAGCTATGGTTTTGATGGATAAAATTGATAATAATCAGTTGACTATGAATGATAAAATCGGTGGGGTATCTGTGCAAGAATGTATAACGCGGATGATTGTGAATTCTGATAATGCGTGTCCGGAGGCAACTATAGCACAATATACCGCTAGCGGTATTACTGAATACTTGCGTGAAGGAAAAGGTTTTAAGGATACGTCACTCAGGGGATCGTATGTGATGACATCAACTAATGATTTAGCAAAGATTTTGAAAGGAATTGATGACGGTACTTTAGTCAGAGGTAGCCACCGCGACTTCTTGTTGGGCTTGATGCAGCGACAGGTATATCGTCAGGGTATACCGGCCGGCAGTAGTGGTACGGTGCAAGACAAAGTTGGTTTTCTGGAAGGGTACCTGAATGATGCGGCTATCGTGACTCATCCAAAGGGTAAATATGTCATGTCAATCATCACCAAGGGTCAGTCATGGGGTAAAATAGCCGAGATAACTCGTAAGCTTGAGGATATTATGTATGGCGGCTAAGGGACGGCTTGATAAAGAACTGGTTGCTCGAGGTCTGGTTGCTAGTAGATCGCAAGCTGAAAATTATATTCGCCTCGGTGATGTTCTGGTTGATGGAAAGGTGGTGCAAAAGCCAGGCTATATGGTGGGTGATCAGGCGTTGATTACGTTGTCGCCACGTGAGCGATACGTCAGTCGTGCGGGATTAAAACTAGCGAGTGTTGCTTCAGCCTTGGGTGTTACGTTTACTGACCGCGTTGTGCTAGATGTTGGCAGTAGCACCGGCGGGTTTACTGATTATGCGCTGAAACATGGTGCTAAAAAAGTATATGCAGTTGACGTTGGAACTGATCAGTTGCATCCAGATTTGCGGCGTGACTCAAGGATAGAATTGCACGAAAAAACTGATATTCGGGATTTTGTGCCAGACGAAGCACCAGATATTGTGCTGATCGACGTATCGTTCATCAGTTTACGGCAAATTTTACCGCACCTTGCGAGTATTTGTAAAGATACGACGCTAATTGTTGCTATGGTTAAACCGCAGTTTGAAGCTGCGCGTCAGCAGCTGGGTAACAGTGGCGTCATCAAAAATGATACAATTCGGCGGCAGATTTTGCGTGATTTTGAGGCGTGGTCAGCAAAATTGTTCGTGACGGTGGACAAAGCCGACAGTGCCGTGGCTGGAGCTCGCGGTAATCGTGAGCGATTTTATGTACTAAAAGTAGTTAAATCAGCTACACGTTGAATCTAAACTCAACGACATCATCAGGTTGCATGACGTAGGTTTTACCTTCGGTCCGTATCTTGCCAGCAGCGCGGGCAGCAGCTTCAGAGCCAGCACTGACGAGGTCGTGATAGTCGACCACTTGAGCAGCAATGAAGCCTCTTTCAAAGTCGGTGTGAATAACGCCAGCAGCCTGTGGCGCCGTCCATCCTTTGTGGATAGTCCAGGCACGAACTTCTTTAGGCCCAGCGGTTAAGTAGCTTTGCAATCCCAGCGTGTCATAGGCAGCATGAATCAATTGCATGAGTCCGGTTTCCGTGACGCCGTAACTTTCCAACAGCTCGGCAGCTTCTGTGGGGGACAATCCTTTTAATTCTTCTTCCAGCTTGGCGCTCAAGAACAAAGCTTTGGCAGGCGCTACCAGGGAAGTGAGTTCTGATTGTAGTGCAGTATCGGTTAGTCCCGTCTCGTCAACATTGAATGCATAAATAACTGGTTTGGCAGTCAGCAGGTGGAGATCTTGAATCAATTCTGTGTTCAAGTCGGCTATTGAAGATAGCGGGACACCAGACTGCAGTTGTTCTAGTAGTGTTTGTAGATAGGCGACTTCCTCGCGAGCTGCTGGACGGGCTTTGGCCTCTTTCTGTAACCGTGGCAAGCGATTTTCTATGGTTTGAATATCTGCCAGAATCAACTCGGTATTGATGATTTCGATGTCAGCCTTGGGATTTACCGGTGCTTCGTCATGTCGTAAAATAGCAGTATTTTCAAAAGCTCGAACTACATGCACAATTGCGTCACATTGTCGTATATTTGCCAAAAACTTATTACCCAATCCTTCACCTTTAGAGGCGCCTGCTACTAACCCAGCAATATCCACAAATGTCACCGTGGCTGGCAGAATTTTCTCTGAGCTGTATAGTTTTGCTAGAACATCCAATCGTTCGTCTGGCACGGGAACAATTCCCGTGTTCGGCTCAATCGTTGCAAAGGGGTAATTTGCTGCTAAAATATCGTTGTTTGTTAATGCATTAAACGTGGTTGACTTGCCAACATTGGGGAGCCCCACGATACCAATAGATAAACTCATGAGCTTATTATACCATCACTGATGGTTGCAAGGATAGCGTAGCTGTATTAGAATAAGCAGTATGAAGAAAGTGATTATATGGGGTATTATATCAGTAGTAGTCGTCGTGGCTATTGTCGTCGCTGGCGTAAAGAGCGGGTTTCTCTACCTGGGCTTTAAGCAGCCACAGCAAATAGTAAAGACACCGTATGTGATATGTGGCAAAGATATGATTGACCGGTATAATAAAATTCGTCAAGACACCGACTTGTCAGTTGATGAAGCAGCCAAGAAAAAACATGGCGAAGAGATGAAACAGTTTGCCGATGATGTGAAGGCAAAAAAGGATTATGACAAGGATCCAACCTGTGCGTTCATGGCCTTGGCGTATCCGTTCTACTATACCCGAGATGCAGCTGCGGCAAAAAGTGGCTATGAAGCCCTTGAAAAAGCAGTGAACAATTCTGGCGTATATGTAGACCATCGAGTTAATGACATTATTACCCTTGATGCCATAAAGAATATTGTGGGCTCACATGATAAGCAGGGTGATCAGAGGCGGGGAGACTAAATGAATCGGCGGTGGGCGTTTGCTTCATTGGTCTTGGTGGGCGCCATGGCCTCAGCGTTATTTTTGACAAACGATGCTCATGCGGCACGTCCAGCATATAACAACTCAGAGATAGATGCCTGGAACAAATACTTAGAAAATAAAGTTTGTGGCCAGGGAGCCTTATGGTTTAATGATAAAAATGGCAATTATGGCCCCTCGAACGGCTGGGAGCAAGGCTATTATTCAACTGGCGTGCAGGCTGTTGCTCATAATCAAGAATACATCACCATATACCTACATGGATCGGCGGTGATGGGCGGTGAATGTACAGGATTACCATTTTATGCTACACAGATTCAATCACTATCATCAAGGATGACAATTCATGGTACTAACCTCCTCCGTGGACGTGGTGATGCGAGTGGCTGGACATCAATCGGAGATTCATTGCCAGCAACATTGGACATTAGGAATGTTGCTACGCCTGGTGATCCAAATGGCCAGGTGTTATATTTAACTTTTTGGCGTTGTGGTGATTTTAGAGAGAATACTTCAATTGGTCGATGTCGAGCAGAAACGTTACCAGTCAGGATAATCCGCCAGGCTAGCCCATGGCGCGCAGAGGGAGAGAGTTATATTCGTCGTGAAACAACAGCAAATAACAATGTTGATCGGGATTGGCAGAAAGCAACGTTATTTGCTAAACCGGGCGAGACTATTGGTTTTACCCACCGACTGGCTATGCGTGACGCAAATGCTAATCAACAAATTCGCCATACCATTAGGGGGCATAATTTGCCGCGAAGTCCGCACATTAGTGCTTCGGAAGATGCCAGCGTGATTGACTTTGGTTGGTCTAGCCCGCCGTTACGAAGAGATACCTTTATTCAACACTATGGTCCATACGCTGGTGCAAAGAACCCTTGGAATGTCATGAGATATACCATCAAAGCAAGTGATGCGGGAAAAAATATCTGTCAACGAATTGAATGGGCACCAGCTAGCTACAAGGGTGGTGTTGCTGGCTCAAACTATGCGTGTGCTGTCGTACCATATGAATACACCTTGAGGCCATCAATTGATGTAGCGTCAACCACGATTACTCTAGGACAAAAGAAAGTCTCTGGGGTACAGGGATCGATATACAATAGCGGACCGACACGCTCCAAGTCAACTCGTAGTGCGGTAGTGCGGTTTGTGGCAAAGGCGGGTAACACCATTGCTGAATCTGGTGATAATGTGAAGATGTCTATTGAGAATCCATGTGAATTAGCAGCTCACATTGCCGCAAAACATGGCGTGACAATTTCTGGTGCTTGTAAAGACCTGTATAAAGATGGCTCGGATCGAGACTTTCCAGTCAATCAAACCATGATTCATTCGTCTGACGATGATATCAATGGATTGCCAGTCCAGTCGGGCGATAGGGTTTGTTATGCAACGGTAGTTGCTGCTTATAAACAAGAGGTTGGTAAAGAAACGTCATCATACGCTGTGAAGTGTGTGGTTGTCAGTAAGAAACCAAAAGTTCAGTTCTGGGGTGGTGACGTCAGGGCTGGTGTATCATTTGGCGGAGCGACCAGCAAGGGCTTAGTACAAACTAGTATGACTATTTTGGACGATAAACGGTACGGATCTTGGGCAGAGTATGGCATTTTGTCGCCACAAAATATCATTTCTGCTTCAGGTGCTGGATTGTCCGATGGCGGCCCAGCTGGGGGCTTAGCTCGTGAATATAATACCTTGACATTCCGTAACACTAAAACACCATATGGGCAGTTTGGTCGCCTCACAGGATACAACTACCCGGCTATCAAAGGAACGGACAGTGGCTCTATAAAGATCGGTGATGGACAGCTGTCTGGCAATGCAGAATACCGTGCAGCGCAAGTAGAGATTACTGGCGGCACCGTGAAGACCGGTGCATACATCACGGTATATGGGCGAACGGTGCGAATCACCGGTGATATTATCTATGCAAACGGGCCGCTATCAAGTGTCGGGTCTATTCCACAACTCATCATTCGAGCAGACCATATCATCATAGAGCCAAATGTGCAGCGTGTCGATGCCTGGTTGCTGGCCAACAAGACTGTCAGTACCTGTGCTGAAGCCAAGAATGGCAAGGGTTGGCCAGAGGCGGATTTGTTGGCAAGTGGAGCCTGTGATAAACAGCAGCTTCGCGTCAACGGACCAATTGTAACCGGGTCGCTCTATCTGCGGCGCACACATGGTTCTGATCAGACTGATTTTGGTAAACCGGCAGAGATTTTGAACTTGCGACCAGACGCGTATTTAGCAAATTATGGCCGTTCACGTGATTCGGGCGCCATTCAGACCATGTATTCCCGTGAACTGCCGCCACGTTTTTAACGTTTTGTTTTACAAATACAAAAAGCTTATGTATAATGAAAGGTGATATGAAATTCTCAAAAGGGTTGGGCGACTTCTTCGGACTAGACATCGGTACAAACGCGGTGCGGGTTGTTCAATTGGGTCGCAGTGGTTCAGGCTGGAACTTGATGCATTATGGTTATGCACCAGTTGATAGCAAAATATCAAGCAGTGATTCACCAGAGGCGAAGCGCCGTTTGGGTGAAGTGATTATGACTGCCGTTGGGCAAAGTGGCATTAAAACCTCAAATGTTGCCATCGGGTTGCCTTCGAGTAAAACCTTCAGCACTATCATCGATGTGCCAAAAGTTTCTGACCAAGAGCTGCGCGCAACCATGAAATATCAGGTGGAACAATATATTCCAATGTCGATTGACGATGCAAAGGTTGACTGGGCGTTGCTCGGTGACAGCTTGCGAACACAAAACCAGTATGAGGTGCTATTGACCAGCACAGCCAAATCATACGCTGAAAGTAAATTGGAGTTCGTAGAAGGTCTAGGTTTTAATGTTATCGCTGAGGAGCCAGACCCGATAGCAATGGTTCGCTCATTGACACCATCTGATAACCAGGATGTGAAATTGATCCTCGATATGGGTGAAATCTCTACTGATTTAGCTGTGGTATATGGCACAACACCTCGGTTGGTACGTACGGTGCCAACAGGCCTACAGTCACTGGTGCGGTCAGCAGTACAGAACTTGAGCGTTCAAGAGGACCAGGCGCGGCAATTTATTTTGAAGTTTGGCTTGGCGCCAGATCGCCTGGATGGTCAAGTGCTGCGAGCGATTGATATGGTTTTGGATAATTTTGCTTCAGAAATTGTCAAATCAATCACCTTTTTCCAGACGCGTTACACGAGCTTGCAGGTTTCTGGCATATTATTGTCTGGATTTGGCGCAGCTATCCCGCAGATGGATCAATACATTTCCTCAAAGGCTGGTATCAACGCCGTTACTGCCAATCCGTGGCAACGTGTTTCGATGTCACAAAATGATCAGCAGCAATTGGCTCCAGTGGCCTCTGAGTTTGCAACAGTCGTCGGGTTAGCGCAAAGGAGTAATCTCGGATGATTGAAATCAACTTGATCCCAGATGTTAAGCGCGAGCTACTACGTATTCGCATGATGCGCAACGCGGTCATATCAATGTCGATATTGGTAGGTATCGTGTCTATTGCTATCGTCGTATTCTGTGCAGTTGTTTTAGGTGGCCAACTAGCGTTTGAACTCAAGCAAGACAGTGATATAAAAAGCAAATATGGTGAACTATCGCAAATTAGCGACCTAGACAAGACCGTAACGCTGCAGCAGCAGTTAGGGCAGATCGATCGACTACACAGTGATAAAAAGATTAATTCACGACTATTATCATTGATCAGTGCTATCAACCCGCCAGCACCAAATAATGTGCAGATATCGATGGCACGCCTCAACCCAAAAGAAAAGACAATTACCCTGGAAGGTTCAGCTGTCAACGGCTTTGCAGCGCTGGAAGTCCTCAAGAAGACACTCACCAGCACCAAGGTAAAAAAAGGCAATGCCGAGGGTGATGGTGTATCGCTAGCGAGTGATATGAAAGCTGGCGAAACAACGTTTGGCGAGAATGCCGAAGGTAAGAAGGTGTTGCGCTTTGCCTTTACTTTCACCTATCCTGATGACCTGTTTGCACATTCAAAAGAAACGATTTCAATCATTACGCCGACCAGCAAGACAAACGTGACAGATTCACGCTTAGGTGTACCAGAGAGTCTCTTTAGCCGTAGTGAATCAACTGAACAGAAGAAGGAGAATCAATAATGCCCTCAGGTGAGCAAGATGTGGCAATTCGCAAACGCCAACAGATAGATTCTTCAAAAAAGACAATGTTCTTTTTTGTGGCGGGTGCTGCCTTTTTGGCAGGTGTTGCACTGGTGGTGTCGATATTCCTGATACAACAGATTATTTTCCATTCTAAAGTTATTGCTACAAAAAATGGTACCGTGAGTACCTTACATAGCAATATCTCTAACGCCAAAGAGCTAAAAGATAACATCAGAGTATTAGAGACAAATGATGCGCTCAAATCAGTAAAGTCGAGCGACGAGAGCAGTCCACTACAAACTATTTTGGACGCATTACCAGCTGAGCCAAATGCCGATGCCTTGGGTGCTGCCTTGCAGCAAAAGTTCATTGGGGCGGTGCCAGGCTTGACACTGGAGAGCCTAACGGTAGACGCAGCCTCTGCCAGTGAAGGTGAGTCTAACTCAGAGTCGGCACACAAGTTCAACCTTTCGGTTAGTGGTGCGCCTGACAAATTGAAAGAATTGATGGAGCGTTTTGAGAAATCAATTCGTGTTATTGAGATCACCGCCATGGAAATTCAAGCAGGTGACGGCAAGGTGGTTCTCAACATACAAGGCAAAGTTCCATACAATCCAGCGCAGGCAATTACACTTGAAAATAAGGTGGTAAAACCATGAAGAAAACAGATATAGCAATGATTATTTTAGTAGCAAGTTTGGGCGTGATTGTCGCGTATGTGGTGGCGTCTAACCTGTCATTTCTGAAGTTACCAGACAGTGGCGTAAAAGTACAAACGATTCGCAAGATTTCATCAGACGTAACCCAACCGAGTAAAGATATTTTTAACGATAAAGCGATCAACCCTACCGTTGAAGTGATTGTTGGTGGCGAAAACGGATAAGGGGTTAGCAACATGGCGCTGCTAACAGATGAAATACAAGAAAAACTCATCAAGCTTTTGATTGATGAGGGTCTTGTTGAAAAGAGAATTTTAGATGACGCAGAAAAGCGGGCAAAAAAAGAAGATAAGCCGCTTTTTTCGCTGTTGACCGAAGAAGGTGTCATCGACAATGAGCTTCTGACGCACGCGGTGGCTCAAGTTTCAGGCGTACCATACGTCAATTTGAGTAATAGCTTCATCGATCAGAATATCTTATCTCTGCTGCCGGCTGAAGTGGCGGAGCGTTTCATGGCGGTTCCGTTGGCTGAAGTTCAAAATCGCCTAGCAGTCGCTATGATTGACGCCAATAACGTCCAGGCTGTTGACTATTTGGCAAATCGTATTCAGCGCCCACTGAAGGTGTTTATGGCCTCTGAGGACAGTGTTAGGCATGTCCTGGGCCAATACAAGGCCGATTTGTCGACGGTGAGTGATGCTGCTCAGGTGTCACAAGAGGAAGCGGCTATTGAATCAGCGACTGAGATCAAGACTATCGTCCAGGACTCTCCGATTTCGCGCGCATTAAGCACTATTTTGGAGTATGCGGTGAAAAGCCATGCCTCTGACGTACATATTGAACCGCTCGAGAAGGCTCTGAAGATTCGCTGTCGCGTTGACGGTGTGCTTAGGGAGGTTATGCAGCTGCCAAAAAGCATTGAGCCAGCCCTGGTGAGCCGTATAAAGATTTTATCCAGCTTGAAAATTGATGAACATCGCATTCCTCAAGACGGTCAGTTTGCCGTGAATGTAGCAGGCAAGGCGGTCGATTTACGTATAGCAATATCACCGGTGGTTTGGGGTGAGCAGGTGGTGATTCGTCTGCTTGATAAGACGGGAAATTCGTTTGATTTGGAAGATATGGGTTATGCGGGCCGAGCCCTGCGCAGCATCCGAAAAGGAATTAAGCGGCCAAACGGTATGATTTTGACATCTGGTCCGACAGGTTCTGGTAAATCCACGAGTTTGTACGCTTTGATCAAGGAAATTAAAGACGACTCAGTCAATATTGTGACACTGGAAGACCCTGTGGAGTATAAAATGGACGGTGTCAATCAGATTCAGGTGAACACTGAGGTTGGGCTGACGTTCGCTTCGGGGTTACGTTCTATCTTGCGTCAAGACCCAGATGTGGTGATGGTGGGTGAGATTCGTGACGCAGAAACGGCTAATTTGGCGGTTCAGGCGGCACTAACGGGACATTTGGTGTTTTCAACACTACACACCAACTCAGCAGCCGGTGTGTTGCCACGTTTGTTGGATATGGGAATTGAGCCATTTTTGATCGCTAGTACCGTGAACACTATTATTGGCCAACGCTTGGTCAGACGAGTTGCGCCAAAGCATGATGCCTATCAGTCTTCACCTCTGGAGACACAAACCATTCAATCAACGATTGGTCATTTATTACCACAGTCACGAGAGCAGGTTGTGCCATATGCTCAGGATTTGGGATATAAAGACTTACCGTTGGCTGGCCAGCAATCATATACCCTAGTGAGAGGTAGGGATACTCCTCAATCACCGCGAGGCTATCTGGGGCGAGCTGGTTTGTATGAGGTGATGGATGTGACAGAGGAGATCCAAAACTTGATCGTCAAACAAGCGACCTCAGCAGAGATTCAGCGGATGGCGGTACAGCAGGGGATGATTACGATGCGTCAGGACGGATATTTGAAGGCTTTGAGTGGTATTACGACACTGGAAGAAGTTAATCGTGTTGCAGCAGACACAGCATAAAAAAGGGGGAACTATGAACGATCAAGAGCTAAGAATTGAACTATTACTGGAAGATGTGGTTAAGAAGCGTGCATCTGACTTGCATATTCAAGTAGGCTTGCCACCGATGCTGCGTATCGATGGACGATTGATGCCAGTAGCGGGCACTATGCCACTGGATGAAGCAGCAGTTGAGCGTTTGGTGTTCCAGATTTTAGACGAAGATCAGCGTCAGATTTTGTTGAAAGACAAAGAGTTTGACTTCAGTTTTGCGTTTGGTACATTGGGGCGATTTCGTGTTAATGCCTTTCATGAAAGAGGTAATTTGGCAGCTGCGCTGCGTCTGATTCCCAACGAAATCAAATCAGCTACCGAACTTGGTATGCCACCAATCGTCAATAGCTTTGCTGACTTCCCACGAGGCTTGGTGCTGGTGACGGGTCCGACGGGTTCTGGTAAGTCGACAACGTTGGCCTCATTGATTGATAAAATCAACTCAGAAAAGTCACACCACATCATCACTATTGAAGACCCAATTGAGTTTACCCACAAATCCAAGCAATCAGTCGTTGTGCAGCGAGAAGTTCACTACGACACCTACTCATTTTCAGCGGCGCTACGATCCAGCTTGCGCCAAGACCCAGACGTAGTGCTGATCGGTGAGATGCGTGACCTAGAGACTATTTCAGCGGCCATCACCATTGCCGAAACGGGACACTTGGTGTTTGCAACCCTTCACACCAACTCGGCTGCCCAGTCGATTGACCGTATGATTGACGTGTTTCCGCCACACCAACAGCCACAAATTCGCGCACAGCTCAGTAATATCTTGATGGCTATCTGTTCACAGCGCTTGGTGCCAGCCATCGGAGGCGGTCGTGTAGTAGCAGCAGAAATCCTCATCGCCAACCCAGCGGTGCGTAACATCATCCGTGAAGGCAAATCTCACCAGCTAGACGCAGTGATCCAGACCGGTGCCGAGCAGGGCATGCAGACCATGGACCGAACTCTGGCAAATCTCGTGCAGAATGGTACGATTACCTATGATAGCGCACGTGAATTCGCAGTTGATCTAACGGAACTAGAAAGGTTATTGCGAGGATAATATATGAAAAAATACGCCTACGAAGCCAGGGATAGTGCCAGCAATAAAATAGTCAAATCAGTCGTTCAGGCTGAGAGTGAACATGCGGCTGCCCGCTTGTTGACCGATCAAGGCTTTGTGCCATTAAAAATTGAACTTGAAGACGATAAGTCAAACGTTATCGACAGGATACTGGGGCGTATCACGTCCAAAGATAAAATATTATTCACGCGTCAGCTATCGACGTTGATTGGTGCGGGGTTGCCTTTGTCGCAAAGTATGCGTACGGTGTTAGAACAAACGTCCAATAAGCGCATGCAGGGTATCGTTCAGGAAGTGATCGCTGATATTGAAGGCGGTAAACAGCTGTCTGACGCCTTTTCGAAACACCCTGAAGTGTTTGATAAGCTATTCATCGCCTTAGTTTCAGCAGGTGAGGCCTCTGGAACGTTGGATGAAGCTTTGAAACGAGTAGCGAACCAGCAGGAGAAAGATGCTGCGATGCTGCGTAAAGTCAAGGGTGCTTTGACCTATCCATCCATTGTGCTGGTGGTGATCGTCATGGTGGTTGGGTTTATGACGGTTTCGGTCGTACCACAGGTCAAGGGTCTCTATAAAGACGTTGGGCGAGAATTGCCGATTTTGACGCAACTGATGGTTAGTATCGCTGATTTCTTCATCAATTTCTGGTGGCTATTAGCTATTTTACTGGGATTTGGCATTTACTTCTTTGCCCAGTACTTGCAAACAGAGGCGGGTATTCATATGAAGGACAAATTCAAGCTCAATGTGCCGCTGTTTAAAGGCATGTTCCGTAAGCTCTACATGGCGCGGTTTACTCGAACCGGACAGACGCTATTGTCAACTGGTGTACCAATGCTTGATATGCTAAAAATTGCTGCAGATGGTGTTAATAACGTCATTGTCAGCGAGGAAATCATGCGCGCTGCCGACAAGGTGAAGGGCGGAAAGGCATTATCTCTGTCGCTAAAAAATGAGGAATATATGCTGGAAATGGTGCCTCATATGATCAAGATTGGAGAGCAATCAGGTAAGGTTGATGAAATGATGGGCAAAACAGCTCAGATTTATGAAAATGAGCTTGATGAGGAAATTAAAGCCATATCCACCGCCATTGAGCCAGTATTGATGGTGTTTTTGGCTATTGTCGCAGCTGGTATGGTGGGAGCCATTTTGTTCCCAATCTATAGTCTGGTTAACCACGTAGGAATCTAGACAACGTGCTAGTTACCGTGTATTATAAGGATAAGCACTACCGCTAACATTAGTAATAGATCATAGAAAGGTGGAAACTTTATGATCAACACACAAGATAAAAAAGGCTTTACGATCATAGAAGTGGTATTGGTTCTGGGTATTGCAGCACTGATATTTCTGATGGTCTTCATCGCTGTTCCAGTACTAAACCGTAACCAGCGTGACACGGCCCGTAAAAATGACTTGAGCCTTGTTTCAACTGCAGTTACTAACTACTCCAATGCTAACCGTGGCGCGTGGCCAGGCACTGAGAAACTCCGATCATTTTTGGGTACAGATCTGTCAAAATACACCAACAAAGATCACGTGTCAGTTGACAGTAAAAAGAATTCAGTTACTGTTAGCGACACCGAAATTCAGGTTGTTACTGGCATGAAATGTGGTGAAAGCTCTAAGGAGAAACAGGAATTAGAACCTGGTACTTCACGGCAGTTTGCGGTCGTGGTACTGCTTGAGGGTGGCCCAACTCACTTCTGCCAAGACAGCGGTGCTTAAAAATCAGATCAATTACAGCAGCCTCGTCATCAACAGAGGCTGCTTTTTTTTACTATTTCTGCTACCATAAGAGGTATGGACAGTTGTATTATGATCATGATGACCGTAGGGATTGGATTGTTAGGGGCGGTTTTGGGTAGCTTTGCTGGGGCGCAAGTGTGGCGACTGCGCGCCTGGCAGCTCAAACAAGACAAGGCTGCTGGTGAAAAAATAGATGCCGCCGAGTGGAAAAAACTCAAGCCTCTCGTTGGCAAAAAACTCAAACAAGACCGTTCACAGTGTCTGTCGTGCCACCATGAGTTAATCTGGAAGGATCTAATTCCAGTTGTCAGCTGGCTACGGTTTGGTGGCAAATGTCGGTACTGTAAGGCGAACATTGGCTATACTGAACTTTTGTTAGAACTTGGTCTGGGGGCTTTGTTTGCGCTTTCAGTATGGTTCTGGCCAGAGTCGTTCTCTGATCTGGGGTTATTGCGGGTAGTTGTGTGGCTGTCAGCTTTGGTACCATTAACAATATTGTTCGTTTACGATCTAAAATGGTCTATTTTGCCTGATATTGCCATGTGGCCATTCGTTGGGTTGGGCGGTGTTTTTGTAGCTACACGGTTTATAACCTCTTCGGACATCGTCGGCCTTTTGATGACACTCAGTGGAGCGGTAGTTATTTTGAGTGGGCTGTACCTTGTACTATACGCTATTTCCAAAGGTGAGTGGATTGGGTTTGGGGACGTCAAGCTCGGTCTTGGCCTGGCATTATTCTTGGCTGATTGGAAGTTGGCGTTTCTGTGTCTCTTTGCAGCCAATCTCCTTGGTACCCTGATGGTGCTGCCTGGGATGGTACAGGGAACACTAGACCGTAGGGCTAAAGTGCCGTTTGGGCCGCTTTTGATAGTTGGATTTTTACTGACCTGGTTCATTGGTCCAGAAATTATCCGTGGATTATTCCCGCTCATATGATGGCTAAAGAAACCGCTTATGCTATACTAGAAATATGCGACGACAGGGTGGCTTTACTGTAATTGAAGTAACAATGTTTCTAGCAATCTCCGGCACCATGGCGATTGCGTTGTTAGCTGGTATCGGTGTGGCTATTCAGCGCCAACAGTATCGCGACGCTGTCCAATCTTACGCCAATTTTTTAACCGAACAGTACTCAAAGGTTATTAGTATAGAAAACGATCGACAACCGACAGATCCGTGTCCTATTCCGGGAGCTAGTGTCAATGGCTATCGGGGGCAGTCAAACTGCGTGATAGTAGGGCGCTATATCATTGGCGAAGATCAGGGTAGAAGCTTCCGCGTGAAGCTAATTTATGCGTTGCTTGGGGCTGATGGAAAAACCTGGTTATATCGGTCGTCCAATAATAATGTTGCCGAATATCAGACCAACTGGAGCGTAAAAACAGCACTTGTTGAGCCAGCTGGCGGAGGTTTGTCGGTCGCTATGGTTCGCAATCCTGCCACTGGAGAATTGGCGATACGCTCAGATTCACGCACCTATCCAGACGATAAAATCAGTGAACTATTGACGAGCAGAGGCGACGCAACCTATGAAGTTTGTATCTATGATGAAAAATGGTTCGCTCCAGAACGTTTGTCGGTCTTTATCGGTGCGCGCGCTGGATCCAGTGAAGCATTGACGGTTAAGGGGGCGGGAAATGCGTGTAAAGCGCTGTAAGCATCAGGTTGGAGATACCTTGATTGAGGTCATGCTGGCGACTGCTGTTTTTAGTGCGGTTGCTGTCGGTTGTCTGACGGTGATGAATCGGGGACTGTCTATAGCTCAGCAGTCTCTTGAGTCAACACTGGTTCGCCAGCAGATTGACGCGCAAGCAGAGATGCTCCGTTTTGTGCATAACAATTCCCACAAGGGCGATGCTGCCATGGCTGAGCTATGGAAGAACTTGCCCAAAAAAGATGCTGCAAATGAGATCCTAAATGTCGACACTTGCCCAGACCACTTTGGTGACGGTGAATTTGCACTGCGCTCGCGCAGCGATGTTCTTAGTCGAGTATCGTCGTATATGCCAGCTCAAGTGTATGCCAAACAAGAGGGTGATGTTTCATACGGTATTTCTGTGCAATTGGTGCATGTCACCAGTGGATCTGCCTACGATGCGTATATTCAGGCTTGTTGGTACGCGCCAAGTCAGCCAAGGCCTGTGACGATAGGAACGATTGTGAGGTTATATGCACCAGAGAAGAGCTAATTCAGGATTTACCTTAGTAGAGCTGATGTTGGCGATGGCATTTGTATCAGTATTACTATTGTCCGTTGCTATGGTCGCTGTTCAGGCTGGCAAAATATATAACCGCGGTACCGTCATGAAGACAGTTAATCAGTCGGGTAGAACGATTAGTGATGTCATTCGTCGAGACTTTCTACAGAGTAGCGCCACTAAGATTGTCAATTCAGCCAACCCGGTCATTTTAGTCCGTGAATCTGGGTCAGTTAGAAGCGGTCGTGTATGTTTGGGTCAATATTCCTACGTTTGGAACATGGCTTCCGCGATTGATGATCCAGTTATTCGCCGGAGTGGCAGTGGAGTTGTTCGCTCTAATGGTCAGGCTATTAACCTAGCGCGAGTATTGGATGAAGATGCTGCGTTGTGTCAATCGACCTCAGGTTCATATCCGATGGACATCGAGCCAGAGCGAGTTACGCATTTGCTGCGGCCTATTGATGGCACTGATGTAGCCATTGCCGTGCATGATTTTACGGCGTCTCGCGTTACGTCAGCTAATAATTCAGAGGCGCTGTACAAAGTATCGTTCACACTGGGGACAAGTGCTGTTGCCGAGCTGCAGGACATGGCCTGTAAGCCACCAGAAGACAATGAGTCCAATTTCAATTTCTGTGCAATTAATAATTTTGAGATGATAGTGAGGACCAATGGATAAGAGAAAAGAATCGGGCGCAGCATCTTTGTTTGCAGTCATTTTTTCGGCAATGTTATTGACCATTCTAGCAGCTGGCTTTGTGAAATTAATGCTCAAAGATCAGCAGCAAGCCATCAATAACGACTTGTCGCAAAGTGCCTATGATGCTGCGCTGGCTGGTGTGGAAGACGCAAAACGCGTGATTCGTGCGTGTCAGAAGGGCAATGCTTCGGCATGTGATGCCCTGGAAAAGAAAGATTGCAACAGTGTTCGTCAATCAGCGGTATTGGGAGGTGCTGGCAATGCGCAAGAAACCTTGGTCCAAACCAACAGTTCAAACGGTAGGAAATTCGATCAGGCGTATACCTGTCTGAAGGTTTCTATGGATACTGAAGATTTCTTGTATGTAGGAGCGGAAAATAAGGTGCAATTGGTGCCGTTGCGTGCTCGGGGAGCGTTCGATAAAGTGATAATCGAGTGGTTTAATAAGGAAGATAATGCCAATAAAAACGTGGCGTTGGCCGATGTTCACAATGGCGATATTAGCCTACCAGAAAAGGCTACTTGGAGTACTCAAGCTCCAGCTGTTTTGCGTGCTCAGGTTATTACACCAGGCAATAATTTCACCATAGATAGCCTAGATTCTTCGTCGGCATCCCAGGCGGTCTTTTTGCGCCCTAACGGTATCGTTTCAGGGGTGCCAGCGGTAGAAAATGTAGTGCACAAGGGCTCATTACGCCGCGCTACTGATACGCCAACGACTCGTAACGAACCAACAGGGGTATTATGTTCTAAGGATTTTGCACATCCTCATGGTCATTCATGTAGAGCTATTATTGAGCTTGATGAGGTGAGCCCGGAAGCCAGCGCAAATGCCTTTCTAGCGATAAATCACCTCTACAAGGGCGCTAATGTGCGTGTATCTGTCATGAAAGGAACGGAGCAGGTTATGCTTTATGGTGCTCAGCCGGCGGTTGACTCGACAGGTCGAGCAAATAATCTGTTCCGTCGTGTAGAAGCGCGCCTCCGACTTGGTGAGGATATATGGTATCCAGCCGGATCTGTGGAAGTATTAAATAACTTGTGTAAGGATTTCTCGCTTGCCGGCAATATCGTAGAAGGCGGAGCTTGCGACCCCTAAATCCTACTGAGAAGTATCGCTGTGAAAGCGTTCGTGTATGTCTTTTAAGTGTTGGTCAGTGACGTGCGTATACACCTGAGTAGTGGATATACTGCTATGACCCAAGAGTGATTGAACTGAGCGTAAATCAGCGCCATTCATTAATAAGTCCGTAGCAAAACTGTGTCGCATGGTGTGGGGGCTGACGTGTTTAGTTATCCCCGCCAGACGAGCATAGTGTGATATCATCCGTTGAATACTACGTGCAGATAAGCGACGATAATCGCCTGACATTGTTGGCTTAGTCGACCGTCTGCTGTAGCTAAGAAAAAGAGCAGGTAGGCTGTCTTGACGAGCTTGTAGGTAATTTTCGACCTGTTCAGCGGCATGCTGTGAAACAAACACTGGTCGGTCTTTTTGGCCTTTTCCACGCACCATAAACTCTCGTCGTTTGAGGTTGATGTGGTCTCGATTGAGATTAACGAGCTCCGAAACGCGCAGTCCACTGGAAAAAAGTAGCTCGATGATTGCTCGGTCGCGCAAGCCCTGCTCACTGTCTAGTGGTATATTGTCTATCAAATTAACCACCTCATCATATTGTAAAAAAGTCACCTGTTTGCGAACCGTCTTCGGTAAGATGATTTTATCGGCAGATAGTGAGGGGATGTCACGCCGCGATAGATAGGTGAGGAAGCCACGTAGAGCAATCAAGTGGTAGCTCTGTGTTAAAATTGACAACGCTTTGCCATCGTTGTCATTTTTATAACGATTTAACCACAGACGATAGCGCCGAATCATCTCTGATGTAATTTTTACTACTTCTATGTCGCCAGCAAATTCAATGAATCGTTCCAGATACAATGAATAGTTTCGGATGGTATTTTGACTTCTACCGCCCTCTATCTCTAAATGCTCTAAAAAATCAGTTAGTGCCTCTGATACAAACATAAGCCTATTGTACGGGTATTTAGGCAGTTTATCAAATAATGGCTTTTTGCTATCATAAGACAAATACTAACGAAAGGAGCTACAATGGCAAGTAATGATGAAAAGGTTTTCTGTGGAGTTGAGCGAACACTGATTATATTCAAACCAGACGCAGTCCAGCGGGGAATTGTGGGGGAAATTTTACAACGCTTTGAGCGAGTTGGTCTAAAGATTATTGGTGTCAAGATGGTATCTCCAGACAGAGAGCACTACCAAAAACACTATGAGGGCATTGGCAAATTAGCAACTCGTCGTGGTGAAGAGACCCTCAATATTACACTAGATATGATGATGGATGGTCCAGTGATTGCCATGGTGCTCGAGGGCGTGGAAGCCGTAGCGGTGGTTCGTAAAATTGTTGGTCCAACCGAACCGAAATCTGCTGACATGGGTACAATCCGTGGTGACTACTCACACGTCAGCTTTGGTTATGCCGACTCATGCCGTAAGGGCATTCCAAACCTGATCCATGCCTCTGGCGACTCTGAAGAGGCTGTTCAAGAGATTGCCCACTGGTTTGAAGAGGCAGAATTGGTAAATTATACAACACTGAGTGAAAAATTTACTCGCTAGCGCTGGTATGTCCACAGAGTTACCGTGGTATAATAGTAATATGCCTCGGTAGCTCAACTGGATAGAGCAGATCCGTCCTAAGGATAAGGTTGTAGGTTCGACTCCTGCCCGGGGTACCATAGACTATGACAAAGAAGACTAAAACAGTTAAGGCTTTCGATGGTCAGCGTGATGGCGAGGAGTTGTTGTTTGTATTCCGTCGCCACATTATTGCCATGCGCAAAGGTTTCTATTGTCTGCTATTACCGATGACATTTGGTGCAGTGCCGTTTTTGATTTGGCAAAGTAACCTCGAACTGCTGTGGGTATTCTTTGGTAGCTTTATCTTTGGGCTGTTGTTGTTTACTTATCATTTTCTCATGTGGTTTTTTACCTACTTCATCGTGACAGATCGGCGAATTCGCCAGGTTACGCAACGTGGGTTCTTTGGTAAGGATGTTGTAGAATTGCAACTACGAAAAATTCAAACTATCAGTTATAATATCCCAGGGTTCAGCGGCGAAATGTTCAAGTTTGGAACGATTATTATTCAAACATTTGTCGGTGATCTTGTGATTAAGAATGTGGAACACCCAAATAAAATTTACAACATGTTGCAAGATGCAGTAGAAATAGCGAATGAAAGGAATAGTCATGATCAAGAAAGCACTGAAGCGTAAGTCAGAAAAGTCGAAAAAAGTACCGACGCGTATCACTAACGATACGGTCGCTGAACATCGTGAGAAGATTCTGGCGGGTGGTCGTAAGCACAAGTACCCAATTCAATACACCAGGCATCGGTTGGTGTGGAACGCTATATTCATTGGACTTGGAACAGCAATCTTGATGACGGTGTTTGTATGGGTTCAGCTTTACATTTGGCGTGACACAGGGGATGTCGCTTATCGCATCACGCGCACTGTACCACTGCCTGTGGCGTCCATCGAAGGTGCAACAGTTCGCTATAGTGACTATTTACGATACTACCGCAGTACATTAGCTTCCCTCGAGTCAGTCAATCGTCTGGGTGGTGATGATAAGGTGAAGTTTCAACGACAACAGTCCATGGACTTAGTTGTAAAAATTACATACGCAAAGAAAATTGCTCAAGAAAAGGGAATTACAGTATCAGATTCCGAGATTGATGCAGCGTTGCAGCGGCATAAGCGTGGACTTTCTGATGCTTCATATGATGCCGCTGTCCGTAAGACACTGGGGTTGTCTCTTGCGGAGATGAAAGAGAATCTTCGAGATAGTCTGATCACCAGCAAGGTGTCATTTGCTGTTGACGATAAGGCAACTAACTTGGTCTCCACCATAGACGGAGCCATAAAATCAGGTAAAAGCTTGGCAGACATTGCGACAGAACATGGTCAATCAGTGCAATATGTTGCCGACATATCAGTCGGCAAAGACAACGCTGATGGCATTACTGAACAAGCACTAAAAATTGAGCCAGGAACCACCTCAGAAGCCAAGCAGACAGTTTCTGGTGACGGTTACTACTTTATCCGTGTTGACGAGCGAACCGACAGCTCTGTGAAGTACAGCTATATCCATGTGCCGCTGACGGTATTTAAGGCTAAAGTTGATAGCTTTAAGTCTGAAAAGAAGGCAACTTACTACATTTCCCTTGATTGAAAAATAATTCACATCTGATATAATTATGCGGAGGAGTCTTGCCGCTGTAGCTCAGTTGGTAGAGCGGCGCTTTCGTAAAGCGTAGGTCACCGGTTCGAATCCGGTCAGCGGCTCCATAGTAGTATGAAACAAGAGATAACGACGAGTATTAAGACTATTATGAACGACCGCTGGTTGGCCGGTTTGATAATTTTTAACATCATTTTTGCCGTCATCGTCGTGATCGTTTTGGCGGCTCACATAAAACCGCGTGAAACACAGGTTATCACCCAATATAGTGCCTTTGGTATTACAAGTCTATATAGAGACTATTGGTACACACTGTGGTTTTATGCTTTGCTGGAAGTTGTTGCTATTCTGGGGCACAGTATTCTTGCAGTTAAACTAGTGAAGCTGGAGCGTCGTCATCTTGGCTTAGCTCTAGCCTGGGGAACTATTGGCTTTTCAGCCATCCTCTTATTGTTTGCATTACCAATATTACGAATTGCTTCATTTGGATAAATGATATGGATCTAGAAATACCTGTAGGCAAACGAAAACCATTCTACCGTTTTTTGGAGATGCTACCCGGAATGTTGAGCTATGGCGTCATCATTCTATTAATTTTGCTATCAATCTTTAATCCATTGCTAGCTTCTGTGTATCTATTGGTCTTGATATCCATGGCTCTCATAAAGATTTTTGGTATCAGCTATCATATGTTGGTTGGTCGTACAAACATGGAGAAAGCCTGTCGGGTGGACTGGTCTCGGAGGTTGCATGACCTTGAAGATCCAGCAGCTGCTCATGCCCGATTACTCTCTACAAAAAGTGAGAAGTTTGAACATACCATCCATCTGAGAAACCTACAAAGTATCATTGATGAACCATCAGACTATCCTAAGCCCTCACAAATTTATAATGCAATCATTATGCCAGCATACAATGAGAGTATTGAAATTATTGAGCCCGCAGTTCAGTCGCTACTAGATACAACCTATGATCTGTCGCGTCTCATTGTCGTATTTGCCTATGAGGAGCGCGGAGGCGCTGAAATTAAAAAAACCGCCGAGACACTACAAAAGAAATATAACGATGCGTTCCATTCGTTCCATATTGTTGAGCATCCAAAGGGCATAGAACATGAGGTGATAGGTAAGGGTGGCAACATCACGCATGCAGGGCGTTGGCTGAAAAGCTATCTGGGTGACCTTGGGATAGATTTCTCTCAGGTGTTGGTCACCACAATGGACTGTGACAACAAACCACACCCCACCTATTTTGATTACATCACCTATGAATACATTGTCTATAAAGATCGCAAGAACTTATCGTATCAGCCGATTGCATTGTTTACTAATAACATATGGGACGTGCCAGCACCTATGCGCGTGATCGCAACGGGCAACTCATTTTGGAATATTGTTAGTTCAATGCGCCCATATGCTTTAAGGAATTTTGCATCACATGCGCAACCGATGGATGCGCTAGTGGAAATGGATTTTTGGAGCGTCAGGACGATCGTTGAGGACGGGCACCAATATTGGCGTAGTTATTTCCATTTTGATGGTAAATACGGGGTAGTGCCAATATATGCACCAATCTATCAAGATGCAGTTTTGTCAGAAACGTATAAAAAGACGCTAAAGGCACAGTTTGTTCAGCTTCGTCGTTGGGCATATGGTGCCTCTGACGTTGCTTATGTAGGGTCTCGGGTGTTCAGTTCTAAGCGCCGAGCGCCGTTCTGGCCAAGTCTGACGCGTTTTCTGAGGTTATTGGACGGTCATGTCACATTAGCGTACGTAGCGCTTGTAACGGCCTTTGGAGCGTGGTTACCACTTCTATTAAACCCAGAGGCAGTACGAAACATAGATGCCCATCAGTTGCCTGGTACGATCAGCTTATTACAGACTATTGCGATGCTTGGTATGGTGATTGCTATCTTTTCTTCATTTAAGATTTTACCGCCGCGCCCAGCGCGCTATAAGAAGCGACGTACTTTCTTGATGTTGATACAGTGGATCTTGATGCCAGTTACGTCTATTCTGTATAGCTCCATGGCGGCGTATGCTGCTCAAACGAAGCTAATGACGGGACGATATCTAGATAAGTTTGATGTTACCGAGAAACTAACCGTTGATATTAATGATCGATTGAAGGCAGAACGTAACCGGTCGAAGGACGACCAGGGCGGCGCTTCGAAATAAGCAATTTGTGCTGGGCGGCGTACTGTATGGCTGCCACAGGGTCGTATCTAGTGAGTACAGTGTGAACTTCTTTGGTGATACTATCTACTGGTATTGTTGCCATATTCTTAATGAGGAGATTTCTCTGAACAGTCTGCGCCAAATGAAAGCTATCATATTTCGCTGAATGGTCATTGTGCTGGAGACTCTTTGCGATACTGAGCGTCAATCTGCCGATATTGAAAGGTTCCTCGGTTGTTTCCTTGATGACTGGGGTGTTATCAATTGAGGGATATTCATACGTAGTGAAAGTAGTATGACAGTTGTCGCAAGATCTTCGCCGCCACAGTTGAGGGTACTTTTTATGCTTTCGTGAGTTTATCACACGAGTTTTGTTGTGAAAACAATTTATACATATCATATCTATATATTGACATAACGCTATTAAAAAATCTAGTGGAAAACCATAAGTGTGTAGTGGATAAAGAAATATCCCCAGATTTATTACTGGGGATAGGGGTGAAATGGTTTCTGATGGTTATTTTACTTTCTCGTTCATCCTGCAGTAGTTAGCACGAACTTCCTTGATCTGCTTGTCATATTCGAAATGGATAGTGATTTTGCTGAGAAGTGACGTGTCTTGTTTTTTTGATGACGCGATCACGTTAGTAGTGGCACGATTACTCATATCTTATATATTAGCATAAACGTTTTAAAAAGTCAATAGAACAATCTCACAATCGATATATCATGGTGTGAATATGTGAGTAAATAAAAAACACCTGTAAAGGTGCTTAGTGTGGTGGGCGATATAGGATTCGAACCTATCACCTCAGCAACGTCAATGCTGCGCTCTAGCCAAATGAGCTAATCGCCCCCGCGCTTATATTGATAGTATCAGAAATACCCCAATACCACAAGAGTTAGTATCTTAGTAATGACTGAATGGGACTTATTGAGAGAGTTGTGATTAGCTGGTATAATAACGACAAGGTAATGATGAAGACTAACCAACTTCGGAACCTCATGGAAGCGGTTGCGACGCATGCGTTTTGAATGAACGATAACAGTCGGAGCAAGAGAATCGCCAAGGTGGAACCGCCAGTTTTCCTGGCCCGAGGCATATAAATATCTTATTCATTATTTAAGCCAAATGTATCCAGGATATTAAAGGAGGTTCTATGGGCGAAGATAAACTCTATGCAATGCGACACAGCCTAGCACACATCATGGCAACAGCCGTGCAGCAGTTATGGCCAGATGCTAAGTTTGGGGTTGGTCCGGTTGTTGAACACGGGTTTTATTATGATATTGATCTTGGCGAAACAAAGATTAGTGAGCAACAATTCAATAAAATTGAAAAGATAATGCGCCGAATTATTGCCGAGAAGCAGGACTTTGTTTGCACAAAATGTCCAATTGACGATGCTATTCAATGGGCCAAGGATAATCATCAGCCATACAAAGAAGAGCTTCTTAACGACCTGAAACGTGCCGGAACGACAGTGGCAAAAGATCTGGATGCCGCAGAAATGGGCACAATTACCGAAGGCGATAGTGCACTTGATGAGGTCTCATTCTATACGAACGGATCGTTTAGGGACCTATGTCGCGGACCGCATGTTGCAAATACCAGTGAAGTTGGTGCGTTTAAATTAATGCGGGTTGCAGGCGCTTACTGGCGCGGTAATGAAAAAAATCCTCAAATGCAGCGATTGTACGGTGTGGCTTTTGCTACGCAGGAAGAGTTGGATGAATATTTGAAGAAATTAGAACTGGCCAAACAGCGTGATCACCGCAAGTTAGGCAAGGAGCTTGATTTGTACACCACCTCGCCGCTCGTGGGGGTTGGTTTGCCGTTATTTACACCTCGTGGAACCATTTTGCGTGATATTATGGCGCAGTATTCAAATCAATTACGCCAGAGATTTGGTTTTGAAAAAGTCTGGACGCCACATATCACCAAAAAGGATCTGTATGAAACATCAGGCCATTGGGCCAAATTTGGTGAAGAGCTGTTTTTGGTTAAAAGTCAGGAAACTAGTGATGAAATGGCGCTAAAGCCGATGAATTGCCCACACCATACGCAAATTTTTGCTTCACAGCCGCGCAGTTACCGTGATATGCCGGTACGCTATTTGGAGACAACCACTGACTATCGTGATGAAAAAACTGGTGAACTGGGTGGTTTGAATCGTGTGCGCTCGTTGACCCAGGATGACAGTCATGTCTTTTGTCGTCCAGACCAGATTGAGCAAGAGATCAATAATTTATTGTCTGCTGCACGGGAACTGTACGATACCATTGATATGAAGCTGCGAGTTCGACTGAGTTATCGTGATGATTCTGATGCATATTTGGGCGAACGTGAGCTATGGGCTTCTGCACAAAACCAGTTGAAATCAGCAGTTGAAAAAGTTGGTCTGGACTATTTTGAACAGGAAGGTGAGGCTGCTTTTTACGGACCAAAAATTGACTTCATGGCAACTGATGCCATCGGTCGTGAACACCAAGTTGCGACAGTACAATTAGACTTTGTGCAGCCGCAGCGGTTCGGTTTGGAGTACACAGAGAGTGATGGCAATTTTACAACGCCTGTGATGATTCACTGTGCGTTGTTGGGTTCAATCGAACGATTCTTGAGCGTATTCATCGAGCACACAGGCGGTTGGTTTCCATTTTGGGCAGCACCAGAACAGGTACGTATTTTGACGATCAATGACACTGTTATGGACTATGTTGATGAAATAACAACGATTTTATCAGGGGTTACTTTGATGCAACCAGTAAAATATAATGAAGTCAGATTTACAACAGACATTCGAAATGAATCAATTGGCAAGAAGGTTCGTGAAGCAACTGTTATAAAAATACCAACACAGATTATTGTTGGCCCAAGAGATAAAGCGGCACGTGCCGTTAGTGTGCGTACTCGTAAGGGTGAAGAACAAATTTCGATTGATCAATTGGCTAGCTATATCCAGAACATACAATAACCAATGAAATAGCCAAGTAACTTGGAGTAATATATTGAACAAACTATCAGCGATGAGCTTGCGCGATAAAGTTTATGAATTGATGGCGCAATTACCAAATGACAAAGTCACTACCTATGGAGACTTAGCCGCCATGGCTGGGCATCCATATGCAGCGCGTATCGTTGGAGGTATCGCCCATAATGGAGTTTTGGATTTACCATGGCATCGCTTAGTTAATGCTAAGGGTGGATTAGCTGTCGGTTTTCCTGGTGGTCAAGGGGCACAAAAACAATTGCTTGAACAAGATGGGATTTTTTGTGACGCACGATGGCGAATAATTGATTTTGAGGAGCGGCGATGGAAGCCAATAAGCTAGAGCAAACAGCGCCTTTGATTGTTATTACCGGTCCGACGGCGAGTGGCAAAACGTCCCTGGCTATAAAATTAGCAAAAAAGTTTGGCGGCGAGATTATCTGTGCAGACAGCAGGACAGTGTACCGCGACATGGACATAGGAACTGCCAAGCCAACCCCCATGGAGATGCAAGGCGTAGCTCATTGGGGGCTTGATTTAGTGGAACCAGGGCAGCTTTTCTCGGCTGCTGATTTTAAGGAGTATGCAACAAAAAAGATTGCAGAAATTCGCGACCGTGGCAACATACCATTTCTGGTTGGGGGCACCGGATTATATATAGATGGGGTTATTTTTAATTTTAGTTTTGCGAATAGGAGCGATGAAAGATATCGTCAGAGGCTAGAATATATGAGCATAGAAGACCTACATAAGTATTGTGTTGATAACAACATGTCTTTGCCGGAGAATAAATATAATAAACGCTATGTCGTTCGGGCCATCGAACGAAGTGCTCAAACTGTAGTAAAAAATGCATCAATACAAGAGAATACTATTGTTGTAGGAATAGCAACAGAAAAAAATAAACTGGCTAACAGAGTTGCTCAACGGGTTGAACAACTATTGACCAATAATGTTGTAGAGGAGGCAACACACTTGGGTGATAAGTATGGCTGGTGTAGTGAGGCGATGACGGGTAATGTCTATCCTATAATACGTCAATATATATGTAGTAAAATTGACTACGCTGAAATGATGCAGAGGATGATTGTTAGTGATCGGCAATTAGCCAAACGCCAAATGACTTGGTTAAGACGCAACCCCTATATTGTGTGGTGTGACCTATATTCAGCTGAACACTATTTATCACAGATACTGGCTCACCTGGGCAATCCGTGATACAATTATTGTGCAATGATTGATTCGTTATTTGGTTCAAAAACAAGAGTAAAGCTGTTGCATTTATTCTTAAATAATCCCGGAAAATCATTCTACGTGCGAGAGATTACGCGTCTTATTGATGAGCAGATTAATTCCGTGAGGCGTGAATTAGCCAATATGATGAATGTCGGTATCATTGTGTCTGATAATGCTGACAATAAGCTGTACTATGCAGTCAATCAACAGTACCAATATTTCGAGGCTTTATCTATGATATTTGCTGACAACTCACCTAAAGCAAAAGAGCCAAAAGCTGTCGCAAAAGACACAACTTGGTTAGCTAAAGTGGGTCAACTCTCTGGTTTGCGGCTTGCCATAGCAGCAGGAACGTTAGTTAGAGGTTCTGCTAGTCGAGTAGATTTATTGGTTGTGGGTGAGATCGTACAATCTCAGTTGGAAAAATTGATGGATAAAGCCGAAAAACTAGAAAAGAAGAGCCTTAACTATGCCGTGCTATCATATGATGACTTCTATTATCGGTTGAGCGTTCGTGATAGGTTTGTGACTGATATTTTGAGTGGTAAGCATTCAGTGTTAGTTGATGTAGATAGAATATTAAAATAAGGAGACAATATGTTTGACATAGAATATAAGGGTGCTAATGCTGTCATTTTTACAACAAAAAACGTAAAGGTTGTATTTGATCCAAGACTATCACTAGTTGGTAAGAAGGACTTATCTGTTGAGGATGTGGTCGAGGTACTCACTGAAGACCGATTCGCATCAACAGTGGGTAATCCTCGCGTACAATTTGATGGTCCTGGTGAGTATGAGGTGGCGGATGTTGGGTTAGCTGGCTTTCCTGCTCAACGACATATCGATGCAGAAGGGAATAATAGTACGATCTATAAGCTTCTGATAAGTGGGGTGAGAATAGCTGTCCTGGGGAACATTGACCCAAAGTTGAGTGAGGAACAATTAGAGCAAATTGGAGTTACCGATATCGTTGTACTGCCTGTCGGTGGCGGAGGATACACTCTGGATGCTACGGCAGCAGCAGTAATTGTTAAGCAAATTGATCCTCGAGTTGTTATACCGGTTCATTATTCAGATCCAGAATTAGCGTATGAGGTACCACAGGATGTATTAGATACATTCTTAAAAGAAGTAGGTGCTTCTGGTATAGATGCTGGCACTAAGTGGAAAGTTAAGTCCGCGGAAGCTCTACCTGAGCAATTGACGGTAGTAAAAATTGATCGCAGTTAATCTGATTAAATAAAATCCTCCATCATGGAGGATTTTATTTATTTAGCTTTTGCTGCGCTCTGTAGAATACCTTTTTTTCGAAGAGTGCGAATCGCCTGGGTGCTAAGTACCATTGTGACTTTTTGGCCACCGACCGTAAAGGTCTTTTTTTGTAGATTCGGCTTAAAAACTCGCTTTGTACGTCGCAGTGAGAAGCTCACGTTATGGCCGTACTGCTTGCCTTTGCCGGTTAGTTCGCATCGTGATGCCATTTCCAACCTCTCTCATTTATTAAACAATCCCTAATATTGTAACGGTATATCACAAAATAGTCAAGATGGTATAATGAAATATATGAACTTTACGATAGTGATAACTACATTGTTAGTGATTCTGGTATCAATGACTATTCATGAGGCGATGCATGCTTTTATGGGGTATTTTTTAGGTGATCAAACTGCCAAGGCAGAGGGAAGGCTATCGCTCAATCCTATAAGACACATCGACCCGTTCCTAACTATCTTGTTACCGTTAGTATTGTTGATGTTAGGTGCTCCGGTGTTTGGTGGAGCCAAACCAGTACCATTTAATCCACATAAGGTGCAATTTGGGGAATGGGGTGTCGCTTTGGTGGCGATTGTCGGACCCCTAACCAACCTAGTGTTGGCTTTTACTTTTTTTGGTATTGGCGTAAGTTTAGGCTTTGTAGACAAATTTGGTTTTTCGCCATCATTGATCGGCGTCATGCTTCAGACTTTTGTATTTGTCAATCTGGGCTTTTTTGCTTTCAATATGATCCCCATACCACCACTTGACGGATCTAGGGTGCTCTATGCATTGGCTCCGGATTTTGTGAGAGGTTTTATGAGACAGGTCGAACAATACGGGCTCGTCATAATTATGGTTCTTGTTATGGTCGGTTCGCCATTTATATCTTTGTTTATGAATTGGTTGATTGTACACACACTTCAGGTATTTATTTTGATTTTTAGTGTATAATATAAGTAGTCCCTTGAGTCTATGGGCGCGTATGATTTTCCTAACATCATATGATAGGGAGCTTTATATGATATATCACCGTGGTGATATGTTGCGAGCACCCACCTTGCGTTATGCGGGGAATATCAAGCGTTCATGGCCCGGGGGCTTTTTGTTTGCATATTTTTAATTGGGCTTGGTGGGTAGACGAATAATTACAGAGCATATATAATCAGATACAGCAGTTCACTAGGCAATCGCTTGACTCTTGTCAAGAGGAAAGTCCGGGCAACAAAGGACACGACAGTCGCTAACGGCGACCGGGGGTGACCCTAGGGAAAGTGCCACAGAAACAAAACTACCCATAGTTATGGGAAAAGGTGAAACGAGTAAGGTAAGAGCTTACAGCTTGCTATGGTGACATGGCAAGGAGGTAAACCCTGTTGGTTGCAAGGAGATCTACATTTTGGGTGTCCGCCTGTAGATCGAGAACCGCTTGATTCATTTGGTAACAGATGAACTAGATAGATGATTGCCCACGACAGAACCCGGCTTATCGGTGGACTGTATAGTAAAAATCCTCCATCAATAGGAGGATTTTTACTATATTATTTGTAAGTTGTGACCTATTTTGTAGCCGTTTGAACGATTTTTTTGAATGCTACAGGATCATTTACCGCTATCTCTGCTAATATTTTGCGGTTTACCTCAATATTATTAGCCTTCATGCCAGCGATCAACTTGCCGTAGGTAGTACCTTCTTGGCGAGCAGCTGCATTAATACGTGTAATCCACAGTGCTCGTAGGTCGCGTTTTTTATTGCGACGATCGCGATAAGCGTATTGCAGAGCACGAATAACGCCTTGTTTTGCTAGACGAAAACTGCGCGTACGGTTATGCTGCATTCCTTTAGCAGCTTTAAGGATCTTTTTATGTTTCGCATGTGCTGAAACACCTCGTTTTACTCGCATAATATACTACACTCCCATTGCTCGACGAGCGTTTTTGGCCATAGAGCCTTTTACGGTTGCTGTTGTGTTAATGGCACGTTTACGGCTCTTAGACTTCTTGGCTAAGAGGTGACCGCCAAATGCACGTTGGCGGGTTAGTTTGCCGGTACTGGTTAGCTTGATGCGCTTAGCAGTGCCCTTGTGGGTCTTTAGTTTTGGCATTACTTACTCCTTATTACTATGCTCAGATTGCGACCTGCCATCTGAGGCTTTTGTTCTACGATTGCAACTTCTTCAAGCAGGGTAGTGATTTTTTCAACCAATTCGTAACCAATCTCTTTGTGCGCCATTTCGCGTCCCTTGTACATTACTTGGATGCGAACTTTGTGTCCTTCCTCTAAGAATTTACGGACTTTACGAAGTTTTACTTCCAAGTCGCCTTGGCCTATCTTGAGACCGAAACGCATTTGTTTCAGGTCGCTGGCTTTAGCTAGTTTGCGATTACGTTGCTGGTCCTTCATCTTCTGGTACTGGTATTTGCCCCAGTTGACGATTTTGGCCACAGGCGGATTGGCGTTGGGCGATATTTCTACGAGATCTAATCCCGCTTCTTCTGCCGCTGCTAGCGCCTCACGGAGCGACATCACTCCTAATTGCTCACCGTCTGAACCAATGACGCGCAGTTCGCGAGCACGGATGGCTCCGTTGGTACGAATTGTTTTATTAATCGTTAGCTCTCCTTTATAAAGTGAATCGTTAGATTAATTCCAAAATCAATTCTAACAGATAGGAGCGCGTATTTCAAGGATCTATGAATGTTGAATTTGCCGGTATTGCAAGCTTTCGGCGATGTGAGGCGTATCAACTGTGTCGGAAGCTTCCAAATCGGCGATGGTTCGAGCTACCTTTATAACTTTAAAGTAGCTTCGCGTGCTAAGATCCAAGCTTTTCGCTGCTTTAATGAGAAGGTTTTTTGCCTCAGGAGATAGGCGAGCATAGCGGTCAATCTCAGAGCTTTTTAATGATCCGTTGTGCTTTTCACTACTATTGAAACGCTGTTGCTGAAAATGTAATGCCTGTTGTATGCTCTCTGTTATTTTCAACTGTTGTGAATTATTCAACGGCTTATTCTGTAGGAGTATTTCATGGTTCACGCGATTGACGGTTACTGTCATATCTATGCGATCAAGGAGCGGCCCTGACAGTCGTTTTTGGTAGTTAAGAATTTGAGAAGATGTACAAGTACAATTTTTCTCAGCGTCTCCGTAATATCCGCAAGGACAAGGATTCATAGTGGCAACTAGTAAAAAACTGGCAGGGTATTTGTATTTTTGGTTAGCACGACTGATGGTTATGGTATGGTCTTCCATGGGTTGGCGTAACGCTTCTAAGACCGATCGTGGATACTCTAAGATTTCGTCCAAGAATAGGACTCCATTGTGCGCTAAGCTTATTTCTCCTGGTCGAGCTTTAGGACCCCCTCCTATGATAGAAACTCTACTCGCTGTATGGTGCGGTGCGCGGAATGGCCTAGATGAGACTATGTTGTCTGCTAAGTCCGGATTGCTCATACTGTGCAGTTTGGTGACATCTATTATTTCTTGACCTCTTAAAGGAGGCAATAGACTCGCTAAAGCCTTTGCTAGCATACTTTTGCCAGACCCAGGGGGTCCTGAAAATAGTAAATTATGTCTTCCTGCTACTGCAATACTAATGGCTCGTTTAGCTTGCTCTTGTCCGATGATCGTGTCTATTGGAGTGTCTGTCACCTCTGTAAAATCAGATGTAGTTTTTTTAACAGCAGGTGGTATCAGACATTCTTTTTTCAGATGTAGGAATAATTGGCGCAGGCTTTTGATAGGGATAACAGTGATGTTCTTTAGTAGGAGAGCCTGTTCTGTATTTTCAGCTGGAATGTAAATAGTCGCAATGTTGTTTCTCTTAGCAACTTCGGCAATGGTAATTGCTGACTGGATGGGTCTGATGGATCCGTCCAAGGCTAATTCTCCAGCAAAGAGTGCATTGCTAACAGCTTCTTGTGGAAGGAGATTACTCAGCTGTAATACTGATAATGCAATTGGTAGATCAAACTGTGTACCATCTTTCGGTAGCTCGGCTGGCGCTAGGTTGATGATGATTTTGCCTTTTGGAAAATCAAGCAGAGAGTTCTTGATGGCACTTCGAACTCGGTCTTTAGCTTCGTCGATCGCCTTATTCCCTAAGCCAACAATTTGGATATTCGGCAGCCCTTTTGATAAATCTCCCTCAATTTCAATTAATTGGCCTTGAAACCCACATGGTGTTGCAGAGAGTATCTTGCTTACCGTCATATATGTACAGTTAACCATAATTTATTTGGTTTTTAAAGGTGGGGTGGTATACTGTATATGATTGTGGGGCTGAAATAGCGTTCGACAGTTGGACTTTATCAAAATATTCTGCAAACCGAACATGCACGATACGCATATTGTTAGATGCAAAAAACTTTGCAAGCAAAGTAGCTAGCCTGTTCAAGGCTCCAGCCTTTGCGCCAGCTGTAGCTTAATCTATAGCCATCTCTTCGTATAGGCAACATGATACGATTTGAGGTGTCAGAATT
>CAUROB010000004.1:0-35799 GCA_963526655.1 uncultured Candidatus Saccharibacteria bacterium
CGAACCTGCGACCCCTTGGTTCGAAGCCAAGTACTCTAATCCGCTGAGCTACGGGTGCATACCGAGTTAAATTATACCATACTTATCATTTGATGAAAATGACACAGTATATCAAGGGTGGTATAATATCACCATATGAATATTTCCACAGACATTTCTCTCAAACAATACACCACCATGCAAGTGGGCGGTAGCGCACGCTTTTTGACAGAGGCCACGACAGCGGAGGAGATTCCACAGATATATCACGATGCCCAGTCGCGCCAGTTGCCAGTTTTTGTGTTGGGTGGCGGCAGTAATGTGATCGCCAAAGACGAAGGTTTTGAGGGCGTTGTACTACTCAATCGTATCAAGGGTTTTGAGGTTGTGTCAGAAGATGAGCGGTCAGTAACGCTCAAGATTGGTGCTGGTGAAGTTTGGGACGAAGTGGTGGCGCGAACGGTAGATATGGGTCTGAGCGGGATTGAAGCAATGTCTGCTATCCCTGGTACGGCTGGAGCTGCCCCAGTGCAGAATGTTGGTGCGTACGGGCAAGAGATAGCAGATACCCTGGTGGAAGTTGAGGCGTATGATTCGACCGAAGATGCCATGGTTATTTTGCCAGCTGATCAGTGTCATTTTTCTTATCGCCACAGTATTTTCCGTGGCTCACAGATGGGTCGCTATTGCATCACGGCCATCACCATTCATCTGTCGCGCCGCGCTCCACAGCCGCCATTTTACGCTGGTTTGCAGCGATATCTCGATGAGCATCACATCACCGATTACACCCCGGCAGCCATTCGCCAAGCGGTAATTGCCATTCGGCACGACAAACTGCCCGATCCGACCGTGACGCCTAACAGCGGCTCATTCTTTAAGAATGCCATGGTCAATCAAGAGACGCTGGATGCGATTCGTCAAACTCATCCTAATGTACCAAACTACGCTATGCCAGATGGGACTTATAAAATTCCGACTGGTTGGCTGATCGATCAAGCAGGTTTCCGCGGTAAAGAGCTTCACAACATGAAAATTCATGACAAAAACGCGTTGGTGCTGACCAATCCTTATGCTGCAACCTATCATGACCTCGAATCTGCTCGCCAAGCCATCATCCAAACAGTGTATGACCAATTTCATGTCCGCATTGAGCAAGAACCATTAGAATTATAGGCTTGCACTGACGCTCATTTCTGGTTATGCTTATACTATGAGTCGACGAACTGGTTTCACGGTTGTGGAAGTGATTATCGTGATGGCTATCATGGCTATTTTGCTGGCCATCGGTACCGTTAGTTTTCGGTCATATCAAGTTTCAACTCGTGACAAAACACGTGAGGGTGATATCACGACTATTCAAAATTATCTAGAATCATTATATCCTCGCGAACTGCGCGACTCGTCAAACAATATCATCAAATCGGCTGGTAGCTATCCAGCGCATGCGGTCAATGGTGCGGGCGGTAGCGCCATGACTGACGCACTTTTCGATCAAATATTTTCCGAACTACCAGATGCTGCAAAGAAGGGTCCGCTGCCAGGAGAGAAGTTTGTCTCCGCTGGTGTTTTGCAGTATGGATCACACTCGACTCCACTAAATCGCTCAATGCTGATGTCTTACACCAGCGACTATAATACTCATAAACCATCAGGTTACGCCAACGGTGTGTACGCGTACTTTGCTATCAACCGTTCAGGCAACCGCTGTATCACCTTGACTGACGAATGCCAGGGCTATATTATCATGTATCATCTCGAGGGACAGCCTCTTGAGTGGAAAATAGTGGAGAAAAGCCGGTGATGAAAAAAGGTTTTACCGTCGTCGAGCTGATGATTACGTTGTTTGTTGCGTCACTTTTCATCATCAGTGGCTATCAGCTGTATCAGGTAGTGGTGTTTCGCGGTAGTGATGCCCGCAAATTGTCGGAGGCCAGCACTTTGGCGTACGAAGTGCTGCGGTCTGAAGGCACTTATCAAGAGATATCGCAACTCTGCTTTGGTTCATCTTACCCTGAACAGACCATCACTCGTAACAATGCGCTGCTCGGAACGGTAAATATCACGCTTAAGCGTTGCCGTGTTCAGTCAAACGTTGGCGTGATGCGCGTGACGGCCACTGCCAAGTATGACAATCCAGCAAAGGAAGTTTCTCATGCGGTCTATGTCTCACAGTAAGTCTCAGCGCGGTTTCACGCTGGTAGAGATGTTAGTGATATCGCCGTTGGTAATCATCATTTTGGCGGGTATCGTTGGTATCGTTATCAGTTTGACGACGGAGTCCATGCGCACGACTGCTCGTTCTCAGCTGCAAAACGAAGTGCAGGCGGTGCTGGATCGTATGGAAGAAGATGTGCGTACTAGTCTGGTTATCAATCCTGATTCATCATTTGCGCTAAGTACCAATAATTTTGTCACCAATAAAAACCCGCTAGCAACCGACCGGCGGCTGGTCAAAAAGGATTGTTCAGTGGCGAGCGCTGGGCTACTGCTCGAAGAAGCCTTGTCATACAACCTGGAGTATTCAGTTGCTGGCTCCAAACTCATGAGAAAAGTTTCCATGAATGCGTGCCAAACCTCGCCAAATACCTGGCAGCGTCCAAAGACAGAAACGGTGATGTCGTCAAATTCTGCGACTGATTTACAGATTGACTATATCAATATTTCCAGCTCTGAACCGAGTGCTGTCAGGATCAAATTGACCGCTAAACGCCAAGTCGCAGGTAGCGAAATCAGCTACACTGGCATCATGTATGCCAGGTCGCTCAACGCACAATGATAAAATGCTTGTGTTTTTAAAACCGCTCTGATACAATCAAAATTGTTAATAACTTAACCAAAAAATAGGGGGCAAATCAGAAATGATTTCTTCAAACAAAACTAAAGGTTTCACACTTGTTGAGCTCTTGATCGTGATCGTTGTTATCGCGATTTTGGCAGCAATCTCAATCGTTGCCTACAACGGTGTAACACAAAAAGCACGTGACGACGAACGCGCGTCTGATGCACGTAACATTATCAATGCAGCTGCATCATACCATGCAGACAACGACAAGTGGCCTACAGACAGTGAAATTAGGGGCTACAATACCATAAAGCTATCAGACAACGCAAAGAGCGGCATCGGCAGTACTGAACCAGACAGTGGCACAAACAAAGGTAAATATAAGTACGAGCAGTGTAGTACAGGTACTCCAGCTTCTGTGACTGGTGCTAAGGTTACTTACTGGAAAGATGTGCTTGGCCAGGGTGAGACAGATCACAAGATTGTACTGAAGACAGGAGAATGCTAAGGTTTAGCTACTGTGCTTTTTAAAAAGTCCCGGGGAGTCCCCGGGACTTTTTGTTTGCCTTTGCCTTTTAATATGGCAGCGGAAAGCTCTTTGCTAAAGACTCAGTTTTCTGTTTCAGTTCAGCATGGACACTTGAGTCATCGGTCTGAATTGCCGTGATGATCCACTCAGCAATTTGCTTGATCTCATTTTCTTTCATACCGCGCGTTGTCACTGCTGGTGTACCAAGGCGCAAGCCGCTTGGACGAAATGGTGGCAGGGTGTCGTTTGGGATGGCATTGGCGTTGGCGGTGATGCCGCTGGCCTCCAGCCGCTCCTGGGCGGTTTTGCCATCAATACCGAAGCTGCCATAAACATCCGCCAGTACCAAGTGGTTGCTGGTGCCACCTGTCACCAATTTCAAGCCGCCACGTTTCAGTTCGTCTGCCAGCACGGCCGCGTTTCTTACGATTTGCTGGGCGTACGCTGCAAACTCTGGGCGTAACGCCTCGCCAAAGGCCACTGCCTTGGCAGCGATAGTATGCATGTGCGGACCACCTTGAGTGCCAGGGAAAACTGCTCGGTCGATGAGTGTTGGCAAGTTCTCCAGGGTCTTTTCTGGTCGCTTCAACGGATTGCCAACGACGCCTTTTGACAAGATCAAACCACCGCGCGGGCCGCGCAGGGTTTTGTGCGTGGTAGTGGTGATAACATGAAAGCCATAGTCAAACGGATTTTTGGCTTGACCGCCGACGATTAGCCCAGCGATGTGGCTCATATCCGCCATCAACATAGCGCCGACTTCGTTGCCAATCTCGGCAAACTTGGCGTAATCCAGCTCCCGTGGATAGGCCGAAAAGCCCGCCAAGATGATCTTTGGTCGATGTTTCAGTGCCAACTCGCGAATTGCTTCATAGTCAATCTCACCCGTCTCGACATCTTTGATGCCGTAGCGGACAAAGTTATACTCACGGGCTGAGCGGGTAACTGGGGCTCCGTGAGTCAAATGTCCGCCGTGCGCCAAATCCATCGCCAAAATAGTGTCGCCCGGCTCGCACCACGCATAATATACGGCCTCGTTGGCTTGGGCCCCGGAGTGTGGCTGAACATTGGCGTGGTCAGCACCAAATAGTTGCTTGGCACGGTCAATCGCCAACTGCTCAATTTGATCGGTGTTATGCTGCCCGCCATAGTACCGTCGGCCAGGGTAGCCTTCAGAGTATTTGTTGGTAAACACGCTACCCAGCGCCTTGAGCACGTCTGGTGAAACGTAGTTTTCGCTGGGGATGAGCTCCAGTCCTGTTTGCTGTCGCTCAATTTCCGCAGCGATGAGTCGTTCAATTGCTTGATCTTCCATGTCAATTTCTCCTATATGACCCATTATACCATTTGTACTATTATATCATTTGTGATATACTGCCGGCATGAATACAGATCGATACATCCAAAAGATCGGTACGCTCATTGCGGAAAACCGTCAAAGAAAAAATCTGACGCAAGCCCAATTAGCTGATGCTTTGGGAACGTCGCAGAGTGCCATCAATCGTATTGAAAGCGGCAAACAAAACTTGAGTCTCGAAATGTTGTCGCGCATCTCGGAGGTATTGAGCCATAATATCATGCTGCTTAACAAAACCGGCAAGATCAATTTCCGCGTCTCAGGTGGACACAAACTATCTGGTAGTATCGATGTCAAAACGAGTAAAAATGCCGCAGTGGCTTTGCTGTGCGCTAGTTTACTCAACAAAGGTAAAACGACATTACGGCGGGTGTCGCGCATCGAAGAAGTTAACCGCATCATCGAAGTGCTTAATTCCATCGGTGTTAAAACGCGGTGGCTAGCAGGCAACGACTTGGAGATCACGCCGCCAGCTCGGCTGAGGCTAGAAGACATGGACATCGCTGCTGCCAAGCGCACTCGCACCGTGCTAATGTTTCTCGGGCCGCTGCTGCATCAATACCATGACTTTCGGTTGCCATTTGCCGGTGGCTGTAACCTCGGTAAGCGCACCGTAGAGCCTCATCTGTCAGGTCTGAAACATTTCGGGATGCAGGTAGAGGCGGAACCAGACAGCTATCACGCAACAGTTGACGCCACCACGGGCGATCGCGCCATTGTCCTGACTGAACGTGGTGACACGGTGACGGAGAATCTCATCATGGCAGCGGCATTGTCGCCAACCAAGACCATCATCCGCAATGCCAGCCCAAACTACATGGTGCAGGACGTCTGTTTCTACTTGGAAAAATTGGGCGTGAAGATAGAAGGTATCGGCACTACTACTTTGACCATCGTCGGTAAGAAATCAATCAACCAAAATGTTGAATATGCGCCGTCTGAAGACCCGATTGAGGCCATGAGCTTCATCGCAGCAGCCGTGGTGACTGATTCGGAGATCACAGTGCGCCGAGCGCCAATTGAATTTTTGGAAATTGAGCTAGCAACACTGGCTGAGATGGGTCTGCGGTACGAGTTGAGCGAGGAATACCCAGCCAACAATGGCCGCACTCGTTTGGTGGACATCGCGCTGAAGCATTCTGAGTTGGTTGCGCCAAAAGATAAGATTCATGCATTGCCATTTCCTGGTATCAACATGGACAATTTACCGTTCTTGGGACTGATCGCTACCATGGCTGAGGGCAGGACCTTGGTGCATGACTGGAGCTATGAAAACCGGGCAATTTATTTCACTGAACTGAGCAAGTTAAACGCGCACATTGAGCTGGTCGACCCGCACCGAGTGTACATCAGCGGTCCAACCAATTGGAAGCCAGCCGACGTCATCGCGCCACCAGCGCTTCGACCAAGCGTTGTCGTCTTTTTGGCTATGTTGGCAGCGCCAGGTCAATCAACCTTGCGCGACGTGTACTCCATCAACCGTGGTTACGAAGATCTGGCTCAACGCCTGAACCGTTTGGGCGCGCAAGTTGAAGTGATCAACGAATAACATCACCGCTTTGGAAACAAAAAGTGGAGATAATCTTTCATCATGCGTGCGCCAGAGATGATCGGTAGGTACGCTTTGAGCTGGCGATGAGTTAATTTTTCCAGCAGTGAATCATTTTGCATGATGCGTGCGGCTTTGTGCATGTTGAGATACAGTGAGCGAACTTCTTCGTCGTAGTTTTTGCCGCTAACTTCCAGACAAGCGATTGGTTTGATGTCCGCCACGCCACCGTCACTAGTGGAAATGAGCAATTTGAGATTGGCGATGTCTTTTTCCCATGAGGTACCGCAGGCTTCCCAGCCAACTTCTGGCACGTTGATGGCGATATTTGAGCCAACTGCCAGCGCTCGGCCCAGCTCCTCATCATAATCTTGGATGTAGTGAACGCGCTCTTTTAGGATGGGGTCAGCGTCTACTAGTTGTAAAATTTCAAGCAGCCGTTGATACATCACAGTGTCGCCTTGGTGAACTTTTCCTGCCAAGATATAATGTGCATTATAGTCCACCAAAATCTGTCGCAGGGCTTTCGGGTTAGTGAACGGCATGTACGGTCGCTTATAGTTGGCAAAGCGCCGTTTAAAATCAAACAACAATGCATTCTCTGGTATTTGCACAGGATGATTGTATTGATCTTTGCGGTGCTGTAGTACACGGTTTAAGGCGGCGCGACCAGCGCGGTGCATGGCGCGGAGGTCTGACGCAGTTAATGTATCAATCTTGGCGTGAAAATTATCTGTCGGCAGCCCAAACTTATCAATGATTCCGCTTTCAGTGTAGAGCTGCAGGATTTCTGGCAGCACCCATGTTTCCAGGTCGATGCCGTTGGTGATGGCGTGAAACTTGACCTTGTCGTTGTTGCGGTCGCGGAAATTTGCCACTCGTGCGTGCAGTTTGCTGACACCATTTTTGGCTTCAGTCAGCTCAATTGCTAGCAAGTTTGGTCGCAAGCGGTCGTTCCGAAATTGCTCCATCAGCCAGCAGCGCACCGCGTTGCTTTTGAGGTTTGGCAGTACCAATTTTTCAAATTGCGAGTGGTGGAATTCTGGCTCAGCTGCCTGGAGCAGGGTGTGGTTGGTATAGAGGGTGTGTTTGCGCACGTAAACAATTGCTTCATACAGATTCATGCCGTTGGCGCATAGTTCATCCAGCCGAGCTAGTGCTGCAAAAATGGTCGCAGTTTCGTTGAGCTGGATGACAGCTGGCTTGATGCCGAGTAGCTTCAAGGCTTTATAGCCGCCAAACCCGAGCGCGACTTCTTGGTAGAGTCGGTGATCGCCCGAACCTTCGCCTTCGTACAACTGTCCAAAGTTGGGCTCTGAGATGGTGACGAATTGCGTTGAGCCGAGTACCTTCTTGAAAATACTCAAACTGGCATCAGGAAACCCGCGTGAACTAATGGACACTTCGTCGATGTATTCAAAGCCATAGTCTTGTGGTGAGACAGTTTCTGAGAATTCTTCCTGTGCCAGGTTGGTAATTTTTTGGTGCGATTCGCTGCGGTAAAATGGCGTCACTACCACAAATGGCACGTCTAATTTTTCTGCTACTCGCCGCGTGTCCGCTGCCAGCACGCCCAAACCACCGCCACCTTTGATGCCATTGGCTTTGTCGTAAATTTCCATCGTCCAGTAGATGTACGGCCTGGAATCAGACAGTTGATGTGTCAAACTACTGCGCTCAATGATGTCATAAAACTCAGAGGCATCTTCGATGTCGTGTGGTCGGTATTTTGGTTTTTCTGTGTAAAAATATTGATCCATGATGCCCTTTATGGATGAGAATTATCTTAAAATTGGTGCGGGTGCGGAGAATCGAACTCCGATCTCAAGTTTGGAAAACTTGCATACTAACCGCTGTACTACACCCGCAAGCTTGTATGATTATAGCAGAAAGATGCTATAATGTGAATACGCCCTGATAGCTCAGCTGGATAGAGCAGAGGACTTCTAAGCCTAAGGTCGTAGGTTCGAATCCTACTCGGGGCGCCACAGTATTACGAGTATCAATTATGGATGCGAGTCAAAAACCACGCATGTCTCGAGAAATGATGATGAGACTATCTGATCCTCGACGAGGGTCAGTTGACGGTTTTACTGCGTACGGACATACAGGACGAAGCATCAACAGAAAACATCGGGCAAATTCAGATCGCCAATACATCAATAACTATCAAAGCTCTACCATGGCTAGCTGCCATGGGCATGTGCGTCGCTTTGGTATGGAATTAGGGGTTGTAGCTTCGGGGCATGATCATAAATCCAAGCAGTCGACAGAGCAGAATCTTTCAAACAGAAAACCGCATACTACCAAGACTAAAACAGATAGGCTGAATCGGCAATCTTCAAACGCCAATGCTCGCCCGATGGAACTCAACAGACCAAGGTCATCATTTCACGAACCACCTTCCCGTCGGTATAATCCGTACGCATAAGGCAAAATAAAATCCTCACGCGTGTGAGGTTATTTTGGAGCGATTTTACCACGAAGCTAGAACCTTTTTTCGAAGACCGAGGCGTAGCTCAGCCCCGGCGCCTAGCGCGCTGCCCCGCCAGAAATCCAGCCTTTGATTCATTTTTTGAATTTCCCCCGCCGTACTTTTCTTTTTAGTTGAAAAGGCTGGTTTTCTGGCGGTTATTACAACAATAAAAAGCCTGTAGAGATATTTTCGAAAGAGGTTGTATAAAATAGAAATACATTTTCGTCAACCGCGGCCAAAATATTGCGGCTTTTTACAACATTTTATTATATAATGGATTTAAGCTTATAAAACAAGCACCTTGGAGGGTACAAAATGACGAAGCAGAGCAAAAAACCAAAACTAATATCGTTATTCTCCGGCTGCGGAGGACTTGACTTAGGTTTCAAGCAGGCCGGCTACGATGTCATTTGGGCAAATGATTTCGAACATTCAGCGTGCAAGACGTACGCAAAAAACTTCGGCCCGCATATTGTCGAGGGCAGTATTGTTGATATTGACTTCGATAAGGTGCCAGACGCGGATATCATCACCGGCGGTTTCCCATGCCAGGACTTCTCCATGGTCTATAAGCGCGGCGGACTTGAAACTGACCGCGGCAATCTTTACAAGCAATTTGTCCGGGCTGTTAAAGCGAAAAAGCCAAAAGTTTTTGTTGCTGAAAATGTAAAAGGCTTGCTGACCGCCAACCGCGGGCGTGCAATCCAGCAAATCTCTAAGGATTTCGGGAAGCTTGGCTACCATCTTGATATTAACTTGTACAACTTTGCAGAATACGGTGCTCCGCAGCTCCGCGAGCGGGTGCTAATCGTCGGCGTGCGCAACGATATCGACTTCCGTTTTGAAAAACCAAAACCGCTATACAACCCGGCAACTTATAAAACTGCCGGCGAAGCTCTCAAGGGCGTCGAGAAAGTTCCGTTTAATAACGAACGGCAAAACATCAAAGACAAAACGCGCGAAATGCTTAAGCTCATACCCGAGGGTGGCAACTTTACATCAATTCCAAAAGACAGCCCGTACTATGTCAAAGGCATGATTAGCCATGTTTATCGAAAACTCGACCGGAACAAACCTTCTACAACTATCATCGCCGGGGGCGGAGGCGGTACCTGGGGTTATCATTTTGAGGAGCCTCGTCCGCTAACAAACCGCGAACGCGCAAGACTATTCGGTTATCCCGATGATTTCATCTTTGAGGGTACAATTACCGAAGTGCGCAAGCAAATTGGCAACTCTGTTCCGCCTGTCGCTGCAAAGGTTGTTGCCGAGCATTTGCGACCCGCATTTGAAGCAGATAAGATCTTTGTAATTAACCCGGGAGCTGAGTTTGACGACTATAGGGAATACATAACAAGCGAGTTGTCCGGAGTTAAAAAGATGGTATTGGCGGCAAATTAGTATGGTATCGCTTCTTTTTTCAAACTTATCGCCTCTCAGGACGGATGCTAGGAAATATGCAGATGTATTCAAAGACTACATAAAACAGTCCGACAGCGTTCAGATCGCTAGCGGATATATATCAACCGACTCGGCCGTAGATCTTAAGAATATAGTTGAAGCGAATGGCGGACCGAAGATTAAGCTTTGCGTCGGTATGCACTATTTTGAAGGATTAAGCCCCGCCCAGCTCGATGCTTTACGGTCGCTCGATACCGTTTTGCGCAAACGCGAACTCGGAGGCGTCTCAATGGTTACGACGTTTCCATTCCACGGTAAGCTGGTTAGTTTTGGTAAAGACAATACTGTCCTCGGCTCAATCATTGGCTCGTCAAACCTCACAAATATTATTGAAGGCCAGAGGCAATATGAAGCGGATTGCCTGTTCACTAACGAGGTTCAGGCTCTAGAGATAAACACGTTTATTAACCGGCTTAGAGAAACAGCTGCCTGTCCGTTAAACACTCTTACTATTAAGCCTATCATACCAGAAAATAATCTACTTAAAGACCAGCTGGGTGTTATTAAGGTGCAAGATAGTGAAATAATAAACGCTAAGATGCGGCTTAGCGATGTACAATTCGATATTCCGCTAAAAGGCGATGTTTCGCGACGCAGCGGCCTAAACGCTTCTTTTGGCGAAGGCAGGCGCAACCAGCAAGGGTTTGTCCAGCCTCGGTCGTGGTATGAAGTAGAGCTGATAGTGCCAAAGGCAATTACCAGCAGTCCGCAATATCCAAAAGCGAACTCTGCAGGCGCGCAGTTTGATGTAATTACTGATGACGGCTGGAAGTTCCGCTGTAAAGTGAGCGGCGATTATAGCAAAAACTTTCGTTCGGAGGACGACCTGAAAACGCTCGGACGCTGGATAAAAGGACGGCTGGAAAATGCCGGCGTTCTCCGCCCCGGCGAAAGAATTACCGATGAGACGCTGGCGCGCTACGGGCGTTCGAGCTTGAAAATGAGTAAAATTAAAGATACTGGCGCATGGTATCTGGATTTTGGAGTAGAAAATGCCTAATCATCTCAGAAGTTATCTAAATATTGTTGCGCAGGAGTCGCCGGGTGCAGTGGAGTCAATTAAAGAAACCGTTGACAAGCTTATACCTGAGCATGTCGAAACATTCACGCATAAAGATCACATTAAAGGCTTATTGCTCGGACAGGTGCAAAGCGGCAAGACCGGCCAAATGCTTGGCATTATTGCAGCAGCAGCCGACGCGGACGAGGCGTTTTCAGTTTTCATACTGCTTACTAGCGATATGACTAGCCTGCAGCAACAAACATACAAGCGCGCGCTTGCTGCTATGGATACGTTCAATGTCTGCGACGAGCATGACGAGATGCGTTTTCTTGAAGTCGGTGAACGCAAGCCCTCGCTTATTATACTAAAGAAGAATCAGAGTATTCTCAAAAAATGGCTAGGTTTGATTCGACAGTCCGGCTTCTTGCAGGGACGTCCGATTTTTATCGTTGATGATGAGGCCGACGCGACTAGCCTCAACACTCAGGTTAACAAAAAAGAGCAAAGTACGATTAATAAACGTCTTGACGCAATTATTGGCTTGTCTACCAGTAGTTTTTATTTGCAAGTTACGGCTACGCCCCAGTCTCTGCTTCTGCAAACCAAAGAATCTGGCTGGCAGCCAAGTTTTGTACATTATTTCCCGCCGGGTAAAGGTTATCTTGGCGGAGAGTTCTTTTATAGTAAGCCCAAACCATTTACGTGCCGGTACACTGCCGACGATGAACTGAGCACCCTGCTCGATACCGAAGACACGCCGGATGGTATGAAACGTGCAATTGAGACATATCTTGTTACGTGCGCGCATATTGTCTTAAAAAACAACGCGAAAGTCTGTAATTTTCTTGTACACCCGAGCGTCCGCAAGGACGACCACGAACGTATACGCGGAAAGATTAAAAAATACGTGCAATATATCTTTGCTAATATTGAAACGCCGGCAGTAAAAGAGTTGTTGAAATCCGCATGGGAGGACTTGCAGCAATCAAGGCCAGATATTCTGCCTCTTGTTGAAATTATGGACTTTTTAGGCAAGAGAACGCTGCCAATAAACGTTTATAAACTCAACTCCAGCCCAGATGGCAGCTCGCGCAAGACATTTGATACCGGCTTCAGTATCATTGTCGGCGGCAACAGCCTCGGGAGAGGGGTTACGTTCAAATGCCTGCAAACGGTTTACTATTGCCGGTCGGCGAAAACTCCGCAAGCCGATACATTTTGGCAGCATTGCCGCATGTTCGGCTATGACCGCGACCCTATGCTTATGCGCGTATTTATTCCCGAACCGCTATTTTTCCTCTTTGCAGAAATAAACGCCTCAAACGAAGTGCTTATTAAGCAAATTGAAGACGGTAAGATCGACGAGATTCAAATTATTACAAATGCCAAACTCAAACCAACGCGCAAATCTGTTGTCGACCAAGAAAAATACAACCTAATTGTCGGCGGCGTGGATTATTTCCCTCCTCGTCCAGACCAAGGCGACGCAACCGATACGGACAATATTCTGGAACCATTTGCCGGCGAGGGCGCTCACGACATTAGTATCGACGACGCGATTACTATTTTGCAGTCATTTAAGTCTGACCCGGGCAACGACTGGTCAATGCCTGCGTATATTAACGCCCTGCAGAGCATTAAACCGCACAAAGAGCTGTCAAACGCCGTTAAGCTAATTGTTCGGCGCGGCCGCAATATTAGTAAAGGAACTGGAACGTTGCTTTCAAGCGACGACCGCGCGCTGGGAAGGAAATATCAAGACGTATCCGTCATTACGCTTTACCGGCTCAATGGAAATAGAGAGAACGGCTGGGACGGACATCCGTTTTGGGTGCCAAATATAAAACTGCCGGCAGGCAAGGTATTTCACCGCATTGATTAGAGGTTTGACGTATGCCTGATATGTTTTCTTCCCAGAAACGCAGCGAGATAATGTCTCGCATACGCTCTAAGAATACGGAAGCTGAGAGGATTACGTTTCGACATCTGCGTAGGAATAAAATATACTTTCAGAAGCATTATACCCGCGCAGCGGGCAAGCCGGATATCGCTCTGCCAAGGAAAAAGAAGGCGGTTTTTATAGACGGTGATTTTTGGCATGGGCGCGATTACGAGAGAATTGTTGCTAGCCGTCCGAAAGGCGATTACTGGCCTAAAAAGGTTGCCTACAATATGGAGCGCGATGCTAAAAACCGCGCCGAGCTGCAGCAAGCTGGCTGGTGGCTGCTTGTTATTTGGGAAAGCGATATTAAACGCAAGAAAACGCGCGATAACACGCTAAAACAAATCGCAAGTTTTCTAGCCGAAGGCTAGAGCATGACCCCGGGCAGCATACGGCAGTTTTGCCGCCTGGCGAAGCCTCGGCGCCTCCGCTGTCTATAGTAGGCGAACCGCCAGAAAACCAGCCTTTTCAACTAAAAAGAAAAGTACGGCGGGGGAAATTCAAAAAATGAATCAAAGGCTGGATTTCTGGCGGGGCAGCGCGCTAGGCGCCGGGGCTGAGCTACGCCTCGGTCTTCGAAAAAAGGTTCTAGCTTCGTGGTAAAATCGCTCCACAAACGAAATTCCGCGCCGCGAAGCAGGCGCAGCCAGGGCAGCCCGCAGAGCTGCCCATTGGTTTTTAAAGGGGGAGAATTTTGTGCGCCGTAAACGGCGCATTTTTTGATATAATAAAAGCGGAACCAATCTACAAACAAGTATATCTTTGGCTTAAATAGCCGTCTTGGTCAATTCGACTTGCTTGGATTGGTTCCGCCAAGGCGGCTTTTTAAGTTCAAGGAGAGCGAGGTGGAAAAATATTTTCTCTATCTAAGAAAATCAACAGATGTCGAAGACAAACAAGTACTGTCTATCGAGGCGCAGGTAGCTAAGCTGCGCAAATACGCGAAAGATAACGGTTTTGAGGTAGTGGATATTATTATCGAAAAACGCTCGGCGAAGTTGCCGGGCCGGCCAAAGTTTAATAAAATGTTGGAGCGCATACAAAATGGCGAAGCTAACGGCATTTTAGCATGGCACCCTGATCGGCTGGCCAGAAACTCAATAGACGGCGGGCAAATAATCTACCTCCTTGATCAAAATATCCTGCAATATTTGCGCTTTCCGATGTTTCGGTTTGAGAACACATCGCAAGGCAAATTTGTATTGTCGATTATGTTCAGTCAGAGTAAATATTACATTGATAATTTGAGCGAAAGCGTCAAGCGGGGCTTGCGCCAAAAGCTCCGGCGCGACGAGTATCCGGGCAAGGCGCCGATTGGCTACTATAACGACTTGCGCACTAAGACAATTAAAATTGACAAGAAGACCGCGCCGATAATCGCCAAAGCATACGAAATGTTTGCAACCGGCAATTATAAAATTGCCGATATCGCCGATTTTTTGGCCGAAAACGGCATAAAAAGAAAAACGGCCGGACGTTTTATTGGACGAGAGTGAAAAATATTCTGACAAACGTGTTTTGCTACGGCCATTTTATTTACGGAAGCGAAGTATACGAAGGCAAACACAAAGCGATTATCTTAAAGCGGCTGTTCGACAAAGTGCAAGCAGTCATAGATAGGCGCAGCAACAACACCAAGGCGATTATCAAGCAGCCGAAGCCGTTTTGCGGACTGCTTAAGTGTTCGTGCAATATGAGTATTACCGCCACGACAAAGGTTAAGTGGCAGCAGAACGGCAATATCCACGCATGGACGTACTACCATTGCACGAAAAAGAGCAAATCCGTCCGGTGCATGGAAGCGCCAGTGCGCCCCGAGGTACTGGACGCGCAGTTGTCGGCGGTTTTGAAGGAACACCAAATGCCCGCTTCGCTGGCAGCAGGCTTGCGCGAACTAATCGATAGAGACGAAAAAGCCGAGAAAGCGCAAACCGGCAAGGCAAGCGCAAGCTTGCGGGCAGAAAATGCGCAGCTCGCCGGCAAGCAAAGTATTTTACTTGATAGCTACTTGAACAAGACATCAACCGCGATATCTTTACTGCTAAGAAAGCGGAAATTATGAGCCGAAAGAAAACTTTGGAGAAAAAATTGGAGCAAACTTTGAGCGGTCAAAATGCCTGGGTCGAACCTATGCGAAAATGGATAGCAAAAGTCGTTTCTATCTATAAAATTGCCGAGTCCGACAACTTGGTTGCTAAAAAGTACGTTCTCGCCGAAATCTTCGGCTCGAACCTCTTTTTGAAAAACAAAAAAGTCGTCATAAATGACGACAAATTTCTTTCTCCCCCTTTAAAAACCAATGAACAGCTCTGCGGGCTGCCCTGGCTGCGCCTGCTTCGCGGCGCGGAATTTCGTTTGTGGAGGGCCAGGAGGGGCTCGAACCCTCGACACCCTGCTTAAGAGGCAGGTGCTCTAACCAGCTGAGCTACTGGCCCATGTGTGTGATTTTAGCACATATTATGCCACAAATCAATGCTTGGGGCGAATGATGGGGGTCGAACCCACGGCCTCCGGAGCCACAATCCAGCGCTCTAACCAACTGAGCTACATCCGCCATGCGCAAGCTTCTAGCATTATACCATAGCTGATACCTGTACTCAAGCAGGCTCATTTGGTAGAATGATAGAGATGAAAATACTCACTGGTACAGATTTGGCAAGTTTTATCAAAGAGCGTCAAGCCAAGCAAGTTCGGGCACTGCGTCAAGCGTGGCATATCCAGCCGCGTCTGGCGATTGTCACCAATACCGACAATCCAGTGATTGAAACCTATATGCGCCTGAAGCGTAACTATGGCGCGGATATTTTGATCGATACAGAGATTCATCACGTAGAGGATGTACTGGCGACCGTGCAGCAGCTGAACGCGAGAGAAGATGTACAGGGAACCATCGTCCAGTTGCCACTAAAAGACCCAACTCAGACGGACGAAGTACTGGCTGCGGTTGCGCCAGAAAAAGACGTCGATGGGCTCAATCCTCGTTCGTCGTTTGAGGCGGCGACGCCAACGGCTATTAATTGGCTATTGTCGGGCCACGGTATTGATTTGTCCAAAAAACGTATCGCTGTGGTTGGACATGGTCGACTGGTGGGCGCACCACTGGTGGATATGTGGCGTCGGTCTGGTTTAGAACCAGTCGTCTTCGACATGGGGGATGACCTGGCGCGGTTAGTTGATTTTGAAGTGATTGTTACCGCCACGGGTAGTCCGGGTGTTATTTCGTCTGATATGGTGCAGCCTGGCGCAATTGTGGTTGATGCGGGCACCGCGTCTGACAAGGGCAAAATAGTTGGTGATGTTGCCAGCGAAGTGCGTGACCGGCAGGACGTGTCGATCACGCCCGAAAAAGGCGGTGTTGGACCGCTGACGGTGGCGGCGCTGTTTGATAATTTGATCAATGCTTGCCTGGCGATTGCCAATCAGCAAAAACAGAATTAGCCAGCCTAGCCGATAACGTCTTTGACTTTGCTGACCACTTGGCGTGGTGTCAAGTTCGCTTTGACGATGTAACTGTGAATGTTGAGATCTCGCAGTTCATCGGGCGCTTCTTCTTCGCTCAGGTTAGTTAGGACGATGACTGGCACAGTTTCACCCCACGTGTGCGAACGAATTTTTCTCAAGGCAGTCAATCCGTCCATTTCTGGCATTTGTAAATCAAGCAAAATGATATCTGGGGTAAATTTCTCAACTAATTCGACGCCCACTTTGCCATCGGCTGCGAGTCGTACATCAAAATCATCAGCCTCAAATTTCATGCGGTACATCTGGCTAATAGCTGGATCGTCTTCGATAATGGCAATTTTCTTCATAGGCTCATTATAGCATAGATATCTGGACGAGAAGGCCTAAATCGCTTATATTTATATGCATGGATAGGGACTATGGGCAATCTCTGAAAAAAGCGACTCATGTTTTGAAAACCAGTCGCATGCGCAAGCAAGAATTTTTTGCTGAGATGGGCATGCTGTTACTACGCAGCACTGATTTGGATGTATTTTTGAAGCGCATGAAATGTTTTTTGCGGCGGTCATTTCAGGCGGAGTCCGTGACACTGGCAGTGAAAATTGGTGATACGTTCAGGCTAGAAAGTACCAGCAAACGAGTCCTTCCGGCGATTGACGTGGCACGATTGACAAAGCATATTCATCGGCATTATCGCTACAACGAAGTGGTGCTCGTCAAAGATTTGGCGGATGAATCATTGCAGCAAAGTTTGGTGATGTACCACATTGAAGTCATCCTGCCGCTAGCCATGGACCACGAATGTGTTGGCTGTGTGTTGTTTGGTAGGCGAGCCAAGCGCTACACGCGGCGAGATATTTCCCTCCTGGAAACCATGAGTGGTGAATTGGTGGTGGCAGTCAAAAACTCACTCGCTATGGCTGAAGTACGGCAGCTTAACGAAACGTTGCAACAGAAAATCATCGATGCAACGAGGGAACTCAGGATTAGCAACCGCCAACTGCAGCGACTGGACGCTGCCAAAGACGAATTCATCTCCATGGCATCACACCAGCTGCGAACCCCACTCACTAGCATCAAGGGTTATTTGGACATGATGTTGGAAGGCGACTTGGGGCCGATCAACGCGACGCAGCGCACTGTATTGACCGAAGCCTTTGGCTCAAGTGAAAGAATGGTGCAATTGATCGGTGACTTTTTGAGTGTGTCCAGGCTGCAAACGGGCAAATTCGTCATCAACCGTCAAGCGACTGACTTGGCGCAACTGGTCAAGGACGAGGTTGCATTCCTAAAAACCATGTCCAAACAGCGACATGTCAAAATAGCAGTGGACATCGACAAAGACATCCCGCAGCCCATGGTGGATGGTGAAAAATTGCGACAGGTGATGATGAATATGATTGAAAATGCACTGTATTACTCAAAGCCCGACACGACCATCAAAGTAAAACTGACCAGAGATGATGACGATGTGGTGTTTACCGTCAAAGACACTGGTATCGGCGTTCCTGACGCGGAGAAAGCAAATTTGTTCAGTAAGTTTTTCCGTGGCTCAAACGCTCGCAAAAAACGCCCAGACGGTACGGGGATCGGGCTGTTTTTGGCGCGCAAGGTTGTCCTGGCGCACGGCGGTCAGATGGTATTTGAATCAAAAGAGAGTAAAGGCAGTACCTTTGGGTTTCGTCTGCCGGTAAAGTAGGTGGTGTCAGAATAAGCTCATGACGCCCGAAACGATGATGATAAGCGTAACGATGATGATGGCGACAGTGCGTGCAATGCTGAGCTGTCGTTGGTGATCATGACGCCACTGGCCAAACCGTGAACGGTTGACTGCACTAACGCGAGTGATTGATGGCCGCTTGGTGGCAGCGTCCGCACCAGTGTACTTTTTGTTGCGTTTCTTCTTTTGCTTTGCCATGGATATTATTATATAAGAAACGACGCCAAATGAGAAATGAAGCGGAAAATTGCTTTGGCCACCTGTAGACAACTGACTGACAATTTGCTATAATTCGTGACGTTGGCCTTATCGTCTAACGGTTAGGACACCAGGTTTTCATCCTGGCAATCCGGGTTCGATTCCCGGTAAGGTCACCACAGAGAAATTATCAAAATATAGGCAGCTTTGGCTGTCTATTTTTCGTTGTATGTTGCTTGTGGTTAGGTTACAATGAAACTGAGCATAAACAGACGGGGAAGCTTACCTATGTCTAAGAAACAATCCAAATTGAGCAAGACTAATGTAGTCAAACCACGCAAAGTATTACTACTATTCGCCACGCCGCTAATCTTGGTAGCAATGATTGTCGGCGGCTTTTATATTAAATTCCAGCTTGATGTCACTAACGCTCAGGCTGACATGAAGGAATATCTGCAAAATAAGTATAGGCAAGAATTTGTGGTCGAAAGACCCGAGTATAAACACGGAGGTTTTGGGGTCAACGGTATATGGATGTCGCAAGCATACCTAGCGTCAAACCCAAAACTAAAATTTGATATCGATTGCAGCTATTTAAATCCCTCTGACTGTAGCGACCAATACATCGCTGCCATCTGGTCAGTCCAAGCCAGCAGGGAGTTAGAATCTATCATCAAAGAAGTTAACGCTAGTAGTAATGGCTATAAAGCAGATAGCGCACGGGCAGAAATTGTCTTATCTGAAGATTTGGTAGATTCTGTGAATAAACAATCTAAATATGAAGACAATAAAACCAAGGACAAAGGCTTCCTGTATAGATTAATAATAGACGCTCCAAACGACAGCAAAAAGGCTTCTTACATATTTAAGATTGTAGAGAAACTAAGAGAAGAGGGTGTGTATAGTGTAGATGTAGACGTAAACAGGAACAATAACTCTAAAATAAGATGCGAAATATTTTTTAATAAAAATAAATTGGGCAGTAAAGACGATATAGAGTCGTGCATTGTTAAGATGGGAGAATAATACGTCATGAAATACACTAGTGCTGTACTATGCTCATGCTTAAGAGAAAATCATAAATAACTAGGCAATAAGGGGGCTGCATTGTATGGCGAAGGGTAAAAGCAAAAGGACTAACAAATCACGCATAAATAATAAAAAGGCCCGGCGAGTTATTTTAATTACCCTGTCGTCGATAGTTGTGATAATGACGGTAGTGTATATCGTAGGTGGAATTATAGTAGATAGAGAAATTAATAAACGTTCGGTTAGCGATACGACTGAGCAGGCTAATATAACTAGCTATCTAAAAAACAAATACAATCAAGATTTTGATGTAGAAAAGCCTAGTTGCGATGGCGGTGCTTTTGGTATCTCTTGCGTATGGTCTGCTGACGCCTACCCTAAATCAGATAAAAGTATAAAGATACATATTTCTCGGGTGGATAACCAGACGAAGTACAGCGACGACTATGTAGTAAGAACTTGGCAAAAAGAACAAACTGCCAAAATTCAGCCCAAAGTCAGAGAAATATTTAAAGACATGCCCGTTGATGTCAAAGTTAGACTAGGTGTAATAGATCCAGACGTAGAGCGTACCTTCACTCTGGAAAAGCCAACTTTTGAGGAGGTGTTTTTGGCTGAAAATAAAGTCGGGCAGCGTGGCAATTTAGCTTATGGATTATATTTTAAATATGACGGTGACATTAAAGACGAGAGTCGCTTTGCTAGTGGTATACACGAGATGATGGAGCATACGAAAAACGTGGGAGTGAGCCCTAAAGATATATCTGTAAACATATACTTATCGAAGAATGGCAAGCTTATTTCAAAAACATATTGTAATAGGGATAAGCTGTCATCGATTAATGAGATAAAAAGTTGTATTGATACGTCAAAAAATATGCCAGTAGAGGAGGACGATAGATGGTAAAAACCATTGAGTACTTAAGTTTGTCGGCATTAGCTTATGCTGATTTTAAAAAATCTGATCGCCGCCTGTTATTTATAAGCATACCGTTACCCAGCGTAGGCTCAGTAGAACTGCTTATCATGAATATGAGAGAAATTTTCTTGCATAACACAACCATTTTCCATCACTGTTATTTCGTGATATAATTTTAAAAATGAGTAAACCTATTTTTAAACGTACCAAAATTTTGGCAACAATTGGTCCTGCAACCATGAGCCAGGAAAAAGTATCAGAGCTGATGGCCGCTGGCGCCAATGGCTTTCGCCTAAACTTTAGTCACGGTAGCTACGAAGAGCGCATACAACAAATCGAGTGGATTCGTACTGCCAGTCGCGAACAAGACAAGCCAGTCGCAATTTTGCAAGATTTGCAGGGTCCAAAGATTCGTCTGGGCATTTTGAAAGACAACATGTTGGAAGTGAAAACCGGCGATATGTTGGTGCTGGATTCGGAAATTGCTGAACATGACGGAAGTTTCAATCTTCCAGTGCAGTACAACTTAGCCAGCAAGATGAAAGTTGGCGAGCCGCTGTACATGTTTGACGGTAAAATTCGTTCAATTGTGCGCGAAATCGTCAGCGAAACTGCCATCAAGGTTGAGATTCAAAACGATGGCTTTTTGATGAGCCGAAAAGGGTTGAATTTGCCTGACACTGATTTTGGCGGTGACATTTTGACCCAGAAAGACCTAGAAGACATTGAATGGGGGGCTAGCCGAGACTTTGATTATGTTTCTTTGAGCTTCGTGCAGTCGGCATCTGATATCGTTGACTTGCGGCAGCGTTTGTTGACGTTTGGTTCTGAAGCGCAGATCATCGCCAAGATTGAGACAAAATCTGCCATCTCTCCAGAAAACCTGGAAAAAATCGTGCAGTTGAGTGATGGTGTCATGGTGGCGCGAGGAGACTTGGCGGTGGAAGCTGGTGCTGAGATTGTGCCAGTCGTACAGCGACGGATTATCACATTGTGTCGCAAGCACGGCAAGATGGTGATCGTAGCAACTCAGATGATGGGTAGTATGGTTGATAATCCTGAGCCAAGCCGTGCTGAAGTGAGCGACGTGGCAAACGCGGTCATCCAGGGTGCTGATGTTGTGATGTTGTCTGATGAGACTGCCAATGGTAAATACCCAATTGAAGCGGTTGATTCCATGCGAAAAACCATTCTCTACACCCAGGAACACAGTGATGTCATGTCGGTGACAAAGAGTGAATCTCGCCAGAAAAATGACGCTGTCATCAGCTACACAGCTGCTCGTTTGGCGCGTGACCTCAACGCAGATGCTATCGTGGCAGAGACAGACACGGGTGCTACGGCTGTTAATATCGGTGCTTTCCGTCCAAACATGCCAATCATCAGCCTGACAGACAACCTCAAAACAGCTCAGAAGTTGGCGCTGAATTACGCAACTCGTGTGTACATGCGTCCACCAGAGAACTGTCATGGTCTTGACCTAGCACGTGATCTGAAAAATGAAGGCTACTTTGGTGATGGTGTGGCAACGTTGGTGTTGGTCAATGGCCACCGCCCAGGCGCCGGCAAAACTGATACGATACGCGTTTTGACACTGGAGTAAATGATTAGTATATAGGATATCAAAGGGTGGGCAAACGATTTTTCAAACAGACGATTCATGACGTTGACTTGCGCCATAAAACAGTGTTGGTGCGGGTTGACTATAATGTGCCGTTGCTCGAAAATGGTGAGATTTCTGATGATCTACGAATTCGTGCCAGTTTGCCTACCTTGAAATATCTGTTGTCGCAGCATTGTAAGATTGTGCTGATCAGCCACTTGGGCCGTCCGCAAGGCCGAGACGAAAAATACAGTCTAGCACCGGTTGCGGTGCGCTTGTCAGAACTGTTGCAGTATCCAGTGAAATTTGTTGATGATTGTGTCGGCGATAAAGTTCGTCAAACAGTGCGGCGATCTTCTGGTGCAATCATTTTGTTAGAAAATTTGCGGTTTTATCCTGAAGAAGAAGCCGACGACACGCAGTTTGCGCGCTCAATTGCTCGGGCCAGTCAAGCTGATTATTTTGTGCAAGACGGCTTTGCAGTGGTTCACCGAAAACACGCCAGTACGCATGAAATTACCATGTATATGCCTGGGCTAGCGGGTGATTTAGTTTGTGCTGAATATAATGTCATCACTCACGCTATGCTTAAGCCTAAACGACCACTAGTTGCCATCGTCGGTGGTGCCAAAGTGTCTGACAAAATCGGCATGATTCATGAGTTTATCGACAAGGCTGATCAGATCTTGATCGGCGGCGCTATGGCAAACACCTTTTTGGAGTACAAAGGATTGAACCTAGGCAAGAGCCGCGTTGAGCCAGGTCAGCACGATGTTATTCGCCAGATTTATCAAGCGGTGGAGCAAAAAGTTGGTCGTGAACATGTGGATGAATTTCTGTTGCTACCAACTGATGTTGCGGTGGCTGAACATCCTGATAGCCAAGAGCGGCGTGAAGTCAGCGTGGCCCATGTTGGCGCCACTGACATGGCGCTCGACATAGGTATGCAAACCATCGAACGCTATACTGCGGTGCTAGCACACGCGGGAACAATCATCTGGAATGGTCCAGTTGGTTTGGCTGAGAAATCGACTTTTGCCATTGGCTCTGCTCGTCTCAGCTTAGCGATTGCCCAAAACAAGCAGGCGATTTCAGTAGTCGGTGGCGGTGATACGGCTGATTTTGTACTGAAATGGGATGGTCATGACGGCGCAGCGTTTAGTCATGTTTCCACAGGTGGTGGGGCTAGTTTGGCGCTAATGGCTGGAAAAAAACTGCCAGGAATCGAGAGTTTACTAGACGCATATGGGCTTGGAGTGGTACACTAAAAAGCATAAGGGGAATATATGGGCAAAAAGTTAATCGTTGGCAACTGGAAAATGCACCTAGCTATGCAAGAAGCAAGTCTTTATCTGCACAAGCTGATGAAGATGATTTCGTCGCATCGTGATGTAGAAACGGTAGTCGCGCCAACGATTTTGACGCTTCAGAGCCTGAGCCTGCAAGTGAATCGCCGACTCATCAAGCTGGCAGCCCAGAACTGCTATTGGCGTGACTACGGTAATTACACTGGCGAAGTGCCAGCGGCTCATCTGCGCGGGCTGGTCGACTACGTCATTGTTGGGCATTCGGAGCGGCGCTATGTTTTCCAGGAGCGTGACCGCGACATCAGGTTGAAAGTTCAAGCCGCGCTGCGTAATCATTTGCAACCAATCCTGTGTATTGGCGAAACGCTACAAGAAAAAACCCTTGGTGAGACAGCTGATGCGCTGCACGATCAGCTGCTGAGCGGTTTGGCCAATGTGACGGCTGATGAGTTTGACCGCATCGTGATCGCCTATGAGCCAGTTTGGGCAATTGGTACCGGAGAAAGTGCCAACCCAGCTGATGTGCGACGAGCCATTAAAACGATTCGTCGTCAAATTCAGCAGCTATTTGGCAAAAAAGCTGCAACTGAGGTGAGAATCTTGTACGGCGGTAGCATAACGGTTGAAAAGGCAAGTGATTATTTGCGTATTGATGGAATCGATGGTTTGTTGATCGGTGGTGCTAGTTTGGACGCCTATCAATTTATCGATATTATAGAAAAAGCACATAACAGCAATCGGGAGGGGAAATGACAGATATTGACTTTGAGGAACTGGACAGGGCAGTGAATTCACTGATGAATCAGCGCCAGCAGGACAGCGACCGTGCTTCAGATAGTCCAGCGGCTGATGACAAAAAGACCGAAATAGCTTCCGTGGCTGATGATAAAAAACCTGAAACAATTTCGGTAACTGACAGTCAGACGGTCGATACTGCTCCTGCGGCTGAGGTTGAGAAAACTGAGATTAAGCCTATATCTGAGAGCAATGAACCCAAAGAGCCAGCGCCAGCTGAAGAACCGACGGCGCCAGCGTCAACATCTGGCCACGTTTTCATTGCGCCTGAGGCAAGGCCTGAGGTTGTGCCTGAAGCGAAGCCTGAGATTACGCCTGAATCAGAAGCTACTCACAGTTCTGAAGCTACCGGCGCTCAGTCAGAGTCTGTCGTAGAAGAGCCAGCTCAGTCGGAGCCATCAGAGGCAGCTGTGACAGATCAGGCTACTGATAAAACCCCAGCGCTCGAGGCTGAAGACAAGGCGGAGAAGCCAGTATTTGCTCCGCCAATTACCCCGCGACACACTGGTCGCGTCATGGACGTGGTAGCGCCATCGTCAATGGGTGCGGCTACCATGACTGCGCGTCCAGCGTCAGCGGTAACGCGTACCAATACGGTAGTGGCTGATCCAATGGTAAATCCAGTACGGGCACCACGCATGGATGCGTCTGACGGTCACGAGTCAGCGTCAAGTAACACGCCAGCTGAGATGGCAGCGCCGGCCTTAGATACCACAGAGTTGGCAAATGCTATTTCTCAGTCATTGTCATCAACCGACCAGTCGGCAGATACATCAAGCTTTGGCGAAACAGCGGCAGAACAGCCAGCCTCGTCATCGTTGGCTTCACCGTTTTTGAGCAATGCGAGCGCAACCATAGAAAAGCGTCCATTGGGCTCATATGGCGCCGGTAATACTTCTAATGAGAATGGCGAAGTCTCCATGGCTAGCCCAGACTTGATGGGTACTGAAGCGACGGATGATGCGCGTCCAGCGCCAGAGAAAAATGACCTTGGTAGTAAGCCACGGCTGAGCCTTGAGCCAAGCTCAGAGGTAGCAGCTGAAGAGTCAGTTGGCATGAATTCTGACCTCGACCGAGAACTCATGGCTTTGGAAATGGGGATTGAGGGTGAATTAGCTGATGGTAACAGTGAAGCTCCTGAAGAAGAGCAAACACCAGAAGTGGCCGCTACGGTTGCTGAGCTGGATTCACTGACTAATGAATCAAATGCTATTGAGGCGGACGCTCCTGAAGAGAGTGCTGTGGAGCATGAACAGCCTGCGGCGGAAGTAGAAGGCGAGAGTACTCCTCAGTCGGCGCCATCGTTTGAGCAGCAAGCAGCAGCCTCAGTGATGAGTTCAAACGAGCCAGTAGAGACATCGACACCAGAGCCTGCTCCAATGTTTGAAGCGGCTGCAGCTCAACCGCAACCTGTCGAAGAGAAGAAGCCATCTGGAGTGATGAGCTTTATCATCATTTTGATTTTGCTACTGTTGGGTGCTGGCGGCGGAGCTGCCGCATATTACTTCTTGCTGGTACAATAGTAGCATGGACATATTGACAGAATTGAATCCAGAGCAACTCCGGGCGGTTAAGCATGAATCTGGGCCATTATTGATTTTGGCTGGTGCTGGTAGTGGCAAAACGAAGACGTTGACACATCGAATAGCCTACTTGGTGTCGCAGAAAAATGTTTGGCCAAGCCATATTTTGGCAGTGACGTTTACTAACAAGGCTGCTAAAGAGATGAGGCAGCGACTAGCGGTGTTGCTGCACGAAAATCCAGACGACCGTCGGTTTATGCCGTGGATGGGGACATTTCACAGCATCTGTGTGCGCATATTACGCATGGATGGGATGGCTCTAGGGCTGGATAAACGATTTGTGATCTATGACACAGATGACCAATTGAGCTTGATCAAGCAAATCATGAAGGCGCAAGGTCTGACCGACCGTGACATTAAGCCGCGTTCGGTGTTGTCTGCCATCTCCCATGCAAAAAATGACATGATAGATCCGGAGGCCTATGTGGCGTCAGCGTCAAGTCCCGTCCAGCAGCGAATTGGCGCACTGTTTCAAGCATACGAGAAGGCGCTTCGTCAGGCGGCGGCGCTTGATTTTGATGATTTGTTGTTGAAAGTTGTCGAACTGTTTAAGACGCATCCCGACATTCGTCAAAAATGGCAGCAGCAATTTCAGCATATTCTGATTGACGAATATCAAGACACGAACACGGTACAATATACACTGATTAAATTACTGGTTGGGCCAGAGCGCAATCTTTCAGTAGTTGGCGATGATGCTCAGTCAATCTATAGTTTTCGTGGCGCTGACTATACCAATATCCTCAATTTTGAACGAGATTTTCCTGGAGCGGTGGTCATCAAGTTGGAGCAAAATTACCGCTCGACTGGCTCAATTTTGAATTTGGCGAACAACCTCATCCAGCACAACGTCAATCGGACTGATAAAAATCTTTGGACAAATAGCGGTGACGGTGCTGAACCGCAGCTATGGCAGCTCTATTCTGAGGCCGAGGAAGCTCAGGTGATCGCCAATGAGATACGGCGCCAGCTGAGTGTTGGGCGCTCACCGGATGACATCGCTGTGTTGTATCGGACCAATGCCCAAAGTTACGCAATTGAACGGGCGCTGCGCCAAAACTATTTGCCGTACAAAATTGTGGGCGGATTGCGATTTTTGGACCGAGCGGTTGTCAAAGATGTCTTGGCATATTTGCGGCTGCTCTATCAGCCGAGCGACAGGATGAGCTTTTCACGCATCGTTAATGTGCCAAAACGAGGTATTGGCGCGGTGAGTGTGGCTAAATTTTTGGCGTGGAATGATGAGCAAGGGACGCCTATTATCGACGGGTTATTGGCGGTGAACGAGGCGCAGGGACTGACGCCACGTGCCAAGCATTCGCTGCATGAGCTCGGGACGCTACTCAGTAGTTTACAAAAGTCGATTGACGAGGCGCCAGCTGACGTGATTGAAAAAATTATTGATCAAACAGGGTATGGCATGTTTATCAATGACGGCAGCGTGCAATCAGAAGAAAAAATGGAAAACCTGGGTGTCCTGGCGGCTGAGGCTAAAGCCTATGTTGACGTACCGACCTTCCTGGAGGAAATGGCATTGATGTCCGCCAGTGATGATCAAGCACAAGAGCAAATCACCCTGATGACGCTGCACGCCGCAAAAGGTTTGGAATTTCCAGTAGTGTTTCTAACTGGTTTGGAGGAAGGGATATTACCACACTCCCGCGTGTTTGATGGCGGCAAAGCTGAGGACGTCGAAGAGGAGCGGCGGCTTTGCTATGTCGGTATCACGCGTGCTCGCCAGGAATTATTTATCACTTGTGCCAGTTCCAGGACGCAATTTGGACAAATAGCCTACAACCTGCCGTCACGCTTTTTGGATGAGATGGGAATTCTGAGTGGTGGATTGGACAAACCTGCTTCGCCAAGCTTTGTGCCAGAGGCTGAATTTTACAGTGATGAAATCGGTCTGGATGTCGGCGATAGGGTGCGCAGTCCACAATTTGGTGTTGGTGAGATCATGGAAGTAGACGGTTTGGCGGTAGTAGTGGCCTTTGAAAATGGCAAAACCAAAAAGCTAAATGTTGAGTTTGCTCGATTAGAAAAGTGCTAGTCGGTTGCCAATATGAGCGAGTTCTGCTATAATGAATAGAGCGTTTTTCGCTATGAGTATGAGATTTGGACTGAAAATTCACCACAGTACAGCGCGAATGATGATAGTCGTAGCGATTGCTATCTTTGGGGTTGCGAGCGTGAAGTTAGTTGACAATGCTCTGGCTCGAGAACAAGTCAAGGAGTCAACAACAGCTGCTCCAAATGGCGAAAAGGTAGTAACTATTCATGATCGGGGTCAGGAACGATCCATCGTCACCACTGTCGGGACGGTCAAAGAGGCCTTGAAGGCGGCTGATATCTCAGTTGATGAAAAGCATGACGTTGTCGAGCCGAGCCTTGATACCCAGCTGGTGTCTACGAAATATAATGTCAACATCTATCGTGCGCGACCAGTAACAGTGGCGGATGGTACGCACCGAGTTCGTGTGGTGACCGCCCAGCAGACGACACCGTTGATAGCACAGGCTGCGGGCGTGACTGTTTACCCTGAGGACAAGACAACCATCGAACCTCCAAGCGACTTTTTACTGGATGGTGCTGATGTTATTTTGAAAATTCACCGAGCTACACCATTACAACTGACGCTTTATGGCAAAACCACTGAGGTCAGGACGATGGCTCATACGGTCGGAGAATTGTTGCGTGAGAAAAACATAACGCTCGGTAAAGATGACGGCATGTCTGTTCCTGAATCAACACCTATCACTGCTGGTATGCACTTCAGTGTCTGGCGTAATGGCAAACAGACGGTTACTGTCGAAGAAGAAATTGCCGCCCCTGTTGAACAGGTCAAAGATGCTAACCGAGAAACTGGTTTCAAGCAGGTCAAAGAAGCCGGCGCACCAGGTAAAAAGAACGTTACCTATGAGATTGAGATGAGAAATGGGCAGGAAGTCTCACGCCGCATCATTGCCAGTGTTACAACTGTTGAGCCCAAGAAGCGAGTTGAGCTGGTGGGTGCCAAGAGTGCCAACACCTTCTCTGGTAGTTTTTCTGAGGCCTTGGCACGGTTGAGAAGTTGTGAAGGAAGTTATACATCAAACACCGGAAACGGCTATTATGGCGCCTATCAGTTTGACAAGCGAACTTGGGGAGGCTTTGGTGGCTATTCGGTAGCTTCTGAGGCTCCACCCTCGGTGCAGGACGAAAAAGCATGGCAGACATACAAAGCCCGTGGCTGGCAGCCATGGCCAAGCTGTAAGGTAAGGATGGGTCTACAGGATATCTATCGGTAACGTCAGGTAATCTCTAGGAAGTACATGAAGCGGTATTGGTTTTTACTGAGAACTCCAAAAGTAGCAGTGATGGTAACAGGACTGATGGCTGCAGCGGCGCTAACTGTTTTCTTGGCGGTATCGTCAGTCCAAAGAAAACTTGCTCAAAATATTGAAAGAGAATCAGTTCACGAATATACCGTCATCACGGAAGAGCCAGTTCAGTTTGAGGTACAATCAGCAAAAAGCTACGCCCACGCCGTTGGTTTCAAGCAGGTGCAGCAGGCGGGTGCTGTCGGTTCTAAGCAGGTGACGCATAGCGTGAAGGTGAAGGGTGACGGCACGGAAGTTGCGAAAAATAAAGTTGCTGAACAAATCACCAACCAGCCTGTGGCACAGATAGAGATTGTTGGTGCTAGGCTGCCGAATGCCTTGACCAAAGCCAAAAGCGCCCAGCAGTTTACCGACTCACGCGGCATATCGCACCGCGAAACCTACTATGATCTGCCGATGAATGTTGCCATCAATGCTTGCGGCGGCGGTGGTTATACCGTGCGGGCGGATGGCGCCAAGGTGGATAAAGATGGCTATATTTTAGTAGCGGCAAATTATGGTAATTATCCGCGCTGCTCGGTGGTAGAAACCAGTATGGGACCTGGTAAGGTGTATGATACTGGTGGTTTTGCGGCTCGGCATCCGCATGGGTTTGACCTGGCGACTGACTGGACGAACGGAGACGGACGTTAGATGGCGTCAGCTCGTGGGCCGAAAAAAGAGTTAGGTCAGCATTGGCTGCGTGATCCAGAGATTTTGGCGGAAATTGCTGAGGCGGCGGAACTTGATGAAGATGATGTAGTGTTGGAGATCGGACCAGGACTTGGTACCTTGACCAGTCGGTTATTAGCACGAGCTGGGCGCGTGGTGACGGTAGAATTTGACGCGGATCTGGCGCGCAAATTGCCGGGGCAGTTTCCTGGTAAAAACCTGGAAGTTATCAACGAAGACATCTTGCAATTTGATTTGAATCAGTTACCAGCTGGCTATAAAGTAGTCGCCAATGTGCCGTACTATATCACCAGTAAAATTGTCGAAAAACTAATGACGGCGGAAAATAAGCCAAGTTTGGCGGCGTTGCTGGTACAAAAAGAAGTCGCCCGGCGCATCGCGGCGGAGCCTGGCGAAATGAGTATTTTGGCGGTTAGCGCGCAGCTATTTGCTGAGTCAGAACTCGATATTGAGGTGCCACGGCAATTTTTCACGCCACCGCCAAAAGTTGATTCGCAGGTGGTGGTATTGAGGACTCGCACCGAACCGCTAGTCGCCCCCGAAGACCACAAAGATTTTTTCCGTGTTGTCAAAGCTGGTTTTTCCGCCAAACGTAAAAAACTGCGCTCTAGCTTGAGTGGTGGACTGGGTATCAGTAAAGCTAGCGCCGAACAGCTGCTAAAAAAGGCTGACATTTCTCCTGATGCTCGTGCCGAAGATTTGGCGATTGCAGATTGGCAGCGGTTGCTCAAAGAATGGCGGGCGCGATGATTGCAGCAGATCAGCCGACGTGTTTTCCGTCTGATCTGTTGGTTGCGGTTTCGTCGAAAGACAACGGCACCATGCTCAACCGTATTCGCGGTCGCCACGTAGCTGAGGTGCTAGAGAATCGGCGGCGGTTTTGTGATCAGATTGATGTTACCTATGACAACGTTGTCTATCATGTGATTGCATATGACCAAGCACAGACGTTTGATACTATCATCGAAGTTACTGAAGCTGACACCGTTAAATATAACAACGAGGGGATTTTTGCTGACGCGCTATATACCAAAATGGCTGGCGTCGGCTTATTTTTGCCAGTGGCGGACTGTATCGCTACGGTTATATACGATTCAAAACGCCGGGTGCTTATGCTGGCGCATTTGGGCCGACATTCGACGGTTGCACAGTTGATGTCTCAGGCGGTGCGGTATTTTGTCGAGCGCGGCAGCCAGGCAAAAGATTTACAAATTTGGATGTCGCCAAGCATCACTCAGAAAAATTATCGTATGGATTATTTTGATCATGTAAATGATACGGATTGGCGTAATTTCTGCCGCCAAACGGCTGACGGAATCTATCTGGACATACAAGGCTTCAATCGTTCGTTGGCCATCCAGGCGGGCGTTCCTGATGATAACATTTTCATTTCACCAATTGACACGGCGGACAATCCAAATTATTTTTCGCACTCATCAGGTGATGTTGGTGGTAGATTTGCTGTAGTTGCGTGTATGAAAAGCGACTCAGGGGTTTTAAACTGAGTCGCTTTTGTGATTAAAGGCTAATTAATCAATCAGATTTTCGTGCTTTAAATCCTTAACGGCGTTAGTAGCTTCTTCTTTAGTGAACCCCCATCCGTCGACAAGAGATTTTATTAAATCATTTCTGCTGTATTTTATATTTTTTAGAATATCTATAGCACGCAGCTTTGCCCGCTCGGTGTAATTAATATTATATTCTTCTAATACTTCTCGGATGATGTATGATTCTGACTCCTTCATCTCTTGAGTGCGGGCTATGCTGATTATTATGGATTTTTTTGAAAGCATACCGTTATAATCACTGCTTGTGGTGTAATTTTGCTCAATAAGATTACGTAGGTTGATCTTGAAGTCATAATTCAGACGCTGTAAACCTTCTTCTGCCTCTTCCTTGGTGAATTTATGGATCTCTTGCAGGAGTCTTAGGATGGAATTTCTTGAGATGGTGGGTTTCTGTCCTGATAGATAACTACTGGCTGTTAGTTGAGCGTTATGTGCAAAGTCAATCTTTACTGCACTAAATGCATTTTTAGTCTCTTCTTTAGTGAATCCTTGCAAGGTGAGGAGATTTTCATAATTTACTTTTGATGTATGATTGTAGGAATCTAGAGCTTTTAGGGCCTTTATAGCCTGCATTTGGAACATCCCAGCAACGTCGATTTCATGGTTTAGCTCATCAAGCGCTTTTTCAACCTCTTCCTTTGAGAATCTAAAATCACCCTTAGGTCCTGTATCGGTAAATCTTTCCATTAGTTTACTTCTGGAAACCCATACGTGAGGGTCTTTGTTGATATCGGCTGATGGCATGAAAAATTTTATTGCTCTTTTTGCGTTATTGATGGGATTGTAATTTGGATATATTATCTCTAGTAATTGGAGTGCTGCAGTGTAGTCTAGTTTGTAGTAGGTTGAAATGTAGTGTGCAGCTCCAAACTTAGAGAATCTGGAATTATCTAGGTTTTGATATTTAGCTATCTCTGCTAATTCTCTTGAAAACCTCTTGTCCCATTTTCCGTCGCTTCCAACTACATAGTTGTCTGGTGTGACGGTATTCTTTAACATATCGCCATTTTTACCGACGTAGTAGTCGCCGACCCACTGGTCGTGCAGCATGTGACCTTTAGTGTCGAAGTAGTACCATTTGTCGCCAATCATTTTCCAGGTGTTTTCGGTCATGTGTCCGCTGGTATTAAAGTAGTACCAGTAGCCATTTATCTGCTCCCACTTGCTATGTGTGATGTATCCGCGTCCGTCAAAGTAGTACCACTTGCCGTCTATGCGCTGCCATTGATTTTTAGGGTAGCTGCCATCAGAGTTTTTATACCACCATCCAACTGAATTCTTTTGCCAGCTTCCTCCGCTGGCGCTTGCTGTTGCTGGTGCGCAGACGCCAACTATAGCAACGCTAATAGCTGCCGCTATCATTAAGTTTTTAATAAGTTTATTCATTACTCCCCCTAAGCATTATTGTAGTTACCATTGTAGCATATTATTCAATATAGCCATCCAGTGGAGATACTCTGTTTAATTTGCTATAATTTATCTATGACTAAACAACATGCCTACATCACTACCGCTATTCCTTATGTCAACGGTTTGCCGCACATCGGGCACGCCATGGACTATATGCTAGCAGATGTATGGACGCGGTATCAGCGGCAGAATGGCCGCGAGGTGCGTTTCCAGACGGGCGTGGATGAGCATGGCAATAAAATTGCCGCCAAGGCTGCCAGCCAAAATCAGACACCGCAAGCCTATGTCGATCAAATGCATGGCAATTTCCAGAACATGATTGCTGAGTTGAATATTTCGGCGACGGATTTTATTCGCACGACTGACCCGCATCACGTTGGCGCGGTGCAATACATTTGGCGAAAACTTGCTGAGGCTGGTTATATTTACAAAAGTACGTATGAGGGCTGGTACTGCCAAGGTTGTGAGGCATTCGTTACTGACAAAGAAGCAGCTGAAAATAATGGCATTTGTCCCGACCACCAGTCGCCATACCAACGACTGAGTGAAGAAAATTATTATTTCAAAACCAGTGCCTTTTCGGAGAACATCCGCCAGGCCATTGAGTCAAACAAGATGAAAATTGTGCCTGAATTCCGCAAAAAAGAGTTTTTGGAATTGATGAAAGATGGCTTGAAAGATGTGTCAATTTCGCGTCCGCGCAAAAACCTCAGTTGGGGCGTGCCGGTGCCAGGCGATGATACGCAGGTGATGTATGTCTGGTTGGATGCGCTGAGTAATTACATCACAGTCATCGGCTATCCTGATCGTCCAGAGGAATGGCAGGCGTTTTGGCCAGCAAATGTGCAGGTGATTGGTAAGGATATCCTTCGTTTCCACGCTGGGATTTGGCCGGCGATGTTGATGGCGCTAGATTTACCACTACCAAAAGTACTGTTAGTGCACGGCTTTATCAATGTTGGTGGCGCCAAGATGAGTAAGAGTCTCGGTAATGGTGTCGGTCCAGCTGACATCATCCCGCACTACGGTGTCGAGGCCTTTCGCTATTATTTCCTGCGTCACGTGCCAACTCAGGACGACGGCGATTTTACGTGGGAGAAATTTGAAGCCGCGTACAACGGCGAGCTGGGCAATGACCTCGGTAATTTGGTGCAGCGCGTGGCTAAGATGGTGCAGTCATATCAGGCAGGTGTCATTGGCGATGCGCCACAAGCTGAACACGACATGGGACCGTATCGCCACTCCATGGAAAGCTTTGCCTTCAACCAAGCCATGGATGAGATTTGGCAAATCATCCGTTCATTGAACCAGTACATAGAGCGCGTCCAGCCGTGGCAAGTTGCCAAAAAGCGTGCCAAGGACCCAGAGGCGGAAGCACACTTGGGCGAGATTTTGGCGTATGCTTGCGGTACATTACTGCAAGTGTCTGACATGCTGCGCCCATTCATGCCACAAACTGCTGAGAAGATTCACGACATGTTTGCTAGTGGCGTTGTGCCGTCGCAGCTGACACCACTGTTCCCACGTAAATACCTGCACACGCCTGATCCACGCGCACCAAAAACAGACGTACAAGGCAGCAAGTGATGAACCAAGCAGAAGCGACTCAAGCGACGGATTTGCGTTTGATCGATTCGCATTGTCATGTGCACGACACTGAGTTTTTCACGGATAATCGTGAGGAGCTATACCAGCAGTCAATTGCAGCGGGCATCGGTATGATTTGCGTTGGCACTGATGAGCGCAGTAGTCGTCAGGCAGTAGAGTTTGCTGCGAACCACGACCATGTGTGGGCGGCAGTTGGCGTTCATCCGCATGACAGCAAGGACGGCTGGGGCGAGATAGAGCGGCTGTTAAAAGAAAAGATGGATAATTCGCCGATTGTAGCGATTGGCGAGATTGGCCTTGATTATTATTACAATCACAGTCCGCGCGAGGTGCAAATTCAGGCGCTGGAGGCGCAGCTGCAGCTGGCGGTGGATTATGATTTGCCGGTGAGCTTTCATATTCGCGATGGCGCGCCCGACCAGCCGTCGGTGTGGGATGATTTTTGGCCAATTTTTGATAATTTTCATGGTCTGCGCGGCGTACTACATAGTTTTACTGATACACGCGCCAATGTAGAGAAGGGATTTGCTCGCGGACTCTATGTTGGTTTGAACGGCATTAGCACCTTCACCAAAGACCAAACGCAGCGAGAATTGTTCGCTTCTGTCCCGCTGGAGCGGTTATTGCTAGAAACTGATGCGCCATTCTTGACACCAAAGCCATTTCGTGGTAAGATGAATAAGCCAGAATATGTGGAGTTGGTGGCACAGTATTGGGTGGCGGAGCGCAAGCTAGCGCTTCACGACCTCGAAAAAGTAGCGACCGATAACACGGTAAAACTTTTTGGCTTGTAAAAGTGGAGAAATATGCGAGAGAACAACACGGGTACGTACGACAAAGAAGTTAATGCGGCGTTGGAAGCTGCCTTGGAAAAGGCAAACACGCTGAATTTTGAGACTACTCCTGTCGGTCGTGCTGACGAGCTTGCTGCGCATCAAACTGCTGATGCTCGTTCACTATCAAGTGCTGCCATACGTGGCAGCACCGGTGAAAGTGAGGCATCAAGCTTAGCCGAGTCGATGGAAGCTCCACGTGTATTATTGATTGAGTTTCCTAAACATCCCAAAGACCCCGTCGAAGCAGTGCAATATTCAAGCGATATCGGTAAGCGCCTGGCTGAAATGCGACAGAGTGATGCTATAACTAAGCCCGGTTTTGAATTAGCGGCATAAGGAGGTCTGGTATATGAGTAAGATTCTTAAAAAAGCTGCAAGCCTCGTTTTTGCAGATGAATCAATTAAGCCATTGATGCGAGTTCGACGCAAAGATCGACCAGTAAAGCCGCTGACCGAGCGGCAATTGATCCAGATGGAAAGCCAAATTGGTGCAACGATTTTTGGTGACAAGCCCAAACATGTGCAGCGCCGAGAATTTTTCAACCTGGATAAGAAGACCTGGATTTGGTATGAAGAAGTGGTTGGTGCTGATGGCAAAGTGCAAGAATTGAGGACCAAATATGAGATC
>CAUROB010000005.1:0-29323 GCA_963526655.1 uncultured Candidatus Saccharibacteria bacterium
ATGATAGCGATAATCATTGATCAGATCTCGCAGTTTGACAATTCGTTGCTCGGCCACCTGCCTATCAAGCTGGCGCACTGTCATCGGCGACGACCTTTCGGTAGAATAAGTAGGTATAGGTAGCTGAAAATACGACAGAAAATGACGCCACCAACAGCACCATGATTGGCACCAATGGGAATGAAGCGGTTTGATCAATCCAGCCCGTCATGAAGGCGTCAAATTTAATGGTCGGGATGAGGATAATCACCCAAAGCAACATTAGCATGATAGCCAGCCACAACATCCGTAACAAAATGCGGATACGACGACCAACCACGATGTCGCCAGCCATACGTACAGCCCGCATTGGGTAGGTGCCTGGCAGCGTAACAATGATCATGGCAAAAGCCGTGGAGGTGAGCCAATACAGCGATAGCACTCCCAGCAGCCCCGTGATTGCTGCAGCGATCATCAACAGTGGTGTCTGGCTTAAGATGTCGGCTGTTTGCAGCGTCGTATAGAGAATGACGCCGCCAGCAGCTGGCAATATTTGGCACAGGACGATGAACAATAGCACAATGAACGCGACCAGCGGCGCCCCAGCTCGGTACAAACCATCGCGGATGGTCGGTGAATTGCCAGAGCTAACGGCTCTTAATAACCAAATGGTAGTCAGCCACACCATGATCAGTGCCAACACGCCCAATATTTGCTGCAGGGCGTTGTTTGGCTGGTTGGTGAGCTGGCCGTACACAACGCCGCCGAAAATCGAGAACGTTGCAAATAAATCACTCACCGCTCCCTGCTCGACTGTACCTTCGGCCAAGGCTTTAATCTTTTTGTACGTCTCTTGATCCATCAATCCCGCCAGTACAAACACCACCAGCGCATACACCAGCGCCAAGCCAAAAAACAATCGCTTGTTTGACCAAATCATTTTGACCGCTTGGGTAGTCAGAGACCAATAGCCCGGGATGTGCAGTGACCTGACATAGTCCCTACGTCGCGTCAGGCGAAAACTACGATGCGATCGACGCTTCAAAAAATGAGCCCTCCGAGTTTTCAGCTGCTGCCAGATCTTTTTGCAATGATTCTTGCACCGCAAATAATAACCAGAGGCAAGTTTTTGGTTTGCTCGTGAGCGACTGGTTGTTACTTTCTTTTTGGAGACAGATGTACGTTGCTTATTCATCATCAGGCATCCTTACATTTTTGTCGCATTGTTTCGCAGACGAGCAATACGATCCTCCAACGGTGGATGGGTACTAAATAATTTTGAGAAAAAGCCGGGGCGCAGCGGATTATTCATAAATAAATTGGCTGTCGATGTGCTTTGGCGCTCCATGGGTCGGCCATATTCTTGCAATTTGCCCAGTGCGCTCGCCAACCCCTCTGAATCTCGAGTCAGCAACGCACCAGAAGCATCCGCGAGATACTCGCGTTGCCGACTCACCGCCAGCTGCGTGATGGTCGCCAAAATTGGCGCCAAAATCACTACTACCAAACCCAATATGTACACCGCTGGGTGAACATCACGGTCATCGTCACCACCAAAGAACATCATGCGCAGGGCCAGATCAGCCAATAGCCCAATAGCACTGACCAAACCAAAAGCAATCATACTAACGCGAATATCATAGTTACGCACATGACTCATCTCGTGTGCCATCACCGCCTCCAGTTCACGCTTATCCATGATTTCCAGCAGGCCAGTGGTTGCACCGACGATGGCATGCTTAGGGTCGCGACCGGTCGCAAAGGCATTGGGTGCTGGGTCATCAATGATGTAGACTTTCGGCATCGGTATACCAGAAGCAATCGCCAAATTCTCAACTACTCGCCACAGTTCAGGCGCATCTTTTTTCTCAATCTCCTGCGCACCAGTCATGGCCATAGCTAATTTTCCAGCCAGATAGTACTGAAGCCAGGCATACAACATCGAACAACCAAACACAATCCACGCCAGCGAATAATTTTTGACCGCCATGCCGATGAAGACACCGATAATACCAATGATAGCTACGAACACTGCCATGATGATGACGGTGTTGCGTTTATTTTGAGAAATCGCACTATACATATTAATTATTATAGCAAAAACCGCCCGCCAACGGTAGGCGAGCGGCTGCGTGCTTTACGCGAGATAATTAGAACTTGACCTCTACTGGGTTCTCAACAGACGCACGGTCTTCAACCTCAAAGAATTCCTTGGCCTGGAAGTTGAACATGCCTGCAACGATGTTTGCTGGGAAAGTCTGAATCTTGGTGTTCAAGTCACGAACGCCACCGTTATAGAAGCGGCGGGAAGCTTGAATCTTGTCTTCAGTGTCGACCAGTTCCTGCTGCAATTGCATAAAGTTTTGGTTAGCCTTCAAGTCTGGGTAAGCCTCAGCTACTGCAAATAGGTTTTTCAAGGCGCCTTCGAGCATGTTTTCTGCCTCGGCAGTATCCTTCACACCTTTGGCATCCATGATGGCTGAACGTGCTTCGGTCACCTTTTCAAATACTTCTTTTTCGTGCGTAGCGTAACCCTTCACAGAGTTCACAAGATTTGGAATCAAGTCAGTTCGACGTTTCAGCTGAACCGTGATGTCGCTCCATGCTTCTTCAACGCGGTTACGTAGAGTCACCAAACCATTATAGGTGGCGACGATGAAGCCGATAGCGAGAACCAGGACAACGCCAACGACTATAAGTGCTATGATGATTGAGCTCATTGAATATTCTCCTTATCAATTTATGCTAACCCCTTCATTATACCACAGACGTTTTGCTTGTGGTTAGGTTTTTGGGTGATAAAAATGGCCCGAAACCACGAGCCATCATTTACAATTTGGTGCGCAAGGCGGGAATCGAACCCGCACGACTTTTGGTCAAGGGATTTTAAGTCCCTCGCGTCTACCAATTCCGCCACTCGCGCATATCTATCCGCGCTAACAACGACCCAGTGTCTATGTCTACTGACATTTCACACGGTCTGCCATTTGCGCTGGTTTGTATTATACTATATTTATGAAGCAAATTGTAATAGTTCACGGCGGGTCAAGTTTCAATAGCTACGAAAATTACTTGAATAACCTAAAGAATAGTCAGCTTCATTATGAACGGCTGCTTTGGGCACAAAAATGGCGTGACTGGCTGGCACAAGAAATCGTCGACGCTGACGTCTTGCTGCCAGATTTTCCCAACAAACAGAATGCCGACTACGCTGAGTGGAAAATATATTTTGAAAAGCTACTGCCCCTGCTTGGCGATGACGTTCAGTTAGCGGGCTATAGCCTGGGTGCAATGTTTTTGGCGAAGTATTTACACGAATCACCACTTAGCAAGCCAGTCCGACGACTGGTGCTAGTGTCGCCATGCTATAATGACGAATCAGTTGAAGACCTTGGCAGCTTTCAAGTGACAAGTGCTACTGGGCTCGAAAAATCCGCCAAAGAAATTCACCTATTTCACAGCCAAGACGACCCGGTGGTGCCATTTGCTGAGCTTGCCAAATTTCAGCGTGATCTACCAACCGCTACGGTGCATATTTTTGAAAATCGCAATCACTTTTTCCAACCAACTTTTCCAGAATTAAAAGAATTGCTCGAAAAATAAGAAAAACGTCCGATATCCAGACGTTTCATATTCACTTGGAGGCACGTACGAGAGTCGAACTCGTCTAAAAGGTTTTGCAGACCTCTGCGTAACCGCTCCGCCAACGCGCCACTCCACTCATTATATCAAATTACAGCTGCTCTTTGAACATCTCGTAAAATTCGCCGCGTTTAGCAATTAAATCGCTGCACACTCCCTGCTCGACAATTCGACCATCTTTCATGAAGTAAATCACATCAGCCTTTTTTACCGTGCTCAGACGATGGCTGATAGCAATGATGGTTTTGTCTTTTTGCTTAAACAAGTGACAGAAAATTCGTGCCTCAGCTGCCGCATCAACAGCGCTCGTCGGTTCGTCCAAAATAACGATTGGCGCATCACGGTAAAAATTACGCGCCAGAGCCAGCCTCTGCCATTGTCCGCCCGACAGATCCACACCCTTGTCATCACTATCATCCGTCATCCATTTGTCAACATAACTGTCCCCGCCCTTTGGTAATTTCTTCACAAAATCATCAGCCTCTGCCTGCTTCAGCGCGACCGCCAGCCTCTCTCGGTCTAGCTCACGACAAACATCGCCGTACCACACATTTTCGTGAGCTGTCGCAAAATCATAGCGAATAAAACTCTGGCTCAAAACAGCCAATTGTCGGTGCCAAGCCGTCGCATCTACCTCGCCGATATCCTGTCCATCAATCAAAATCTCGCCACTAGTCGGCTGATACAGCCCTGTCAATAATTTCACCAGCGTGGTTTTACCTGCGCCATTCTCGCCAACAATCGCCACATGCTGACCGTGCTTAATCTCAAGCGACAAGCTCTTGAGCACCAGAGTTTCGCTGCCTGGATATCGGAATTTGACATTACGCACCGTAATTGACTTGCTCATGCTAAGTGCTAGGTTCGGCCTGGTGTCAGCTAGTGGCAACTCCATGAACCGCTGATAATCGACCATATTTGCCACCTCCTCATCAATAGAATTATACGTCGAAATCAAGCTGTCGACACTGCCGAGTACTCGACTCACCATCTGCTGCACCAACACGAACTGACCAATCGGCTGACGATGCGCGATGATCTCCAGTGTCACCCACACCAAAGCCGCTACCTCTGCGGCCGCCTGCAACATCTCGTCGCCAAAGCGCTTAGCCATAAAGTTGCGCTCATATTTAATCATTTGCAACTGGTCTTTATCGCGCAAAGTAGCCCGCTCCGTTAACAGATGCTTGACAAGGCCATAAAGTCTCATTTCGGCGATATTCTCAGGTTTACTAATCGCATATTCGATCCACCACATACGCCGCCTGACTTTAGTATTTTTGCGCCAATACTTTGACGTCAAACGAGACAACCGAAATTGGACGACACCGCTAGGAATGATAGCCACGACAAGTAGCAGCCCCAGCCACCAACTGACCAACGAGATGATCCATAACCCAACTACTAGCGAGACAGTATTTGTCGCAACATTGGTTAGTCGCGAAAACAGATATGAAAACGAGCCAGCAAACCGCCTCGCTCGATCAAACATATCAATTGTCACTGGGTCATCATACCGCCAAAAATCTAGACTATGTAGCCGAGCAAACATCTGGTCGTTAATGCTTGATTCCAGCTGGTAGCGCATCAACTGTTCAAAATAGGTCTGAACAATTCCCCAAAAACTCATCATCACGCCCAGCACTACCGTCATAATCACATACACGAGTAGTTGGTGTGAGTCGCCGCTGCCAGTATATGCCTCTGTCAGTGCGGTAGTTGTCAACGCTGCAAAATACGTTGTCGCAAGCGGCAAGGATGCCGTTAATACCGCTCCAACCGCTTGAATAACAATAGTCCGTGGCGATGTACGCCAAACTGTTACCAAAACACCAGTCAGAGTCTTAACAATTTGATGAACTTGAGGTTTATCATTTTGTGACAAATCTGTCATAGTAAAATCAAATAATTCCATTTGGTGCGAGCGAGAAGACTTGAACTTCCACGAACCTAAGTTCACTAGCCCCTCAAGCTAGCGCGTCTACCAATTCCGCCACGCCCGCACGACTGTCATCATTATACCTGACACTATGGCGTTTTGTAAACTGAATCTTGGCGAACTGTCCAATAGATCACGTCAGCAAATCGATCAGTTGGTGAGACCAGCCGAGTATTTTGTGTCACGGCCTGAACTGATGGCAATTTGATGTATTCAACTGTTGGACGATAGAGCGGCAGTGACGCAGCAGATGCTTGCCAGCGCCGTACGAATGATTGATAATAATCCGCGCGTTGTTTTGGAGAACGCTTACCACGGCCGCCGACCAATGCGTCATCTGAAATGGCGTCATTGTAGTTTGCAAAATTCAGACCTCGCTGATCGCGCTGGTCTTGTGACGAATGCCAATACGCGTAGACATCTGGGTCACCGCCAAGCACCAACTCATATATCAAGACGTCAAAATTACGCGGTTGCAACACCGACCTGAGAACATCCTGATTAGCATCTGTTGCATCAACAATTTTAACTTCCACTTCAGCATTCAACTCATTTCGCCACGTCTCAGCCAACGAATTAGCTGCATTTTCATATTTAGAACCCTGCAAGGAAACAACTGATAGTTTCAGTGACTGATCACCCTTTTTGCGCACACCACCAGACACCGTCCAACCTTCTGCGTCCAGCGCTTTTTTGGCTGCTTCTACATCACGGGTTAACGGCCTTTCCAGCTCTGCTTCAGTGTGTTCCGGCAAAATCGGCCCTGTCAATTCGCCTGTTTTTTGTGGCATCTTTTTGCGAAGCGCAATGATGTCGACTGACTGCACCAAAGCTTTGCGAATGGATAGAGATTGAAGAATCGGACTCTTGCTGTTGAACAATGCGTACACCCCGTTGTGGGTTTCATAAGCTTTCATGTCATACATTTTCTTGACGTTTTCTGGCTGAGAAGCATAGGTCAGCTCCGGCGTGGCCATGATTTCACTGGTTCTCAAGCCCTTTGTGATCTCATCCAGTGAGGCATATGCATACAACTGGAAGCGGTCTAGCTTTGGCTTACCAAAGTGATATGCTTCATTTGCCGTCATATGCACAGCTTTTCTGCCACTTTCCCGGTTGTCTGTCTGCAAGAGTCGGAATTTGAATGGCCCGCTCGTGACCGGTGAGCGTCCAAACGAGTGATCGCGCAGAGCGGCTGGTGCTACATGTTCCAATACGTGTTTTGGAACAACTGGGAACGTCAATGTATGCAAAAATGGTGCATAGGTGGATGGTGTTACAAATGTTACAGTGTTGTCGGCAGTTTTCCGAACTTTAATAGATGCCCAACCGTCAGTTGAAGCGCCAACCTTGGGGTTTTTTAGAAGATTAACCGTAAATATAACGTCATCGACTGTCAATGAGTGGCCATCAGACCAGTGAAGATTATCTTTCAGAGTGATCGTATATTCAGTCTCGGTGCCGTTGATGGCGATTGATTTTGCTAAATCCCCCTTGAGGTGTCCAGTATTGTCGTATTGATAGAGGCTGGCGAACATTAGCCTCGCAGCAGACCGTTCTGCATTAGAACGCGCAAACAAGGGGTTGAGGGTTTCCAGCGATCCTAAAACTCCCTCTGAATATGTGCCACCTCCCTGAGGTGCATCCTTCGTGTAGGCTGCACGAAAAATAGTCCATTGCCCTGCGCTCAGACCAACCAATATCATCAATAGCACTGCCCAACCGATAACTTCTCGGCGGACTTCTGTCAATCTGTCGAGACGGGATGTCACGAACTTATGTGCGTGCTTGATGACGCCCTTTTCGATCTTCACAGCTCGACGATTTAAGCTTTTCCCAGAAGCACTCATTTTTTGGAACCGCTTCCAAGACGGCTTGCCTCCAGCCTCTGTCATGACGACAACCTAGCCTTTAAGCCCCGGCAAGACCAAACTAGCCAAGATTGATAGCACAAAAACTACAGCCAGAACGATGGTAACGTCAAACAAATTCTTGTCAAAACCACGGCGTGTCGTAAACAATTCACCAGAAGATCCGAACCCTGCGCCAAGTGAAGCGCCACGCTGTTGCAACAAAATGGTAATAATCATCAAAAATGCTGATCCTAATGTGATATATGGTAAAAGTTGTTCCAAATTCATCTAACTCTCCTGTTCTTTTTGCGCAGTCCGTAAATCAACCACACTACTTACTATATAGTTTACCAAACTAAGGATGATGCCGGCAATAATTGCGTCGCCAAATGTGATGGAAACGTTTGGAGCCAGCACAATAGCGAGGTAGACCATGAGACCATTGATAATCAATGTAAATAGACCAAGGGTCAACAGAATTGCTGGCAGCGACAAGATGATAATGATCGGTTTGAGCATACTGTTGATGACGGAAAATATCAAACCAGCCAGCAGAAACGTCAACAAGCCACCATCCGACATGGTGCCTAAAAGTCGCAACGATATCCAGATGCCAAATGAGTTCATAGCCCATCTGAATAGAAATACAAAAAATTGCCGTTTCATCACACTGCTACTTATTATAATAATCTGTTCGCATTTTTACAATAGCTAGACGTCACGAACAGCCGCCATCGCTCACATCCGAACTCTTGCTGGTGATGTGCATTTTCTGAGAGCCACGCGTTGCTTCAATACAAAATTCTTTACCGTCAGCGCCCTGAATATACACATGAACAGGGCCGCCGTTATAATTTGGTATTGATGCGCCAGCAGGTAGTGTTGGATAGGCATTGTGAAAATTGCGGTATTGCTCCATAGCCTGCGCTGCACTTTTGAGGTCAGCCGTGATAGCATCGCGCAATGACTTCTGGCGCCAATTGCCGTAACTAATGATTCCGATAGTGGTCAAAATGGCTATGACCGATATCATAACAAGCACTTCTATAATAGTAAAACCGCGTTTCATATTGTTAGTATAGCACAAGCGTTTTAATTATTGGTACGCTGCGCCGCAACATATTTGTGGACGATTTGAGCACGCGACTGGCCAATCACCGACGCTAGGTCATCTTCTGTGGCACTGACAACATTACGGAAGCTACCAAATTTTTTCAGCAATTTAGCGCGAGTTTTTGGCCCAATGCCAGGAATTTCCTCTAGCTGATTTTTCGTTTGCTGCTGACGCTTCAGTGCCGTGTGGTAGCTCACCGCAAAACGATGCGACTCGTCGCGGATGCGCTGAAACAGTTTAACGATGTCGGTTGCCGCAAGGGTATTCTCGTCCGCCGTCGGGCGTTCGTTGCGAGTTTGCTCCATACTAGCTCGCAAGTTTTTTGAGTGCGAACCAGCGTTACGCTGGCCTGGGTGTAAATTCACCACATAGACGTCACTATCTTCATGAATAGCGATATTCGCCGATGGCTGCGACCGCATTTGCTCGATGAACGCCGTATCAATCTGCGAATTAGTCTTGTGCACCAGCAATTCTTCCTCGCGCTTAGCGATGCTGATGATCGGCACGGTGACGCCACGCTCATCACGCGCTTTGATGGCCGCCGCCAGCTGACCTTTACCGCCGTCAATAAGCAGCAGATCAGGACGGCCCCAGCTTTTTAGATGACGCTCGCTCAGCCGGCGAAAAATCGTCTGATGGATATTACCCGTGTCATCATTTTTCTCACTAACTTTGAACTTGCGGTACTCCGCCCGGTCACTCGCGCCATTGGTAAATACCACCATACTGGCAACAACCTGCCGCCCGCTCATATGCGAAATGTCATAACCCTCGATGCGCACTGGAATACCTTTTAGACTCAACAATTTTGCCAAATCAGCCAGCGCCTTGTCCTTCGAAATATCCAAAAACTCTTTGTCGCCAAAACAAACCCGCCGCTGCAATTCCTGCATGGCGCGCAGTTTATTACGAAGATCAGCCGCCCGCTCAAAATCATGCAGCCCAGCTGCCGTTTTCATGTCGCGCTCCAGCTCGGCAGCGATGGCTTTACGGTTGCCCTTGATGTAGCTGATGAGTTTGCGTAGATTAGCTTTATAGGCAGCTGACCCATCACTCAGCCGCGGGCTCAAGCCCAAATCTTCATCCAACTTCGACTGCCCTGGTCGCCGCTGCCTGGTCAAATAGGGGAACACTCGCCGCAGATAGCGTAAAGCTTTCTTCAAAGCAAAGCCATTATAGAACGGGCCAACATATTCCGCCCCATCATCCGCGGGATTACGCGTAAAGCTGACGGTCGGCCACTCACTTTTCATGTCGATTCGCACATACATCTGCGACTTATCATCGCGTAGCAGCACGTTGTAACGCGGCATATAGCGCTTGACCATCTCGCTCTCCAGAAACAAGGCATCAACTTCGCTTTCAGTCTCAATCCAATCGGTATCAGCAATTTCCGCCACTAGCGCCATGGTTTTATTGTCCCGCCCGCGCGAATCTTGAAAATACTGGCGCACGCGGTTCTTCAGCACCGCCGCCTTACCCACATAAATAATCTCGCCGCTGGCTGACTTATGAAAATAAACGCCAGGAGTGCGCGGTAGAGTTTTGAGCTTGGCTTGCAATGGTTGATTCACCTTTTTATTATACATTTTTCTAGGCTAGTAATGTTACAATTAGTAATATGTCGCAGACGAAAAACCCACACCACTCCATCAAAGCCATCGTCTTTGATCTTGATGGTGTGTATTTCAACAAAGGCAAGGCTGAATTCCTGAGCAGCCTCACACGCTACGGCGTTGAGGAAGCGAGCGCCAAGTCGGTCTTTCTGACGAGTCAGCACATGGCTGATTATAAACTGGGGAAAATCGATGACAATGAATTCTGGACGTGGGCAGAATCGCAGTGGCATACAGGCCTGTCTAATCATGAGCTTATAGAGCTGATGCTTGATGGCTATGTGATAGATGAACGCGTTGCGCAACTGGCGACAAGGGTTCAACATGCGGGCTACAAAACATTGATCTGCTCCAATAATTTTCCAGCTCGTATCAACGGCCTGGAGAGAAAGTTTGGTTTTCTACAGCAATTTGATACAGCAGTTTTCTCATATCAAGTTCATGCCGCTAAACCGTCAACCGAGATTTTCGCCGAATTGCTGCGTCGCTCTGGTCGCCAACCACAAGAGATAGTCTACGCTGATGACAAGCCAACTGCACTCACTGGTGCGAAGGATCTTGGCATTAACACACTGGTTTATACTGATTTTGATACATACCGTGACGACCTCCAAGAGCTGGGAATTATTTTATGATATCGCAACCGGGTTTAATGCCAGCCTAGCAGTTCAGTGAACGACTTCTGCGCGCTAACACATTCACCCAACTCAATGCTCGTAACTGGCAAAGTAATATTATGCGCGAGCAACAATCTGCGCACTTCTTCCTGTTTGTTATATGGCACCTCTATGTGCGAGATATCAGTGATAGCTATTCGCTTGTCGGCACGCGCTTCGTAGTAACGCATTGGTTTTTCTAACTCTACTTGTGAAGCAAGGTGCTTAATGCCAATGAGTATTGGATAGTTACCAGGAATATCACTACCTAAACAAAAGATATCCCACACATCACGCGCCTGTCTATTCACCTTCTTACCCCATGTGTTGTCACCATGTTCATCATGCGACAAGCTGCGCCATGTTTTCCAGCACCGCCTGGCTTAGTCCGTCAAACACTTTTGCCTGCGTCATGATATTTACTGCGTTCGTTAATTTCTCTGCCTGCGCCTTGCCGACCAATTTGTAATCATCAACGTCATGCAGCCAAGCCGTCAACAGCACTTCTTGCAAATCCACTGGCTCGCTGCACTCGCTAGCAAAACTCTCTGCCAGCAGCGCCAGAACCGGCGTAGGTATTGAACGGAATGATTGTTTTGCCGACAAAGTCATACTTTTCTAAAAAAGTATTGATGATCATCGGCGGCTCGCCCCACCAAATCGGATAGCCCAAGAAAATAGTATCATGAGCAGACAAATCTACCTTGCCTTGGAATGCTGGCCGCGCGTTTTCGGCTTTTTCACGCTTGGCAACTTCAGTACATTCTTGATAATTATCCGGATACGGATTCACCGGCTCCAGCTTGAAAACGTCGATTTTATCGCCGAAATAATCCTTGATATAACCAGCAATTACCTCCGTATTGCCAACTTCAGTGTCATCAACACCGTAATTTTCGCCCGCCCGCGAGAAAATGTTAGTAGCATATTATACCTCCTTACGTAACCATTATAGCACTACGTAGTGTGCGGCACGAATCACCGCTCTAACCACTGCTGCAGCACTACCGCCTGATTATGCTCGATATCTTTAGCACTGTATAACAGCGTAACAACTGGATGTTTTTGCCATTGTTGTTTAAGAGTGGCGGCTACAGAACTAGCATCCAGCTCTTCGGTATAACGCGACATAAACCCTACAAATTTTTCCAGATCATGACCGAACCATTGGCGCAACTCGTTAGTCGGTGCGATATCTTTTGCCCATTCGTCTAGCGCTGCTCGTTCTTTATTGATACCGCGCGGCCATAATCGGTCAACCAGCACGCGGTAGCCATCGTCCGATTCTGGCGATTCGTAAATTCGTTTAATTTTATAAACTGTCATTACAGCACCTCCTTAACTATAGTTTGTAGAACTGGAATAACGTCCGATTCAAACCATGGGTTACGTTTGCGCCAGCCAATATTGAGCGGCGATGGATGAACCAATGGAAAATAATCTGGCAAATACATATTAAAGTCCGCCACAGTTGCTGTCAAATTCTGCTTGGCGCGGCGATCAAGATAATATTTTTGCGCATACGAACCAACCAAAATTATCAATCGCACATTCGGTATCTGCGCTAGCAAACGCGGATGCCATTTCCTGGCAAAATCCAAGCGAGGCGGCAAATCACCGTGCGCTCCCCTGCCTGGATAATAAAAATCTATCGGCATCAACGCAAAGAGTTCAGGATTGTAAAACTGCTCGTCCGTTACGTTCAGCCATCGCCGAAGCAAGCGACCACTAGCATCATTCCACGGCTTTAGCGTCTGCTGGGCAATTCGGCCTGGCGCCTGCCCAACCAGTACAATTCGCGAACTTGACGAAGCAGAATACACAGGCAACCAACCTCTATTAGCAAAATCATCATTCATCGGATCGGCTGCAATCTGATCATATAAAAGCGGTTTAGCCTGCAATGTAATATACTTTCGTTTGTAATCTGAGTTAATAACTATTCTGTCGTCACACCATCAAAATCTTCTTCGTTGACTTCCGCTTCTTCGCGTGTCGCCCGAACAATGCCATCTTTGTGATGTGCTGGACTATAAATCGTGTAGAGCTTAAGTGGCTCTTCGCCAATATTTATCACATTGTGCTCAGCACCTGCTGGCACGATAATAGCACTGCCGTCAGACACAGCATACTCATTGCCATCAATCAAAACCTTACCCTGACCTGCCTCAAATCGGAAGAATTGATCATTCTCCTCATGAACCTCTGAGCCAATTTCACCGCCAACTGGCAGACTCATCAATACCAATTGACAGTGCTTCGCCGTATAAAGCACCTGACGAAAATTATTATTCTGCACCGTCAATTCTTCAATATTTCCATTAAAACCCTTCATAAAAATCCTCCTTTTAACTTAATTTCTACTTTGCGGCTTTCTCTAAAGCATCGATCAGCGTTTGCTTCGGTTTCATGCCAATCAGCTCCTCAACAATTTCACCGCCAACAAAAACCTTCATATTCGGAATACCTTGAACACGATAGTCCATAGCCAACTGCGCGTTCTCTTGGCTGGCTTCAGTGTCAACTTTGACGACATCAAACTCGGTTTCTTCAGCAATTTGATGTAAAATTGGCGCCATCGCTCGACACGGCGGACACCACGGCGCCCAAAAATCAACCAGCACTGGCTTGTCGCTTTTTAGCACTTTCTCTTCAAATTCTTGTTTTGTTGTAATCTCATATAACGCCATTATTTTCCTCCTTTGCTCATATTCTATTATACAGCAGCTACACGCCAAATGAACAAAATCTTATCACATCAACCACTGTATGTGCACCTATGGCCGAACTAACATCGCGCTTTCGTTGCATGACGGCAAACGGCAGACCAAACAATAGCGCCAACGCCAGGACACTACCCAGCGCAAAATTAGCTGTATTAAAATGAAGCAAGACGTGAGGCAATATCATAACGAGATAGCACAAAAAATTATCTAATTTTGACAGTAATCTATCCTTAATGAAATAGATGCACGTAGCAAAGAAAAAGAAGCGGAAAATAATTTCTTCCGAAATACCAGCACGCATGGCGTTTAAGAACCATTCTGGCTTGAGCGAAAAAGCAATATTCCAAGAAATTTTTGCCAGGAGAATATTGACGGTTCCCAGCGCCAATCCTACCAATAGGGCAAGGCAAATTGTTTTTAGTATTTCTTTTTTGTTGACCATTTTACAGAGGACAATTGCATGCTTACTTTTCTTGAGCACACTAACACCTCCAACATACGCAACAGCAGAGCACACTCCCATGAACATACTGGATGGTGCAGCCAGACAGCCTAAAATTACAGCAATGATAACATCAGTTCTAGAAACATTTTTGTTCCTTACGATAAATAAAACTGCCAATAAAACAACAACCAAAAACCACAGGATGTTAAGCTTTTGTGGATTTAGTAACGTTATCGACCACAGCGCCACAAAAAAGAGGTTGATACCGAGCAGTACTCGTGTTGAATATCGGTGTAAAACTACAGCACGTTCTTGACTCATGACATAACTATATCATATACTTACCTAACATGTATGAACTTACCAGAGAAGGTGAGTTCCTCTAAATCCTCACGTTCGCAATAGTTAACCTACCAGCGAACCACTGAATACAGAAACTAACCAAAGGAGTATTTACGTTGACAAAAGTATCAAACAAGGAAATTTTAGGTCTGTTCTGGCGCATATCGCGCCCCTACAAGCATCGGCGAAATTTGACCATCTTTTTTGCAATCATCACCCTGGCTATAACAATTTTTGTCGGCCCACTGATTATTGCTGAATTACTCAACATCATCCAAAACGGGCAACTAGACAATGCAGAAAAACTATGGAAATTAGTCGCACTCTACGGCATGAGCGAATTATGGTCAAATGTTATCGGCTGGCGCTTAGTCCTGTACCTCGCATGGACATTTGAAACCGCCCTGCAGCGCGATTTGTATGCACAGTGTTTTAGCAAACTAACCAACCAAACGATGTTTTTTCATGCCAATAAATTTGGCGGCTCACTTGTCAGCCAAACCAATAAATTAAACGGCGCAGTTGAACGTTTTTGGGATACCATCATTTGGTCAATTTTACCGCTAGTGATTTCCCTGGTTGGCTCAATCATTATCTTATCAACTCTACTGTGGCAGTATGCTGTGTTTCTCCTGCTCTTCTCTATCATTTTCAGCGTCGTTGTCTATTTTGGTTCTCGACCGATGGCCAAACTGAACGAGAAAGAAGCCAAAGCCAGCAACAAAGTGAGCGGACAATTAGCCGATGCTGTTTCAAACATTTTGGCAGTAAAATCGTCTGGTGCCGAGGCGCTGGAGCAACAACGCTTTGCAAAAACCGTTACATCATGGCGCGGCGCCAGCCTGGGTACTATGCGCGGGCTCCTAAAAGTCAGTACTGTGTATTCAACCATTAATATAACGATAAAAATTGGCGCTATAGCCTTTGCGATATACGCCACCCAACATAATATCGTATCAGTGGCAGCGGTTTATCTCATCATCACTTACACTGGCAGTGTGGCACATGAATTATGGAATATGAACAGTATCATGCGTAGTTATAACCGCATCCTTGGTGACGCTCACGATATGGTAGAAATTCTTACCACACCGACGACACTGGTCGATCAAAGTAACGCAAAGCTTGCTGTTACACGCGGCAGTATCACCATGGATAATATAACCTTTACTCATGATGAGGGTGCGGGTGACACGCTGTTTCATGATTTTTCTCTTCGCATTCAGTCAGGTGAAAAAATTGGCTTGGTTGGATCGAGTGGATCTGGCAAAACTACCCTGACCAAATTATTGCTACGATTTGCCGACATTGACTCAGGGGAGATTACTATTGACGCACAAAATATTGCTGAAGTTACTCAGGCAAGCCTGCGCGAACAAATCGCCTATGTGCCGCAAGAGCCGTTACTATTTCACCGTTCAGTCCACGAAAATATCTCCTACGGTCGACCTGACGCGACTGATGCTGAAATTGAAAAAGCTGCCAAGAAAGCTGGCGCCTATGATTTCATCATCAAATTACACGATGGCTTTGACACCATGGTCGGTGAGCGCGGCGTGAAGCTATCAGGTGGGCAGCGGCAGCGTATCGCCATCGCTCGGGCAATTTTAAAAGATGCACCAATTCTAATTCTTGATGAAGCAACCTCAGCCTTGGACTCAGAATCAGAAGCGCTAATCCAACAGTCGCTGGAGACATTGATGAAAAATCGCACTTCAATCGTCGTCGCCCACCGTCTGTCGACCATCGCCAAACTGGATCGCATCATTGTTCTAGAAAATGGACGCATCGTCGAAGACGGTTCACACGAGCAGTTGCTTGCCAAAAAACGTGGCGTTTATGCCAAGCTGTGGGCACGACAGTCCGGCGGATTTATCGAAGATTAACATAAAAAGCGGCTACATGAGATAGCCGCTTTATTATTGAGCTGTGACAGCTGGTTTAGCGTCGGCGTTTGATGATTATCCAGGCGCCAGTAGCAACGACCGCGATGGAACCGAGAGCGATTACGATGGCGTTACTACCCGTGTCAGCTAGTGCATTTGATGCTTTCTTCGCAATCTTAGCAACTGGGTTGTTGCCGCCACTATTGGCATTTTGGTTACCATTCTGAGTAGCGTCCTCTTCTTCGTAAACACCAACTGGGTCGATGATAGTGCCGTTTACTGTACCGTCACCGTCACCAAAGCCGCCGTCAGTCAAATCATAAGCGATGGTAGTATATTTGCCATCTGGCGTATTACCAAAGGTAACTCGACTAGTGATGTCTTGGTATACTCGACCATTCATTATCTTACCAATTGTCAGACGGTTCGTGTTAGCATAGCGACGACTCAGTGTTAAGGTTACGCGAGCCGTGAAGCCAACCGCAGGAGCTTGATTGTTGCAGTTAATGGTGAAATCCACTCCTTCGCGAAGCACACGGTTATTGTAGCGATCCGGTGTTGAAGCTGCCTGTGCTGTCGCCAGGTTGTAGCAAGAGTTTCCAGATGTTTCTACTGTCAAAGAACGGTAGTGCGGCTGGGCAACAGTCATCTTGTTTCGTGGAGTCTGAGGTCCTGCGATGACAATTGCATTCAAACGATTTTCCAGTGCAGTTCTCTTAGTAGCATCCTGTACGTTTGCTACTAAAGCTCTTGCGGCATTCACTGCAGCTTGCGTTTTACTACCTTCAGCCTGAGCGACTGCTTGTTCAGCGGCTGTCTGGGCGTCTGCTTCCTTCTTCTTGGCGTTAGCTACGGCAGTGTTGAGGTCGCTGGCTGCTTTCTGGATGGCAGTAGCAGTTGGGTTTGGTTGCTTCTCTACTTCTTTGGCTTTGGCAAGAGCTTGCTTGACGGTCGCGTCATTGGTAATGTAGGCCGGTTCTTTCTCGGCGTTGGCGATGGCGGTGCGGAGGGCAGATAGGTCAGGACGAAGGGCGTCAAGTTTTGCTTGCAGTGCTGCTTTGGCAGCGTTGAGCTCGGCAACAGAGGCACCGGCGTTGGCAGCGACCTGCTCTGCTTGGGTAACTTGTGCCGCTAAGGCGTCCTTACTTTCTTGGGACATGCCGGCAGTTGTTGCTGGGTCTTTGGCCTTGGTTATCAGGGCGGAGAGAGCGTTGCGAGCAGCGGTGACGTTAGCGGTGACCTGGTTGAGGCGATCCTGGAAGGCTTGCTTCTTAGCTGGGTCTTGGACGGCAGCTACCTTGGCGTTGGCGCTGGTAACATCGTCTGGATCCTGGTTGTGTTCAGCCTGAGCGACTGCTTGTTCAGCGGCTGTCTGGGCGTCTGCTTCCTTCTTCTTGGCGTTAGCTACGGCAGTGTTGAGGTCGCTGGCTGCTTTCTGGATGGCAGTAGCAGTTGGGTTTGGTTGCTTCTCTACTTCTTTGGCTTTGGCAAGAGCTTGCTTGACGGTCGCGTCATTGGTAATGTAGGCCGGTTCTTTCTCGGCGTTGGCGATGGCGGTGCGGAGGGCAGATAGGTCAGGCTTTGGTAACGTTGCAGTTACATGCAATGTTCCAGAGAAAGCAAACGGCTTACCATTAACAGTTATCTGCTTGTTCCAGTTGGCCTGTAGTGCGTGTGGTTGACCATCATATACCGGTGCTGCAACTTTTAATTTACCAGCTGCTTCATTAACCAAAGTAGCTGTATTTTCAATAGTAACTGGTGCGCCAGACGCATCCTTTAACGGTGAGTTAAATACCTCAGACTCAGTAGTCATACTACCTTGCTGGTTTTCTAGCTTCAAAGAGGTGAGGCGATTTAAGCCGGCCAAAGGCTGTGCATTCATGACCGTACTATAGTCTAACCGCAGTTCAGTAAGTTGAGTCATTCGTCCAATTGCAGTAATCTCATCCTCGCTCAGCTGCCCCCCAGTCAAGCGCAAAGAGGTCAGAGCCTGTGCACCAACAAGAGATTGAGCATTGACAACTTTAGTCTTTCGACCATAGTCATAGAAAGAGATTTTCTTTAATGAGTTCTTACTACCTGCAAATGTTGATAGGTCTAACGTCTGATTGGTACCGCTCATCGAGACTTGCTCGAGCTTGTTCAGAGACGACAAAGGACTATAGTTCGCAACAACATTTTCCGACAAGTTCACACTACGCAGCTCAGACAAGCCAGCCAGCGGTTGGATATCAGCAACCTTGTTGCCTGACAGCTGTAATGCGCGCAGTTTAGTTAGGCCAGAGAGCGGCTGTAAATTGGTAATTGCGTGATTGCCAAGTGATAGTTCAGTCGCATTTTTAGCGTACTCCAGACCAGTCAAATCCTTAATCCTCTGGTCTTCCGTGATATTGCCAGTATTATCGACATACATGCGATCAATGGTTAGCATTTCTTGAGCAGTAATCGCTTGAGTATCGCTGCGGGCTTTTCCTGATATTTCAGCTAACCTCTTGTTCAACAACTGGCGCAACCTGGCATCAGGGATATTAACACCCTGCGCTGCCGGAGGTTGTGGAGGTGTCGGAGAATTGGTTGAGTCCATGTAGGCATTTACTAAAGCACCTCGGTTTACTGCCACGCCAGGTTTTACGTACTGACCGCTCGGGTCAATTGCCGATGCAACCTCAGCTGACAGTGGCTTACCTGAGCTAATCGCTGGACTGCCTGGCTTCAAGTTGTAGTTACTCTTGCGATAGTCAGTGTTCTGTTCAGCTTCTTTGATGAAGTATGGGTTATTGGCACGTGTACCAAACAGATCAAGAGAATGTGCGTCACGACCATCAATTGACGACCGAACGCGACTGTCCTTGGCGATGTCTTTCACGTTAGCAAACAAAACATCGAGACGATTTGGCATTTCCGCCAAGTCCCAGGTCATGATTGTGCCTTCATTTTGCAGGCTACTGCGGTAGTAGGCGTTGTAATCAAAACCCTTGAACATATCATTTGTGTAGGTACCAGGACCAGTGTGGTTTGGGCCACCAGTGCTCCTAACAGGGTAGGACCATAGTGGCGCGCCAGTGTCACCAGAGATGACCGCACGAGAGGAAATGATATTGTTGTACATTTCCAAACCAGTCAGATTCCAACTCAAACCTTTACTAGCAGACCATGGCTCAAGTGATTTACAAACTTGCGGGTTGTGAGCATCTCGCTCATTACAACCGTCCGTACGAGCATCCTCATTTAACATGATAGGTCGGTTAGTTCGAGAGATGGTGTTGTTGTACACTTTAGAATTTGAACTACTTGAGACGCTAATACCAGCACCCGAGCCTTCAATGATGTTTGACGCGATGATCGTACCGTCTGAAACCTCATCAAAGATCGCGGTAGTTGTGTTGATGAAGAAGTTATTAACGATTTTTGCCTTGATACAGCCTTCATCACACCAGACACCTGCTGTACCATTGCGTACATAATAGTCATTGCCGGTTGAAGCAGGATTCTTTGAGTTATCAACCACATTACCTCGGAACGTAAAGTTCTCAATGTGCGTCACTTTTATCTCAGAAACAGTACACCATGCCAAACAGATTGAACCATTGGTCAGATAGTTCGCTGCGTTGTTCTCTGTAAAGATGTTATTTTCAAATGTTGTATTGTGCGCACGGTTAGCTCCTGCGCCATTACCACCATTGCCGATAAATTTGTTATTAACGATGCGCGCACCTTGTGCATCAGTATTGAAACCGACTGAGGAGCTTTGCGTAAAGATGGAGTCTTGGACGACTGAGCCACGACCATTTACCACGATCATACTGGTCCCAACCTGATCTTCGGCCAAGTCACGATCCCAAGACCAACTCTGTACTGGTGAGTACTGTGCAACATTGATAGCTTTCATCGTGAAATTAGAGCCATCATCAGCCTGACGACCACCAACAGAGAAAGCGCGTGCTCGGTTGGTAATCTCTGTAGTACCGCTAGATGGGTCAGAGCCAACATAATATGTCAAATCATCTTCTGTGCCGACGTTAAAGCCTGCGCGATTGTTGGTAGGGTCTTTTAGGGTAGTTGGATTCTTGTCTTCAACATAGAATTTACCAGGGCCAACCTTGCTTTTTGCATCGACTTGTTCCAGTGGTTGATCGTCGATAAACATCTGCTCTGGGTAAGCAGCCATACCTTCTTTGGATGGGTTGGGGTTGACCGTACAAACACGACAGAAATTACGGAATTTACCCGTAGTCTTCCACATGTTGCCTTCTTTAGTCCATCGATCTGCCGATACAATATCGCTACCCTTCATCCAGACTTCAGCATGAGGGGCAGCCTGGAACGTAATATTTTTCTTCGTGACAAAGAAATGAGGCTCTCGGTAAGCGCCACTCTTGGCTACAACCGTTCCTCCATCAGAAACGGCCTGTAAGCCTCGCCTAAAGGTCGCGAACGGTCGCGCTTCGGTACCATTCCCAGAATTGTCATTACCATCTGGCGAAATCCATGCCACATTGGTTGTCGGCACTGGATAATTGGTATCCATCGCTTTATATTTTTTGTGGACACTAGCCGCTTGTGCCATAAATGGATGTGTCAAAACCAACGCAAAAACTATTACAGCTGCGGCTGCCGGTATTGCTAGCTTGGCGACACGTTGATTCCTTCTTGATATACGAAGACGTACCATCCCTATTTTCTCCCTCTCCTCAGTTGTGTATATTAAAACTACCTGTCACCAGTGTAGCATGAGCGATTTCATCATGTCAAATTGTCAACTACTGTTTTTTGTCCTATAATGATTATCCATGATGCACGCTTTTGTAGATTTTATTATTCACTTTGGCATTATCGCCGTTTTATTTGTTGTATTTGCCGAGTCAGGTCTATTGTTTGGGTTTATTTTCCCTGGCGATAGCCTACTATTCACTGCTGGTTATATGGTACAACAACATATCCTACCAATTGACATTTCAGTATTTGTCGTCCTGCTCATCATAGCGGCCATTGCTGGAGACTCAGTCGGTTATACCTTCGGTCACAAGGTAGGCCGGAAATTATTTGAGCGAAAGAACTCGCGCTTATTCAAACGTCAATATCTCATCCAGGCTGAGAAGTTTTATGAAAAACATGGTGCCATCACGGTCATTTTGGCACGATTTGTGCCAATTGTGCGCACATTCGCCCCGATCGTAGCCGGCGCAGGCAAAATGCATTATCGAACCTTCTTGCTATTTAACGTCATTGGTGGCATCTTATGGGCGTCGCTATTTACCTACCTGGGCTTCTTTGCTGGCAAAGCGCTGACCGAAGCTGGCATCAACGTCGAAGTTGCTGCCCTGATCATCATTTTCCTATCAGTCCTACCGATGGTTATTCACGCGCTCAAACAAGAATCCACCAAAGCAGCCATCAAAAAACAATTGTCTGTTCTATTTTCAAAGAGTAAACAACCAAAGTCAGCTGCTAAAAAGCGTAAATAACATTCTTGCATCTAACGAGGCTGTCTATTTCAATAGCGGCTTAAGATATTTACCAGTAAACGACTCTGTGTTCTTGGTAATCTCTTCTGGTGTTCCGCTAGCAACCACCGTACCACCGCCCATACCGCCTTCTGGACCCATATCAATGATCCAGTCTGCTGACTTGATAACATCCAAATTATGCTCAATCACAATCATACTGTTTCCACCTTCAACGAGTTTATGCAAAATCCCCAACAATCGCTTAACATCAGCCGAATGCAACCCAGTGGTTGGCTCATCCAAAATATACATAGTTTTGCCTGTTGAGCGTTTTGATAACTCAGTCGCTAATTTGATGCGCTGCGCTTCCCCGCCAGAGAAGGTGGTTGCTGGCTGGCCCAAACGAATATAGCCCAGACCAACCTCCACTAACGTCTCAAGCTTCCGATGAATAGATGGGATACTGTCAAAGAATTCGGCAGCTTGTTCCACCGTCATTTCCAGCACATCAGAGATGGTGCGGTCTTTATAGGTAATTTCTAGCGCCTCACGGTTGTACCGCTTGCCCTTACATTCGTCACACATCACATACACGTCTGGCAAAAAGTGCATTTCAATTTTTATCACGCCATCACCCTGACAATTTTCACAGCGACCACCCTTGACGTTAAAACTAAACCGACCCGCCTTGTAGCCGCGAACATTCGCTTCTGGTGTGGCGGCAAATAATTCGCGAATTGGCGTAAATATACCTGTGTAGGTAGCTGGGTTTGAGCGCGGCGTACGACCGATTGGCGACTGGTCGATGACGATGGCTTTGTCTAGCAGTTTAATGCCGTCGATGCGATCGTGTTTACCCGGCACCACTTGCGAACGGTTGAGACGAGCCGCTAGTTCTTTCGCTACAATGTCATTAACCAGCGTCGATTTACCACTACCAGACACACCAGACACCACTGTCATCAGTCCCAACGGAAACGCCACGTCAATATTCTTCAAATTATTTTCCCGAGCACCACGTACAATCAGTTGCTGATCCTGGTTTGGCTTTCTGTGCTTTTTTGGTACTGCAATTTTTTCTACGCCGCTCAAATAGCGACCAGTGATACTGTCTGGATTTTTCGCTACTTCTTCAGGCGAGCCCATAGCGACGATTTGCCCACCTTTCGAGCCAGCACCCGGCCCCATGTCGACCAAAAAGTCACTTTGGCGAATGGTATCTTCATCGTGCTCCACCACCAGCACTGTATTACCAAGATCACGCAGACGCTTCAGGGTATCAATCAGCCGATCATTATCTCGCTGATGCAGGCCAATGGACGGTTCATCCAGGACATACAGCACACCCTGTAAACCCGAACCGATTTGCGTCGCTAGTCGAATACGCTGAGCCTCTCCACCACTCAAAGTGTTGGCCGCTCGGCCCAGCTCCAGATAGTTCAAACCGACATTACTCATGAAGCCTAACCGCGCATTGATCTCCTTTAATATCAGCCGGGCGATCATCGTTTCCTGTTCCGTCAATTTGAGCTTGTGAGTAAACAAATCCAACGCATCGTCAACGCCCAGATCACAAATGTCAACAATATTCAACCCATGAACCGTCACTGCCAAGACTACTGGCTTGAGACGAGCGCCCTTGCAGACATAGCAAGCTCGTTCGCGCATAAATCGTTCAATGTCTTTACGCATAAATTCGCTGTCAGTCTCGCGATGTCGACGCTCCAAGTTCGGAATGACTCCCTCATAAGTCGTATCATAATGCCGGCCATTACCAAGCTCAATGCGATATTTCTGCGCCCCTGTTCCATACAAAATCGTCTGTTTAGCTTCATCAGACAGTTTTTTGACAGGAGTTCGCACGCTAAAGCCATGGGTCTCTGCTACAGCCATGATTTTTTTCATATAGAAATTGTCGACATTGACGCGGTTGTACGGTCTGATGGCGCCTTCGGCGATGGTCAAATTGTCATTAAACACCAACTCTGGGTCAATCTCCATGCGACTACCCAAACCAGTGCAGCTTGGACAGGCCCCTTGTGGTGCATTAAAACTAAACAACCGCGGTTCCAGCTCTGGAATATCCTCCTCAGGATGATCAACACAGGCATACCGCTGCGAAAACGTTCGTACCTGATCGTCATCGGCGTCCAAAACTTCAACAATTCCCTGACCTAATTCTAAGGCTTGCTCCACACTCTGAGACAACCGACCAGTCAATTCACTGTTCAATGCCAAGCGGTCAACCACCAGCTCAATCGAGTGCTTGTAGCTCTTTTGCAGCTCTGGAAATTCGTCCAGGGCATATACCACGCCATCAACCCTAACACGAGCATAACCCAGCCGACGGTACTGCTCAGGGATGTGCGCAAATTCACCTTTTTTATTTTTGACGATTGGCGCCAGCAGTAAAATCCGGTGCCCGTCATACTGCTTGATGATTTCTTGGATGATGGCTTCGGTGGTGCGCCGCGACACTGCTTTGCCGCAAATTGGACAGTGCGGCACACCGATGCGCGCAAACAACAGTCGCAAATAGTCGTAAATCTCAGTCACCGTCGCTACCGTTGAGCGTGGGTTACGGCTGGTTGATTTTTGGTCAATCGAAATAGCTGGACTCAAGCCATCGATGCTATCGACATCGGGTTTATCCATCGTTCCCAAAAACTGCCGAGCATACGAGTTCAAGCTCTCCATATAACGGCGCTGGCCCTCAGCATAAATCGTGTCAAACGCCAGACTTGATTTGCCTGAACCACTCAGGCCAGTAATGACCACGAACTTATCGCGCGGCAATTCCACGCTAACATTTTTCAGATTGTGCTCGCGAGCACCTTTGACTCGAATAACCTCCGGCATAGCCGCTCTATTATACCGGTTTTTTATATTTTTTTCCAGACATTGCCTAATTGTTGGATTATATATGAACACGTATTGCTTATGATTGCAAGTCAAGTTTTTATCTGTTACAGTTACTATATATGCGAAGGTTGAGTGTTTACTTACTACTTGTTGGCGTGGTTTTCATCACACCAGTGCTATTTGACCAGCTTTGCATGTTCGTGTTTCTTGGCAAGCTTCCGTTTTTGAACGTCAATTTGTCAGCTACCTCCATGATCGTTTTCTGGCTCGCCCTTGTACCAGTCTGCCGCATCTTGCGAGCAGCCATTCCGGTATCATTTGACGACATCAAAGAACTCATTCAATACATCTCTCAAAAACGCCTCGACAACAGTGTGTTGTATCAAGACCATGACCTAACCTTGCTATTTGTCTATCTGGCACATGAAACCGAGAAAGCAAAAACGAGCGAGCCAGACACCCCTATGGGCACTCAAAAGCTCGCTCCGTCCTTGACTTAATTTTTGTTTTAGATATACCGCTTCAAAGCTAGCCCAGCAGCAAGAGCCACAACAGCTAAGCTACCAAATATCCAAACAGAAGTTCCTGTATCAGCTAGCCAACCTGTCTGTTTTGAGGTACTTGAGTTAGCACTCGCCGTATTAGAGGCTGTCGGCACTGGATGAGAAGCTGAGCTACCTGGATTAGTTGGTGTTACAGGGTTAGTAACTACACCAAAATAAATTGGATCAGTAATGACACTATTAACAGCGTGGTCATTGTCATACTTAGCGCCATCAACTGCAGTATATGACACCGTCGTAACTGATTTACCTGCGATTGTCTCATTCTTAATAACTACTTCACTCGTTATATCTCGCAGATCTGCTGCAGCTGAGTCTTTTTTATAGACCCGTACTTTCGCAATATCATATTGTTCTGCAAGAGATATCCTAATGTCTGATGAAGCCGATGGCTGAATACAGTTAATATTGAATGATAAACCGCCCAAGATTTTTACTCTCGCCTCAGTAGATGTAACACCATCAGCAGGCAAAGGTTTCACCGATGAAGCGGCAATATCATAACAGCGAAGTGACGTAGCCGCAAGTGTAGATTTAGCGACTGCATTGTCTATGTTTGCTGGAGCAGGCTTTGTGCTCACATCAAAAGTCTTAGTCTGAGGCAATTGGAGTGTACCCAAACGATAGATGTTATTATCTGCTACCGCAAAGATCTTAGAGCCATCACTAGTCATTGAAATAGAGCCGCCCTCAAAAACACCGTCGCCCCAATCCTGCCAGGTCTTGCCACCATCAACTGAAGTATGTACTGGCTTCCACGCAGGAGAAGAGTTATCGGGCTGAGAAGTGACAAATAACCTCTTACCGTCGTCACTGACACCTAAATATTCGGGGATAGCATCCTGTAACTGACTTGGCATTAGAGAAACAGAATTCCAGCTGAGACCCCCGTCTACTGAGAGCTTAGCACTATTACTACCATGTATATAACCACCAAATATACTATTACCGTTAGTGCTAAAGGAAGGCTCACCAACAGTGCCATCCTTAATAACCTTCCAGGTTACACCATAATCAGTTGATTGCTTTATTAGGTTAGCGTCATAATCCATGTAAATCATTCTACCGTTATTGAACACAGCATGAGGACACTCATTACCCTTCTGCTCCCATGCTTGACCATTATCTCTGGAAACAAATAGAGGTCCACCATACCTACATTTAGTCAAAGTAGAGCCGTCAGGACTCATAAGCAGACTTGCATCACTTTCCACTGGCGCAACTGGAGTTGTCCAGCTGTTACCGCCATCAGTAGATACATGAATATTGTTTTGTCCATATTTGCCTTTTACTACCAACTTAGAGCCGTCTGTATTTGTCAATAAGTTCACCGCACCTTCTGGCGCTAGGTGACTACTCCAGTTCGCGCCGTTATCAGTAGACACTAGAAGTTTCCGATCATTAAAAGTGGCACCCTCCTGAAGTACAATTAATTTCGAACCATCAGAGCTAATACGTGACTCTTTGACCTTACCGCCTGGTATTGTCACATCCTTCCAGTTATACATAGCATCTGCCTTCGCAAGTGGCGCAAACAATATCCCTAAGGATACAGCCAAGGTAACAGCAAACACTACGCTAGTACTACTATATAGCTTACCCTTATTTATAAGTTCACCAAACAACATCAATTACCCTCCTCTACATGATGCTGTTATTAAATATACAAGAATAATATCACAACGTTATTTTACGAATCAATAGCAGGTAGAACAGATTCTAACCATAACTGCAATTCCTGTAAAATGAACTGCTGTTCGTCAGTCGCTGTCGGCGCTAGACGCTGCAGAGACGCCATAAATTGTGGTAGTTGCGTCTGCAGGCGCTGCGCCCGCCATGCTTCCCACTGCGCCAGATCATCTTCGCTGAGCGAGCGTGGAAAGTTACGCGCTTTGTAGTGCAGCAGTAGTGGCGCCAACCGCTCGTCCTGAAACTCTGGATGAAAATCAGCTAGCTCGCGCTCATCGGCATTGCGCACCGCTTCTACCCGCAGGCGGTCACGGTCGTTCAAAAAGCCATCATATAACTGCGCTTCTGGGTCAGACAATTTCTTAAATGCTGGTTTGTTTTCAAAAATACCACGCAATTTTTCAGCAAAATCTGGATTATCTAGCAATATATTTTGGTGCTTTTGGACAGTTGCTAGGTCAAGCGAAATCTTCCGCCAGCCCTCGCCCTGTTCCAGCACACCCAGCGGTGCCACTGCTGGACAACGATTGTACTGCAACTCTTTGACTGGTAGTTTAACGAAATCCTCAGCCTGCCGCTCCTCCCAGGAAGCAAAGATTTTCTTGGCCAACTCCTCTTGGCTCAGCCCAACAAACGGCGTCGGATCATACCGCAGATCATAGACAACCACGCCGCCGTTTCGACTGGTCGTCAGCGGAAAGGCTACTGTGGTTTTGGCAAATTCTTTATCGTAGCGCCCGCTGGCATAGACAAACGGTTTTTTGTCGTCCACGTTGACCAGCTGCTGGACTACTTTTTTGTCACGCATTTTTAGCAAATAATTATACAGCTGCGGCTGCTTTTGCTTGATCAATTTCGTCACGGCAATCAGCGCCGTTACGTCTGCCAAAGCATCGTGAGCATTTTCGTGCGCAATACCATTGGCGCTAGTGATCAGTTCCAGGCGGTTGCTTGGCTCACCCTTAGCATCAAGTGGCCAATTGATTCCCTCTGGCCTGAGAGCCCTGGTTAACCGCACTACATCCAGCACATCCCAACGCGAGCGGCCATCCCTCCAGCTCCATTCATACGGGTCATGAAAATTGCGCCACAACAAATGGCGGATAAATTCGTCGTCAAACCGAATGTTATTAAAACCAACCGCAATAGTGTCGGGTGTAAAAATTTCCTCGCTCAACATCCGGGCAAATTGTGCCTCAGTATAACCTTCCTCGACTGTTTTTTGCGGCGTGATGCCAGTTACCATCAGCGCATCAGGACTCGGCAACGTATCATCATTCAGCGTCACCAGCAAGTTATACGGCTCACCAATCGGCTCGAGATTCATGTCCGTTCGCTGCCCAGCGAACTGCATGATGCGGTCTTGTCGCGGGTTTAGTCCGCTGGTTTCCAGGTCGTAGAAGAAAAATGTTTGCGCCATGATCACTAATCGTTGTTAATTGCCGCTATCGCTTCTCGAGCAAGAGACCGTTTAGAGCGCTCAGGGCCGGGTATACGATCTTTTTCTCCGTGCAACAAATCGTACACATCCAGTTTCAATGCCTTTGCAGCATCCGAGCGCGTATCATCTCTCCATTCCCTAATGATAGGTGAACGAAGAGCCTTGTTCACTGGTGTCTGAGGGTCGACCCACGCTTCTGTAAGTACCTCTTCTGGCACATGGATCCTACCGCCTTCCCAGCGCGATTCCAGATGGTTTAATGCAATCAACTGTTCAACGTTCTCCCCAAAATCATCAGATACATCAGGAGTGCGCAGCTCAGCACCAGCCAGGACCAGGTGTACATTATACGTCCCGCCCAGTTTACGATAAATTTTCTTCAATTCTTCCGCACTCAGCGCCAACTGTCCCTCTGGCCTCACATAGTCGGCCTTCGTTGCCTCAAGCCAGTCAGCATAATATCCAGCCGCCTTTTCAGAACCAAACTGTTTCTTTTTCAGGCCAGCCAATACATACTGTGTCAATTTGCCAACTGGCCCATCAAGCAGCGACTCAACATTTCCCTTACGAACTTCTACCGCTAGGCGCCCGACGTATTCTCTAGGCTGATTTTTCAAATAATGATCACCACTGAGCGGCTCCTCACCCCGCAACGCTCTGAGAACATCGTTCTGTGCGTCCTTAAAAGCCACATGCTTCCGGACGTTGGGACCAAAATGATAACGACGTACCGCAGGAGCAAACGTAAGCTCCAACGAGGTCAACCCGACAGCCCCAACCGCCCCTACGGTGGCCTCTCGATTTGATTTATATGCAATTTTGTTTTCCAGTCGCCCGATCTCCCAATAGCTTGGTACGGTCATCTGCCGCTCTGTGTTACTACTACCCATGATACCTCCCCGTCTGATTAGCGATTTATATCTAATTATACCACTATTGACGATGACAAGCTATTGCTCAACCAGCGTAAACGGCGTCGATTCGCCAATCTGCACTACAGTCTCGCCGACTGCACCCTGACGAATTAACTCGTGAGCGATACCCATCTTTCGCATGATATCGCGCAGGCGATTGACCGATTCAAATTGGTCAAAGTTAGTACGGCGAGCAAACTTTT
>CAUROB010000006.1:0-26159 GCA_963526655.1 uncultured Candidatus Saccharibacteria bacterium
GGCATTGGCCTGAGCGACTTGGTTAATAACCGTAGCTCACGCACGCCAACCGACTTCTCGCCAGTCTGCGTCGTCGTCATTACCCCGCGCGCCTCGACAAAATCACCCGTATCTAAAAGCTTCAGCTGCTTCATGCCCAGCACGCCACGGCCAGCGTCCAATTCTGCTACATCATCGCGCTGCAAATATAGCTGCACTTCACCAGACTGGTCGCGTAGTTTGATGAACGCTAGCTTGCCAAAACTGCGGATTGAAGCGATGCGACCTACAACCACCACTTCCTGGCCTACCAGTTCATCATACCGCGCCAAAACCTCAGCACACATATGCGTCCGCTCCGACTTTGCCGGGTATGGATCAACGCCTAGTTCTCGCAGCGTTTCTAATTTTCGTAATCGTTCGTTTCGATAATCTTGTAATGTAGCCATAGTTATCTACATTATAACAGAGAGGATATCGTATAGACAATCTCACCTTTAGGCGTAGAAATCGTCACTTCATCACCAACTTTCTTGCCCATCAATGCCTGTCCAATTGGCGACTCGTCAGAGATTTTACCCTCCATTGGGTCTGCCTCAACAGGGCCAACCACCGTGTAGGTAACCGTTCTGTCGCTATTCTTCAGTTCAACCGCGCTGCCCAGACCAACAACGGTTGCATCAGCAGCCTTGATGATTGAAGCATGTTGCAAAATATCTTCAATCTCGATAACACGAGTCTCCAGTAGTCCCTGCTCTTCACGAGCGGCATCATATTCAGCATTTTCGCTCAGGTCACCAAAGCTTCGTGCTTCTGCAATTTTTTCCGCAATCTCTCCTCGGCGGCTCTTAAGCTCTGCCAACTCTTTTTCTAGTTCTTTCCGACCTGAATCAGTGATCTGATATTTCTTATTCATATACTCTCCTTCTACTATATATAGTGGTTTAAAATCAAAAACACGCTATATCTAGCGTATCGATATAATCATCGTGTAAGTACTATGATTGTATCAATACTACCAAGCACTGTCAACTAACCAACGAAAAATGCTACCAATTCGTCATAGCTTTTAGTGACAGTCTCGCCGCTCTGACGGCTGGTTAATTCAAACTCACCACTGTCAATTCCTCGGTCACTGATGGTCACGCGCCACGGCATACCCATCAGCTCAGCGTCAGCAAACTTCACACCTGGACGCTCAGCTCTGTCGTCATACAGCACTTCTACACCAGCCTTCATCAAAGTGCTATATAGCTGATTTGCCAGCTCACTGCCGCGCTCACCGATTGCTACTAGTTGCAGCTTAAACGGCGCGATGTTTTCAGTCCACACCAAACCTTTCTCGTCAGCAAACTTCTCGACGATCACACCCATAACACGCGTGATACCGATGCCATAGCTACCCATATAGGCATAGTGCTGTTGACCATCCTCACCAGTGAAGACCAGTTTCATCTCCTCTGATTTTTGTGTACCAAAGTTGAAAATATTGCCAACTTCAGCTGTTTTGACCTTCTCCAGCTCACTACGGTCAACGCCCAACTCTACAATGGCATCGTCAATCACTTCCTCATTTACTGCAATGTTCTTCCCGCGGTGCAAGTAGACATAGTCCTCGCCCGCCTCACAAATCGTCTGAAATTCGTGGCTAAACTTGGTAAATGCCCCACCACTAGCAAACGTCACGTAAGTGTCCTGGCCGATTCCCAACCGATCATAGCACCGCTTATACGCTGCGATGACCGCCTCATAATACACATCCAAATCCTCTCGGGTAGCGTGCACCGAATACATATCTTTCATGACAAATTCGCGCCCGCGCATGATACCGCTTTTAGCACGCAGCTCGTTACGCAGCTTGTTTTGGAATTGGTAAACACTGATTGGCAAATCTTTGTAGCTTTTGAGGTAATTACGCAGTAATTCGATGATCGGCTCTTCGTGCGTCCAGCCAAAACCCACCTCAGTCCCGTCTTGCAAATGAGATTTAAACCAAACATCAACCAATTCATCGTCCCACCGCCCTGTCTCTGTCCACAGTTCCTTGCGCTGCAAGCTGCTCATGATAAGCTCTTGGCTATCAATCGCGTTCATCTCTTCCCGCACAATGCGCTTAATATTCTCCAGCACACGCAGCCCTAATGGCGTGTACGAATACACACCAGCCATCGTTTTGTGTACATAACCAGCCTGAATCAACAACTGCGCATTCTTCGCCATCTCATCACTTGGCGCAGTTTTGCTGGTTTTGGTAAATAATTGGCTCATTCTCATACGTCAAACTCCTTTACGTAAATAATATTCCAACAGCACCATGAATAGCAATTGGATTGATAAACAATAGATAAAACGCCAAGCTGTTTTTGATGGCGTGCAGCACTACACTAGCCCAAACAGCACCCGTGTACTCACGCAACAAACACGAGAAGATGCTGAGCACAAAGGTGTCTAGTACAACATTCCACTGCAAATTTTCACTGCCAATTGCCAGATGCGCCAAACCAAACGTGAGACTGGTGATGATAACCGAAACTTTCACTGAATTTATCTTGCGCAGCTTCGTGTATAGATACCCGCGAAACAGCAGCTCCTCTGCCAAAGGTGCCAACACCACCAGCGTGAAAAAGATCATGGCGTACTGAGCCTGCGAATACAATGTTGTCGTATCAAAAGGCAGCTGTTGTGCTTGCTTAAAATCAACACCTAAAAACGTTACCGCCAACGCCGCCACCATGATGGAACAAATAAAATACGCAACAAAGGTTGGCACGGGTATAACCAAGTCTAACCATGCCGGTTTGCCGGTGACACCAAGATCTTTGATGCTCGACTTACGCCTAAACAACCAGTACGGCACCATAGTGACCATAACTACTGTGACTATCCACACGACCACTGAAATACCGGTCGTCAGCAAGACTGATGGGATACTCTTCAGGGGTACGCCTGCCTGCACTAGTGACCACACCATCAGTGAAACCAGCAGACCCGAAACCATAAATGATGCGTACGCCCAAACAGGCAAAATCAAGCACCACAGCCAGTTCTTTTTGAGCTGTACTAATTTTTTACTCTTATGCTTATGAGAATAATTTTGCGATATCATTCCACGTTACCACTATTGTTAATGCCATTAAAATCAAAAAGCCAGTCGCTTGAATCGTCTCTTCGTGTTCTTTCGTCAGTGGCTTCTTCAGCAGTTTAAAGATCGTCATGGTAAACCAACGCCCGCCATCAAGTGCTGGGATTGGTAAAATATTCATCACTGCCAGTGTCAAGGAGATGATTGCCGCCAGAAGTAATACTTGTGTCAAACCGGAATTAACAACCGACGGGAACAATACACCCAAGATACCAACTGGACCTGCCACGTTATTACCCACCTTTGCCAAGTCAGCCTTGGCTGCCTGCTTCTGCTCTGGTGAACCAACAAATTGCCCGAAGAAGCCACCAATCCCCTGTGCTATCATGGAGCCAACTCCCTTCAGCGTCTCGTGAGTTAACTGTACTGTCGTCGCCACGCCGACCAACGGCGCTGACCATGTGGCATGGATGGTTTCTGACTGGTGCGGCACAACACCCAAATAGCCACCATTTTTTGCTTGATCACGACTCAATAATGTTGTTCGAAAATGCAGCGGCTGCTTGTTTCGCTTAACCTCAATATTTACCGTTTGCCCAGAAGACTGCTGTGTTACCTCAGACAACTGCGCTGAAGTATCGATCGGTTTTTCATTAATCGCTACAATTTCATCATCAATCTGTAGCCCAACTTGTGCCGCTGGCGAGCCCTCGGTGAGACGAACAATCTTGACTGGCGTCTTGACTGACGTATTATCAAACGGCAACATCACTTGGTTTGGTAATATTTTAGGCAACCCGAACACAGCCAATACCGCGAATAACACCACGGCCGCCAGCCAGTTGACCAATACACCTGCTAACAATATTTTCGTTTTTACCCAATACCCCGCAGCTCCATACGCACCTTTGCCACGAGCTGAATCGTATTCACCTTTGAGTTTCACAAAACCACCCAATGGCAACCAGTTCAAGCTAAACACAACATTTTTACCCAAAAAACTCTGCTTTGGCTGCCATTTTTTTGCTCGCGGTGGAAAACCAATGCCATATTCCTCCACTTTTACGCCATTGCGTTTCGCCACAATAGCATGACCAAGCTCATGGATAGCCACCAAAAAGACCAAAACCAACAGCCCGATTACAACACCTAACACAACCATATATTACCCCCCAAACCTTCGATTTCTCTTAGCGTATTCATCTAATATATTTTCGACATCCTCCGCTCGCATGTCCGGCCAATGCTTTTTTAGAAACAAAAACTCACTCAAGGCTGATCGCCACAACATAAAGTTACTGAGACGCTGCTCACCACTAGTTCGAACGATCAAATCACAGGGTGGTATCTCTGGTGAGTATAAATTTTGTTCAATCAATTCAGCTGTCACCTCGTCCTCTGTAACTCCTGAAGCGATGATCCGTTTGACAGCATTGACGATTTCCTGCTGACCACCATAGTTAAAGCACAACGCCAATGTACCTTTGGTGTAGTGTGCAGTGGCTGACTCAATCTCTTCTATTGCCTGGATGACTTTCTCTGGCAGCTGGTCGCGTGAACCAAGCACCACGACACGAACTTGACGGTCATGGAGATATTTCGCATCGGTTTTAACACATTTGACCAATAGTTTCATTAGCTTGTCGACTTCCGCCTGTGAACGACGCCAATTCTCAGAACTAAACGCATACACCGAAACATATTTCACACCCGCATCAATATTAGCCGTCAGAACTTCTTTCATGGCAGCATAACCTGCTAGGTGTCCTTCATAGGCTGGCAGCCCATGTCGTTCAGCCCACCGACGATTACCGTCCATGATATATCCTATATGCTGGGGTACGCTACTCTCACTCACTATTTTATTCGCTCCATACTATATTGTACCACTTGCTGCAGTAACTGAGCGAAATCATTCGTCCACAAGTTTGACGCTTGGGCAGCCGCGCAAGCCTCACGCCCTGCCTGCTCCATCAAAGCCTGAGCTGCCTCTACCGCACCTGTCTGCATCATACTATCCTTCACGACGTTCAAATCATCTGCTGTCGCCTGCTCATTACCAATGATTTCCAACAATGTTTTCTTCTGGTTCTCAGTACATCGCTTCAAAGTTTCTTGTACTAAAAATGTATTCTTTCCTTCATGAATATCATCAAGGTTGCTTTTTCCTGATTCCTCCGGACTACCAAAAATGCCCAACCAATCATCACGAAGCTGAAAAGCCAAGCCCGCCGGCAGCCCAAACGCCTCAACTTGCTGTTGAGCGGTCTTATCAGTGTCACCTGCCAAAGCCAGTGCACAGAGCAGCGGGTTCACAAAAGTGTAAATGCTACTCTTTTTATAATACTTTTTGATAATCTGCTCAGACGTCGTTGGACGAGTAATTGTACCCGCCACGTCAGCCATCTGGCCAAACCCCGTAATACCGATATTACGGTGCATTATTTGCTGAACAATTTTTATATTCACATCCATGCGAGACAGAGACCAACTGGCAATGTGTTGCACCAATAGCCCAACATTGATAGCCATCATGTCTGATTCAAATCCATCAGCTCTGACTTGCGAAAACTGCTTTCGGTACTGTTCATGAACTGTTGGCAGCCCGCGGCGCGTCGCAGACCGATCCATAACATCGTCCAGTATAAGCAGATAATCATGCATTAGCTCAATCACCGCCGCCAATGACAGTCCGGCTTCGGCATATGTTTCCCCCGTCTTTGCGTCATACAAACACGCTGCCAAAGCACCCCTCAGCCGCTTCCCTGGTCTCAAAGCATATTCGCGTATTGTTGACAGTGCCCAGGTCGCCTGTTCATCATCAATTTCAAGCTGAACCTCCTCAGCAAAATCACATAGCACTTTCTCGATGTGCTGGTCTATATACGGCGCATAGTTTTTCAAATCTTCAAGAGTCATTCAGACGAGTATCTCCAATAGCCCCAAATTAGTCGTCAATCAGACTAAATAGTCAGTACGTCCTGCTCTTTAGCCTTAAAGAGTTCTTCAATTCGCTTTTGAGTATCACCCATCAATGAGTCAATTTCTTTTTCAACTCGTTTAAAGTCATCTTCGCCGAGTTCCTTAGCATCTTTCATGCGTTTAGCGTCCTTGAGCGCGTCCTGACGAATAGTTCGCATGGCGATTCGCGCCTCTTCTGATTTCTCACTCACCTGCTTCACCAACTGCTTGCGGCGCTCTTCAGTGAGAGCTGGAACTGGCACGCGAACCACCCGACCATCATCTGATGGATTAAAGCCCAAGCTTTGATTATCACGGATGGCTGCAGCGATAGCCGTAATATTACTTGGATCAAATGGCGTTACCAGCAGCATCTGAGCTTCTGGAGCAGTTACGTTAGCTACTTGATTGAGCGGCATTTTGGTGCCATATACCTCGACCATCACACCCTCAAGCATCCCAGCGTGCGCACGACCAGTGCGTACTTTTTTCAGCTCATCCTGAAAATGTTCTAGGGCTTGCGCCATTTTATCTTCATATGGTTTAGTGTCAAACATATCTGCCTCCAATTATTTCCTATCTATTATAGCAATTTTACCTGTATGGCGCTACCCGGCCCATGATACAATATGAATAATGATTTCGAGGTTAAAATTGTATAATTTCCGCTCGTATGAGTTGTTCGAGACGCAACTGGGAGATACCGGGACGGTTATCGTTGGGCCAAACGGCACCGGCAAAACCAACCTATTAGAAGCGATATACATAGCGCTACGCGGCACAAGCTTTCGTGGATCACTGCTTGACTGTATGCGCCACCAAACAGCACATACTATCGTTCACCTGGAAACAAACAACCAACCGCGCCGCGTCCAACTACTGCGTTCAGCTGATAACGCAGTCACAAAAGAATTCACCATTGCTGACAGTACTTCCAAAACACTACCTCGAAAACATCGCTTGCCTGTCGTGTTGTTTGAACCAAACGACTTGCGACTCATCTCATCTTCTCCTCAGCGACGTCGTGATTTTCTGGATGGGTTATTATCACGGCTGGACGCAACCTATGACGCCCAGCTACGTATTTTTAACCGAACACTCCTACAACGCAATGAGCTGCTCAAGCACCATCCAGACAACACTACCAAGTGGCAAGACCACTTATTTGCATGGGATATAAAATTTGTTCAGTCAGCAAATGCCCTGGCAACTGCCCGTGCACATTTTTTATATACCTACGAAAGACGCCTTGAATTACTCTATGCTTCCCTGGCAGGAAAACAGACACCATTCACTGTTGAATACCTACCGTCAGTCAGTCTTGATAATTACGAACAATCTCTACTGGACAGACTACAGCGTGCTCGTGAATATGAATTAGCGACAGGCTACACCTCCGCCGGACCACAACGAGAAGATTTTCTAATATCCTTGCATTCACGGCCAGCCATCAAAGTTGCTTCTCGCGGCGAAATGCGCACCATCATGCTAGCTTTTAAACTCCTAGAGCTGGAGCTACAAACCGAACGGACCAAACATCGCCCACTCATTTTGATGGATGATGTGTTTTCTGAACTGGACGCAACTCGCGAAAAACTACTCCAAGAGACTATCCAACACCACCAATTTGTCGTCACTACCACTGATGCCCGTCATCAGAAAGACGGCTGCTTGATCATCTCCACACAATAAAATCGCCCTCATGAGGAAGGCGATTTTATCACTAGCATGTATTATTGCGCCTGAATTGCGTCAGAATTTTCGACCAACTCACCTAGTACGATTGTCACGTTGTCTTCAACGATCTCATCATATTCTGGCACTCGTTCACGAATCCAAGCCTCAAGTTGCTCAGCCGGTACATCACCATCCTGCAACGCCACAAGCTCAGCCAATTGCGCATCGTCCAATGAGTCAACAATTTCCTCACTAATCCGCTCATTCACCGTTTCTTCCACGTGCTGAATCAGTGCCTGTGCCTGGTCGTCAGGTAGATTAATTCCTACCGAGTTCAACTGTGCTTTCGTTATCATAGTTGTTGGAATGATTATTTGTGTATTTTCGTCATTATTCATAGTTACTATAATACCCTTTTTATATTTTCTAATCAATTATATCTATTGTCTTTAGCTCACTGGGACCAGCCGACTTGCGGTAGCCTTAGTCAACCTACCAGCTGCCTTTGCTACCTTTACGCCGAACTGTTTAATCTTGTTCGGGTCGGTATTTGCCAGTCGTGCCATCCTATCTTTTGCTGATTCCCAGGTATCGCCCAGTGCTTCCTTACGAGCGGCCATACGAGCAGCTCTACGCGCTTCAGCTCGACCACGTCGTTCCTCGATACGCTCTCGAGAAATATCAATACTATATTGCGCCCTCCTAGATTCCTCCTCCAACCGACTCATCGCCGCCTGTAGCCGAATAGTTTCATTTGCCGCACGCATCGACTGAGCTTTTGCTGTAATTTCCAACCCCTTTTTCTCTTCAGCAACAAGTTGCAAACCTACATCTCCAGGGTTAGCCTCTGCTTTCAACCGAGCCTCTTCAGCTTCTTGCGCTATCTGCTCAGCTTGTTGATGAGCGTCTTTCTCTGTTTCTTCGGCGCGTCTCAAATCCCTCCTTAGCATCATAGATTCTAAAGTAGTCCCAATATTTTCCAACCGTTCTTTACGAATAGATGCTTTATCGTTACTATTACGCACTGTATCCGCTGTACTCTGTCTGAGTCGAATATTTTCTTGTGTTTCACGAGCCGCTCGGCGCGTATCACGAACAGCCTGACGAGTGTCTAATTCAGCCGTCCGTTGATCACGTGCCTTTTGTCGGCGTTCCATCCTGGCAGCCCTGCGCTCACGCGCTACTTTCACGTTTTGCAATATTACATCATTACCCTTCTCGAACAGCTCTGCAGCTTTTCCTCGTGCAGCACCCCAAGCATTGCTAATTGCTTCTTTAGTCTCAACGCCCTTCTGGAGAATAGCTTCTTTCGCATCACTACTCTTCTGGCCGACAACCTCTCTGGCTTCAGTACTCTTTTGTGCAATAGTCTCTCGTACCATCTCAGCACCAGAGGCAATTTGACCAGGTAACTCAGCACCCCGACTAATGCCGATATAAAAACGGTCTTTAAGACCTTGCATCATCTTGCTCAAGCTTTCTTGAGCCCGGGTCTTCAAGGCGTTAAATCTCTCTTGGCCGTCAGTGATGCGCTCATCGCGCGTCATCATGCCATTTTCAGCGCCACCTTTTGCTGCGCTCTCTGGAACAATTAACCCACTCCCCAGTTCACTCCACCCATGAGAGGTTGTCTCATTAATGCTTGGAAATGCAGGGGCTGCACTTTCTGGAACAGTTAGCCCACTCGCTAGATTAGCCCACCCATCAGGAGTAGTGTCATTGATATCTGGGAATGCAGGGGCTGCATCCATATTTTTATTCATAGTTTTCCTTTTTGTATCAATTGGTTTAATCTGTCCTCAGATTAGCATAGATTTGCTATTTTGTCAATACACTTATGCAAAATGCAACAAAAATCGGCCACAAACCTGTAGCCGATTTTCATGATAGCAACAAACGCTATTCGCTGACACCAAGTTCAATTCGCTTAAATTGGCGAACCACAATGTTCTCACCCAATTTAGCAATCGCTTCCTTGATGTGCTGCTCAACGGTCTTGGAATCGTCCAAGATGTACGATTGGCTCATCAACACTTGCTCAGCAAAGTGCTTGTTCAGCTGACCAGTCACGATCTTCTCGCGCATCTCTTCAGGCTTGCTTGCTAATGTCTCGCTTGCCATCAATTCCGCCTTCACCCGCTCCATCTCTTCAGCTGGAATATCCTCTGTAGAAGCATACTTTGGGTTCATCGCTGCAATCTGCATAGCAATTTCGTGCGCCAACGTCTTAAAATCATCCAAACGTGCCACAAAGTCAGTCTCACAGTTAACCTCGACGATAACACCGATTCGGCCAGAGTGAACATAGCTCTCAATCAAACCCTCACGTGCTTCGCGGTCACCCTTTTTCTCAGCCTTGGTCAAGCCTTTTTTGCGCATCTCTTCCAGCGCCTTGTCAAAGTCGCCGTCAGCTTCAACCAACGCCTTCTTGGCATCAGTCAAACCTACACCTGTCAATTCGCGCAGTTTTTTAATGTCGTCAACAGAAACGCCCATCCTATTTCTCCTCTTTTTTCACTGGTTTTTCTTCAGTTTTTACACTACCCGCACCTTCAGCAACAGCTTCGGTGAAATAATCCAACAACAATTGAATACCCTTGATGGCGTCATCGTTACCTGGGATAACATAGTCAATACCAGTTGGGTTGACATTCGTATCAACGATAGCAAATACTGGCACACCCAATGTCTGAGCTTCACGAACTGCATTTGCATCAGTCAAAGCGTCAACCACGACCACTGCGCCTGGCTTACCCATCAAGTCTTTGATGCCGCCATACTTAATGTTCAAGCTATCAATTTCCTCTTGGAAACGCTGCACTTCCAACTTGTTGTAACGCTTTTCCAGGTCACCTGACGCCATGCGCTTTTCTAAGTTCTTCAGCTTCTTGATCTGCTGAGTAATCGTTGAACCGTTGGTCAACATACCACCAATCCAGCGCTCAACCACATATGGCTGATTGATTTTTTCAGCTGCCTGACGCACAACGTCTTTAGCCTGCTTTTTCGTACCAACAAACAATACTTTGCGGCCTGATGCTGCAATTTTTGTTAATTCTGGCAATGCCTTGTCCAATGCCTCAACTGTCTTGACCAAGTCAATGATATGACTGTCCTGACGCTTACTGTGAATATATGGCGCCATTTTTGGGTGCCAGCGGCTGGTTTTGTGTCCAAAGTGAACACCTGACTCCAGCAAAGCCTTAATGTCTACCTTTACAGACATCTCTTTCTCCTTTTGCCTCATCCGCTCACGATGTGGAGTGTGAAACGGATTGTGTCATTAAAATTAGTTACTAGATAATTATACCACTATCGCCCCCTCAAGACAACTCCCTTTGACATTATGGGGTAAATTGTGTACAATTGAACGGTTATGAAAAGCAGTATTCACCCACAGAACTATCGCCCTGTCGTATTTAGCGACGATCAAGCGGGCTTCGCGTTCTTGACTCAGTCAACAGCGCAGACAACAGATACCATCAAATGGGAAGACGGTAACACCTACCCTCTCGTTAAAGTCCACATTTCGTCGGCTTCACACCCATTCTTTACTGGTGAAGAAAAGATTATCGACACCGAAGGTCGTGTTGACCGCTTTAAGGCGCGCCAGGCAGCAGCTGAGGCTCGCAAAGCAGCCTTGGCAAATAAAGCCAAAAAAGCCGCAGCCAACAAAGCTGCAAAAACTGATGCTCCAAAATCAGACAAAAAGGCTAAAAAGTCTAGCAAATAGCAAAGTATGACGCCTTAAAAAAACCGCCTCATCACCGGGGCGGTTTTATTAGGTTAGTCATTTTTTGATTATTTGGACATATCCGACAACGCCACTTCAGCATCAAATAGCTGTTCCTCGGCTTCTTGATAGCCGAACAAACGCTCCAACAGGTCTGTCGTCTTTTCTTGAGATGGCATAATGATTCGATTACCGACCGCATCTGTTAATATGATACACTCTTCTTTCATCCCCTGCTCATCTCCAGGAAATTGTACAGCTACTCGAGAGTAGAGACCAATCTCTTCTGCCCTATGTTCAATATCAGCCACTTCCTTCAGTTCGTCACCCCTTGAAACAACCAATCCCGCAGGGGAGTCCTGCTTTTGTTCTATCATTTTCAAAGATCCAGTTGCCGACACCATGGACAAACCGGTCAGCTTCAGCGATTCTTGGTCATCTTCTGACACTTTGAGTATATTCGGTGTCGTCATGCCCTGACGCTGAGCAATGTGGTTATAATATGCCGATCGCATGAATGAAAAATCTCCAAAAATTACATCCTCAAGATGAGACTGAAGCACTGAGCCCTGAGTATCATTCTCTCCCGAGTCATCCAAAGCCAAGACAGCCGACTTTCCATCAATTCTTCCCCGAGCTATAAATCCTTTCACTTTGACCGATTCATCCGGTCCGAGTGACATCCCCTCAGGCAATCTGTACGTCTTGGTGACAGATGATAGCGGCAAGGTATCTGGTGTTTGTTTGACAGTGTCAATTGAATGTTCCATGCGACTTATTATACCACATAATATCCTTATTTGTCAATCAAGGCAGCCTCCAGTCAATTGCCCCACGACCATTCCGCACCAGAAAATCATTTGCACGCGAAAACGGTTTACTGCCAAAAAATCCCCGATTCGCAGAAAACGGCGATGGATGAGCACTGCTAATCTTCAGGTGGCGACTGTCTGTGATCACCTGCCCAACCTTTTGCGCATGCGCTCCCCACAGTATAAATACCAACGGCCGGTCATAATCATTCAACATTGCCAGTAATCGCTGGGAGAACTCCATCCAGCCATAGTTTGCATGACTACCAGCCTGACCTCGCCTAACACTCCAGCTAGTATTCATCAGCAATACGCCTTGTTTACCCCATGGCTCCAAAAAACCACTAGTTGGCATATCCACTCCAAGATCGTCAACCAGTTCCTTAAAGATATTCTGCAAACTTGGCGGTAATTTAACTCCTGGTTTAACCGAAAAACTCATGCCATGTGCCTGACCTGGACCGTGATAAGGATCTTGCCCAATGATCACTACTTTAACCGCCTCCAGCGGACAAGCTGCAAAACAAGAGAACATGTCTTGCCGTGCTGGATATACCTCATATTTCTCGCGTTCAGCGTCCACCCGATTCATCAACACTCGAAAATACGGCTGCTGAGCCTCAGCTTCAACAAACTCGCGCCATGTTGAAAATGCCATACATCTATTTAATCACGTTTGAGTCGTGTAGCCTAGCGTGCTGTAAACGCTGGCGAAAAGTCGTCTGGTAGTCATCTTGGTGATATGGTCGCGCAACTTGCACGCCTGGTGGCATTGGATCTTCCTCTCCAAGCACAGAGCCGATATCAACCGCTAACGAGTAGTCCGACGAATGTGACCCTGCAATATACGTACTAAAAAGCTCGGATGAACTATTTGCCCAATAATACGCGCGGACTGGTACATACTGTCCCCCGCTCATACGAAAGCCTACTTTCAACCTTTCTTCATTGGCAATCGCTAGTTGGACTTCTATATGGTCCCTCAAGTCTGGATGTCGCCTCAAAAAACACTGTTGTTGTTCCATAATTTCTGTGCCACTACTTGTCCAGTCGTCCAGCATGATGATATCAACGTTTTCTTTGGATACGTTTGCCAATTCATGCTCATCTATCAACAGCCTACCAACGTACTGGCTCAACTCATCATCAGAAAACTCCCCCATGATCAATTCCATAAAATATTCGTCACTTTTTATTTTTCCTTGTGGGGCGGCATAGTCAGCACGTTCCATATTATTAATTTCGCCCAGCATAACAAACAATGTTTTATCAGGATGCGCGTCCAGCCTATGCTTCCAATACGTCGCGATTCCGTGCGCCGCCTCCATGAGCTCTGGCTCACCAACATAGTTGAGATGATTCCGGATTTTAGACAATCGTGAGGTACGCGCCAAATCATCACTTCGCGCACACAACCCAGAAAACAATGCTGAAATTGTCTGCTGTTCCGTCTGTACTGAAAAGTCTTCTCGGGTCAAGGCATCAACCTCACGCGAAAGCAACGCCCGACTACCGATCACACTGTGCACATCGTTTTCCCTGCCATGCTCCCTATTGCTCATCAGCTCTGCCAACGTGGGCGCCCGCTTCACACAGTGGTCTATTTCCATCCGATGCGATATCTCTTCTCCAGACACCGTTTCAAACGGCTTACGTGGATGAACGGCAACGGAACCCTGCTCATACAGATTGTACATCACCTGGTTTTGGTCATATTTAGGCTCACTATTCAGGCTGACTTGCCTGACTCTACGCAGTCGCGCGGGGATCATGTTTTTAAGCTTAACCATGTTGACAATATTATACATACAAATGCCTAAACTGTCAATATACGGCGTCCTTCTTCTGTGCTATAATACAACTCATATGGCACAAATTGCATTACACTTAGACGACTTGCTTGCTGAGAGACAAATCTTGGCAGATTTTTTGGCACAACCAACTGCATATAGCGACCCAGAGTTTACTACCAAAAATAAACGTTTTTCAGAGCTGGAAACCTTGATAGCAAAGGCCGAGGAGCGCCAGCAGCTAACAAAAAACTTAGAAGAAGCACGAAAATTGACTACTGGCGGTGATGAGATTGCGGAACTAGCAAAAGCTGAAATCACTGAAACTGAAGCGCGTCTGGCAGAGCTGGAGGAAGAATTATTCATCCTACTGACGCCAAAAGATCCAAACGACGAGAAAAACATCATCATAGAGATCCGTGCTGGCGCTGGCGGCGACGAAGCATCGCTATTTGCAGCGGAACTGTACCGCATGTATTTACGTTGGTGTGAAGCAAATGGCTACAGAACTGAGCCCGTCAGTGAATCTGCCAACGACTCAGGCGGCTACAAAGAGGTCATATTCATGGTCAAGGGCGACGCGCCATACGCCAAATTGAAATTTGAAGGCGGCGTCCACCGTGTCCAGCGCGTCCCAGTCACTGAAAGTCAAGGCCGCGTTCATACCTCCACCGTCACCGTAGCAGTGTTACCAGAGGCCGAAGAGGCTGACGTCGAGCTAGATGCAAATGACCTCCGCGTTGACGTATTCCGCTCAGGCGGACATGGTGGACAGAGCGTCAACACCACCGACTCGGCGGTGCGCATCACTCACCTACCAACTGGTATCGTCGTGACCAACCAAGACGAAAAATCACAGATCAAGAACCGCGAAAAAGCCATGAGCGTGCTGCGTTCACGCCTACTACAAATGAAAATTGATGAGGAAAATGCCAAGTTGAGTGCTGAGCGGCGATCACTCGTTGGCACTGGCGACCGCTCCGAAAAAATCCGCACCTATAACTTCCCGCAAGACCGCATCACCGACCACCGCATACACTACAGCCGCAGCAATATCCCCGCTGCGATGAACGGGGACATTGACGATTTGATTGAGCAACTACAGCGGTATGAGCGAGAGCTAAAAGCAAAGAATGCTGAAGCTTAACAAAAAACTCTATTCCGTGATATTGCGCTTGATGTCATTGTATCGTTTACTATATTCCCCCATGTTGACACGATGCATGGAATCAGGCAGTACAGCAACCATTGCACCGCCACCTTTAGTAGCTACCTCTGCACGATCCATGAAATCATCGGCTATTTCGCTAATCTTAAACTTTCTAAGTCCTCTTTTACTGATCACCCCTTGTTCGGCTAATCGTTTATACTCAACATACTCTCGCTCAGCCTCTTTAATGGCAAGCAGTTTAACCTCCTCTGGATCTGTCGTTGCATAATACGACAGACCAAGTTGGCCAGCGGCTTGCTCCCTGGCGCGCACTTCATCATCATTTTTTGCTATATATACCGAGGTCCAAGGATGAGACGCAAATGATGACGCCAATTCGTCAACAGGCATAGTATCAATACGCCTCGTGAACACATGTGGTAACCATTTACCATGTTCCGCAGCCTTACGAGCGCGCTTTTCTCCTGGATCATGATAATATCCTTTCAGGTGTGCTCCCAATAACGCCGCAGCCACGGTATTATTTGCAACCAACGCAGAGAGCACACTATTTTTCATCTCTTCAGAGTTAAAATACATACCGCACGCATAAGCAAGAGCGCCCAAAGTATGAATTATAATGGCCTGCTTACGTAATCGTTCTTTAGATATTGAACTTCCCAGTGTGTATAACAAATTTTTCTTCTGGAAGTCAATTTCCCCGTCTATCGCATCCTTGACGTGGCACAGCTCATGCCGTAGCGTAGCCTCAGAGTCAGAGTCGTAGTCAATCCCGATAACAACATCAAGCTCTCCCTCGCCATCATCACTTACATACCCTAATTCATCACTCCCCAAGTATGAAGAATTTTCTGTACCAGTGATGATTAGTGACAAATCGCCCCAGCACTGCTCCGGTATTTCAGCATACTCAAGATATTTTTTTAATCGTTCTTCAGAAAGGTCAACAACTTCACCAGGCACTAGCTCAGCACCTAGCTTACGATCAAGCTGAATCTTTGGAAAATCATGATCAACGGTCACAATACCCTCACAAGAAGGAAAATCTACTTTCAATTTGTTCACGCGCTTATTCATACATGCCAACTCTTCCCGTGCCGTCTAGTAGCCACGTTGATTATGAAATTTCTCTTCAATGGTGTATAATTTAGCATATAATGCAAGAAAAGTCAACCATAACATCCTGGTTAGCAACCGCCACCAATACATTAAAGCAAGCCGATATCGCATCAGCCCGATTAGACGCGGAGCTCATTTTAGCTAATACTTTGCGCAAAAACCGAACATACCTTCACGCGCACCCGGACGAAGAGATTGATCCGCGGCGTGTTGATATCGCCGAAGCACGACTTAGCCTGCGTCTCGACCGAGTACCGCTGGCGTATATTTTGGGTAAGAAAGAGTTTTATGGACGAGAATTTGAAGTGTCGCCCAGCGTACTAGTACCGCGTCCCGAATCAGAAGAAATGATCAATCTACTACTAAAGCTGGCGCCACAAGACGACCAACCAAGGACGCTCATCGACATAGGAACTGGCTCTGGATGCTTGGGAATCACTGCGGCGCTCGAGTTGCCAGACAACTGGCATGTTGTTTTGTCAGATATTAGCCCTAAAGCACTCCTAGTGGCAGAAAAGAATGCCAAGAAATTGGGTGCTAAAATCTTTACGCAAAAACAATCCTTACTACTCGGCCAATTTGAAAAGCTCGACTGCATCTTAGCGAATTTGCCATATGTCGACAAGGATTGGAAGAACACCTCCCCAGAGCTCCGTCACGAGCCGTCAGAAGCCCTGTATGCCAGCGAGGGTGGGCTTAAGCTAATCCGAGAGCTCATTCAGCAAGCACCCAAGCATATGACCGACCAAGGACTACTATTCATCGAGGCAGACGAGGAACAACACCAGACGATTGTAGCCTTTGGTAATCAAAATGGCTTTTTACACTTGGAGACCAGCGGGCTAATCGTGGCGCTACGATTTGTAGGCACCGAGCGTTAGTCTCAGCTTCTGCTCTCTGTTATCTCTGATAACCGTCAGCTCGATAGTTTCGCCTGGCAGATATTCACCAATCAAGCTTGTCAAACCACCATGTTCGCCAATGGTTTTATCATTAACCTTGGTGATGATGTCGCCAGATTTGATGCCCGCTTTGTCTGCTGGACCGCCCTGCTGCACCAATTGCCCAGAAACACCACCAACAAAAGCACCATGTTTGACTGATAGTTTATTTGCAGCCCGCGTTTCTGGCGTCACCTCTAGATAACGTATACCGATGTATGATTTATTGATCTCACCTTTTTCTAGAACACTCCGGATCAGTCCTTTGGCTGCGCCTATCGGGATAGCAAAGCCAATACTCTGGGCGTCCTCGACGATGGCGGTGTTAATGCCGATGACTTGACCAGCCATATTTAACAGCGGACCACCCGAGTTGCCCGGGTTAATGGCGGCATCGGTCTGTAGCAGATCCGTTAATGATTCAGGCTTCTGATCTTGATCGTCATCACTACCTGATAAAGCCTGGAGCGGGCGTCCCTTTCCGGAAATGATACCACTCGTGACAGTGTTTTGGAACTTGCCGAGCGAATTGCCGATAGCAATGACTTTCTGACCAACGCGGACAGTACTCGAGTCGCCAATAGTCGCTGGCGACAGATTATCAACACCGTTAATCTTCAAAAACGCAATGTCATTTAGTGGATCAACCCCCACTAGCTTGACGTTGGTGTGGCGGTCGCCCGAGCCAGTGATGATTTGGAAGGACCGTCCACCATTTACTACGTGCTTATTCGTCAAAATATAGCCGTCTTTACTGATGATCACGCCAGTTCCAGCGTTCTCTTGTGACCTAAAACCATTACTTTTTACGGTGATAATCGATACGACGCTCGGCGATACCTGATTGACGATTTTTGAGACATTTGATTCTTCGGCGGTAACAGCCAAATTGCCGTCAACCGTTGGACCATGCGTACTGGCGAGCTTTGGACGCAGCACCATTATGAGTAGCACGCTACCGATCATAATCATCAATAAAAATAGCGCCGCTATAGCAACCCAAATAGCCATCATCCGTCGCCGTGACAGCGTGATTACCCGCGCACTGTTATTTGGTTGATCTAGTCCCACCTCCGTCATCTATCAAATCCTCGTTACTGTGTTGAAAAATAGTAATATAACGCCTATCACTGCTACAGAAAACAAAACTGGCGGCATGATCTCGCTCCGTACGACCGCGCCGTTTTTCTTCCATGATCGATAGACCCGCTCACCCAAGAAAGATATCAACAGCAAAATAATAGTCACCTGCGGAAGTTTGATCATGGTGAGTCCTGGTATAGCATAGGCAAAGGTCCAGTAGTACGCCAGCCAACCAATCTCCGCAAACATAATTCCCCAGATAGAGCTCAGCAGAACTATTTGATCTTCTTTGTAGCTAACCAAAAAATGCCGAGCGGCGCTATAGCCAATGATCATTGAGCCAGCAACAACTGCAATATCTGGCAACAAATAGCCAATGGAGAATAACGCTACCGTACCAAATAAAATGGCGATGGCCGACTGCAACATCATTTGCCAACGCTTTGACATTGGTTTGATGATCACCAGCCAAATGATATAAAAGGCAGTGAAAGCAATTTGCACGGCGATATTCCCCACAGACAGGTACAGCAATGCCACCACGCTCAATCCAACGATCAAGTCCACCAAGTTAGACTGAATATTCGTCCACCAAAAACGCGGCCTCACCGCCAAGACACGCCATTTACTCAAAATAACCAATACTACCGCAGCTACTGGCGATTGGACCATGAGCGTAATACCAAATAATACCAAAGCTAAGCTGATGTTCAACAGATGGTACACCACCTCACTAAAAAATGATTTGCGTTTAACAGTTCGCAGTAGCTCCATATCTCTTGATTATATCACACTATACAGGCTATACTAAATAGGATGGATGCAACTTTTCTTGATAGACACCCAAAGATTCGTGACAGTTTGGGGCTCATCGTTTTTGTTGTTGGCGTGGTGATCGGCACTCTGCTGATTAACACCTTTATTTTTCGTAATTTTACTGTTCAAGGTGCCAGTATGGAACCGACCATGCATACCGGTGACCGCTTGATTGTTAATCGACTACCAGTGACAGCGGCACAAATCAAAAACAAGCGATACGTCCCTGAGCGGGGTCAAACCATTGTCTTTAAAAACCCAAATTTTAACTCTTCAACAAATAAAGATGAGTACATCGTGAAGCGAGTTATCGCCTTTGCTGGGGAGCGTGTTACGGTTAAGGATGGCGTCGTTACGGTGTATAACAGTGCTCATATTCATGGGTTTAATCCTGATACTACAGTGAATAAAAATGAGCCCGGCCAACCAACCTCTGGCGATGTTGACACTACCGTACCAGAGGGGACTATTTTCGTCATGGGCGACCACCGACAAGAAAACTATTCGTGTGATTCCCGAAACTGCATGGGACCAATACCTTTGTATGACATCGTCGGACCAGTCTCCATGAGGATTTGGCCAATCACTAAAATCCGTGGATTTTAACTACTTTTTCAGCAGTTGATGAATACGCTCAAAATCAACAGCATTTTTGAATGGTATGATGATTTGCCCAGCGCCGCGCGTATTGGTACGAATTTTGATCTTTGAATTCAGTTTTTTGGTCAAGTTTTGAACGACTTCTTCATGAGGAATCTCGACCGGACGTCGCTTTTCAAATGGATTGTTTTTAGACTCTTTCCAGAGGACTATCGCCTGCTCAATGCGGCGAGCAGACCACCCTTCAGCAATGATTTTCTCCAGCAGCTCTTCTGCCACTTCTTTGGGCACATTGATCAATGGTCGAGCCTGACCTTCAGTGATTTTATAGCTAAAAACAGCTTCCTGGACCGCCTTTGGCAGTTTTAGAAGACGCATAGTGTTAGAGATGGCGCTAACCGATTTGCCGCCGACTCGCTGCCCTATCTCGTCTAATGTCAAGTTGAACTGATCGCGCAGTTTCGCGTATGCCGTAGCAGTTTCCAGAGGATTGAGATCGCGACGCTGTAGGTTTTCAATCAAAGACAACTCCAAACGATGCTGACCAGTCAGCGTTCGCACCAGTGCTGGCACCTCGGTCAGCCCAGCTCTCTGAGCGGCACGCCAACGACGTTCACCTGCAACGATCACATAAGCACCTGCTTTACCTGTCACTACCAGCGGCTGTAAGATACCATGAATCTTTATCGACTCAGACAATTCGTCAAGCGCCTCTTCATCAAACATCCGACGCGGCTGATCTGGATCGGCCATGACTTGCTCAATCGGTAATTGTTTGAGCTGACTAAGTCTGCCGTCTTGTTTGGCAGTCGGATCAAACGACTCATCGATCAGATTTGTCGGAATGAGTGAATCAAAACTACGGCCCAATCCCTTCTTCATTAACCAATCCTCCCTATGATTTCCTTGGTCAATGCCTTGTATGCGCGTGCACCCTTGGAGAAGCGGTCATACGCGCCAACTGGCAGTCCATGGCTTGGCGCTTCAGCTAAGCGAATATTCCGTGGAATAGTCGTCTGGAAAACTCGATCTGGAAAATGCTTCTTGATCTCCTCATGAACCTGCGTTGACAGCGTTGTACGGCTGTCCATCATGGTTGGCAGCACACCCAATAGATCTAGCTGAGGATTGAGCCCCTTGCGTATCAATTTCATAGTCTCTAGCAGCTGACCAAGCCCCTCTAACGCGTAGAATTCTGCCTGCACTGGCAACAGAATATAGTTTGCTGCAATCAAGCCATTAACCGTCAGCAAACTCAAACTTGGTGGACTGTCGATGATGATGTAGTCATAATACCCCTGTAGATTGTTGATAGCGCGCCGTAGCCTGATGAACCGACCCTCAGCCTGCGCCAACTCGACCTCAGTATTTGCCAAATGCGGCGTAGACGGAGCCAACGCTAGATTTTTATATTCTGTTTGAATGATGGCGCTTTGCAGTGTTGCCTGACCGGTGATCACCTCAGTCATCGTGCGCGATAGATTGGACTTATCAATCCCCAGACCACTGGTCGCGTTGCCCTGAGGGTCAAAATCTATCAGCAATGTTTTCTTACCACTTTTTGCCAAATAATACGCAACATTAACACTTGTCGTTGTCTTGCCAACGCCACCTTTTTGATTTGTCACCGCAATGATTTTTGTCATTCGTTCCCCTTTTTACCTGCCTTAATTATAGCATGAGCAAAACAGAAATAACAGACATCAAAAACCGCTTCTCTGATGGAAGCGGCTCTTTCGATTATTTGATTGACGTAATCTGAATCTTGGTGTATTTCTGGCGATGACCAGTTTCTTTATGAACGCGTTTTTTGCTTTTGTAGCGGATGACGCGGATTTTGTCGCCCTTGACTTCGGCTTCAGCAACTTTTGCCTTCACTACCACACCTTTGACGGTCGGCGTGCCAACTTTTGTTTTATCACCATCAATCACTAAAAGTGCGTCGAGAGTGAGTTCTTTTGTGCCTTCAGGGAGGAGATCCACCAAGAGGGACTCTTTTTCGCTGACAATGTATTGCTTGCCAGAGATTTTTACGACTGCTTTCATTTCATTCCTTACAATATATTTACTATCAGTGACCAATTATAACAGAGACAGGCGATACATGCAACTAGTTTTTCTATAGCTCGGCCATAGCGTTATTTGCCCGTAGCCAGCCACTTGGCGAGCCGCACTCCATGTAGTCGCCCTTGGCCTCGCCAACCGCGATAATACCGCCGCCCGCGATGTACGCGTTGATAGCATCAGTCAGCTCAAATTCGCCGCGTTGCGGATTAGCGGGTAATGTCCGTGCTAACTCAAAAATTTCTTTGTTAAGAATGTAAAAACTTGAATTGCTGAGGTTGCTCGGCGCTTCTTCCAGCTTCGGCTTTTCAATGATGCGTACAAAATTACCCTGCTGGTCAGTTTCGATGATGCCAGTGTGCGGAATAAAGGCCTCCTCGACAGGATTGCCCAGCAAACCAGCCGACAGGCCACGCGCCTCCACCAATTCCGCCAGATCAGCCGCATTTGAGCCACCGTCGCTGCGCCAAAAAAATTGATCGCCCATCACCACAAACGCTGATTCGCCTGGCTCGATAAATTCGCTCGCCAAGCCCACGGGAATGCTCGTGCCATAACCGCCAGTGCTTGGCTGAGTTAAAAAATGTATTCGCACGTCACGTAGCGGCGCTACTAGAGGTAATTTATCTTCTTTACCGGCACGCCGCAGATAATCGTTCAGCTGGATATTTGACCGATAGTAGCTTTGCACCTGAGTACTTTGCTCGCCCACCACGAAATAAATATCCTTGACACCAGCCCGAACAATATCCTGCACGATGTAGTCGACCACCGGCCGCGTCCCCACCGGCAGCATACACTTTTCGATTGATTTGGTGATCGGCAGCATCCGCGTACCCCAACCAGCAACTGGAATGATAGCTTTAGTGATCATGATTTCTCCTTACATCTTTAGTTCTTTGTGGCTTCGCTTCAAAATTTCCAGCATCGCTTCGTAACGCTGCTCATTGGCGCTTAGTTTTGCGTAGAGATACACAACATCGTCAACCACTTCAATGTTCACTTTGATATCTTGGTCATATAACCACGCCATAAAAGATGGATTGAGCAACTCAAAACTTGTCACTTGATTTTCGTCAGTCGCATACACTTGATAGCGTTTATTGAAATCGCCCCATTCCAAAGACACTTTGTTATATCCACGCGGAGCTTTCAGACGCGACAGGAGTTTACCGCGCCGCTCCACTAAAATTCCACCATATGATTTTGGCAGATTGATTTGCCCAACCACGTATTGGTCGCCTGACTCGTCTTCTTTAGTACGATAGGTATACAGCTGAACTAGCAGATCACCTGTCCAAAAACCAATAATATGGTTGTTAATGTCTGCATTCTTAAACCCAGCTTTAAACAATTGGCCCCTGGTTGGCAGCAGTAGATTACCCCAGTCTGGACTAAAGTACATCCTATTATCAACAGCAAATTGCCTCAAAGACCGCACTAGCATGCTTTCCTCTTCCGTCGCTTGATCGATGCTGTCTAGTAGCCAAGTGTTTTCATGGCGCACAAAGTTCCATTGTTCACCAAATTCCTCTGTCGTCGCAGTCAAAACATCACCACTTGCTGTATCGATCAATTGATCATTTGCCTGAGCCAAAATACCAAAACTAACACGGTCTTGCTGGTCATTGGCATCATCATGAGCAGACGTGATGATAACTTCCTTGATGCGAATGTTACTTATGCGATTTGCGCGGCCCATTTGTTGCAAGGCGTATAGCATCAAGCTGATGTGATTTGCGTATCGCTGTGTGGTATACGTTCGAATTGATGCTACATTCATTTGCTGCCAATCATGTTGGAATTTACCAAAAATTGACGCAGCATACTCTGTTAACCGCTCTGGGCTCCACGCCGCGTCAGAAGCAGCTGCCTGCTGCACGGACCGTTGCGCTGCTGCACTACCCTTTCGGAACCGACCTAACTTATCAGCCCACGCACCACCGAATGCACCGATGACGGTAGATATCATCGCCACGATGAAAGCGAATGTACCACCCCAAAGATATAACAAGCTAACCGCGGTTCCAGCCGCCATACCCACTGCCACACCAGCAGCCTTGGAACCTGTTTTTGAGCGAACAAAGCCAGCCACACCAGCAGCTACGACTGCCGGCAGGGCAAAAATTCCGCCACCGCCAGAGCCACCACCAGAACTACTTCCACCGCCGCCTGCTCGTGCCAATAGCGATATTACATCAATTGCAAACATGTACCAATTATAGCACTAACGGTTGCCTCTGACGTGGGTTATTCAGAAAATTCCACTGAATTACCTCTGTGGAGATCTTCTTCAACATCGGTCCAAAAACGTTGAATGTCAGTAATGTCCGACTGATCCAAGCGAATGGCCTGAGGCTCTTGCTGCTCACGCGCAATTTCCTCCCCCAAACCATCAGCCAATGGATCAATCGGCTCAAATTGAATACGTGGATGAAAAAATGTAACTTTCATATGTTTGTTTTATCAATTTACTTTGACTATGATAGCACATTATCATCAATACGTCAATACTAGCTCCGTTATTCAGCAGACGAATTACTGGCGCTGAAGTGTAATCTGCAGCTCTGCACCTTCTATTGCAACTGTGGTCGAATACACGTCGCTTTGCCCAAAAGTCGCCAATGTCTCAGCAGCAATCACCTCCGCATGCTCATCAATCGCCTGGCGAAGCTGCTCGTCATCCGTCGTTAGTTGCAGCATAATCCGGTCATCCACCTGCAATCCCGCTTTTTTGCGCGCACTTTGGACGTGGCGAATGATTTCACGCATCAGGCCCTCGCGTTTGAGTTCGGGCGTTAAGTGCTTATTAATTTCTACCCAGCTCTCTGGCTTGATCACGCCCTCGGTCACATCATAATCAGCCAAGTGCTCGTCTAGACTCTCAATCCAGCGAATTTCCTTAACATTGAGCTCCTCGGCCATGATTTGTTCATAGTAGTCAGTCAATTTTACGCCCGCATATGCCGCACGTTGCAGCGGTTGGCGAACCTTGATCGACTCCTGATGCTCGTCCTTCTTCATGCGCAGACTCAGGCCGTTGTTGATCAATTCGCGTGTCCGAGCCATGTCAGCTAGCGCCTGCGCATTCACCGCACCCGCTGCCAGCCAATCCTTCAAGTGAATCGATTCGTCATCATCCGTCAAATTGTGATACAACTCCTCAGCCAAAAACGGCGTAAATGGAGCCAAGATGTAACTCAGACGCACCAGCACATAATGTAGCGTCCGATAAGCATCGTTCTTGTCGCCATCATCTTCCGACTTCCAGAAGCGGCGGCGGCTGCGGCGCACATACCAGTTGGATGCGTCGTCCAGGAACGGCAAAATCGGGCTCAGCGCATCGGGGATATTATAGGTATCCATGTGGCGCTCAACTTCTGCCACTAGCTGATGCAGCCGACTGACGATCCAAATATCCAGCGGATTCGTCAACTCGCCCAGTGGATCTTTCAATTCACCATCAAATTCCCAGCCGTCGACCTCAGCATACATGGTGAAGAAATCATACATATTCCAAATCATACTGAGCTTGCGCGCCACATCACCTACGTCCTTGTCATGCAGAGCAAAGTCCTCGCCGTTCAGTAGCGGGCTGCTCAGTAATAGGAAGCGTAAGGAGTCCGCACTAAACTTATCCATCAGCTCGTTCGGGTTGGTGAAGTTACCAAGCGATTTACTCATCTTGCGACCATCATTGCCCGCCACCACACCGGTGGTGATGACGTTGCTGTAGGCATTTTTATGCTGGGCACCGGCCTCGCCAAAGGCACCAATTTCTGCCAAAGCGGCGTTGACGGCATGCACATAGTAGAACCACGCCCGCACCTGGCCGATGTACTCAACGATGAAATCCGCTGGGTAGTTCTGCTCAAACTTGGTCTGGTTTTCAAACGGATAGTGTAGCTGGGCAAACGGCATACTGCCGCTCTCGAACCAGCAGTCCAGCACCTTGTCGATGCGCGTAAACGTTTCGCCGTCAATTTCAAAGGTGATATCATCCACCCACGGGCGGTGGTAATCATCCAGTTCCACGCCGCTCAGCTCCTTGAGCTCCGCGTACGAGCCGACCACCTTGACGGTGCCGCGGTCACCCTTCCACACCGGCATGGCCGTCGCCCAGAAACGGTCGCGGCTGAGGTTCCAGTCGGGCGCTTGCTCGATATTCTTGGCAAAGCGGCCGTGCTTGAGATGAGCCGGGAACCAATTAATATGCTCGTTCTGCTCCAGCATCAGCGGCTTTTGCCCCTGAATGTCAAAGAACCAGCTGGGGATGGCCCGGTACATGATGCGCTGTTTACTACGCGGGTTGAACGGGTATTCGTGACGAA
>CAUROB010000007.1:0-24728 GCA_963526655.1 uncultured Candidatus Saccharibacteria bacterium
GCTTACACTATATCACAAAATATAATATTTTGCAAGTATAGTACTTCCTTTACAGTCTCAATTTATCTAGGCAAAGTAAATTCGCATCAGCTCGCGTGCTACTCTGTCAGCGTCGTGTCGAATCAAGCTACGTTGTGCCGCCAGCGGGTCACTGGCAGCATTGGTGTTTTCCCAAACCTCATCAGCGATCAATCGTTTTCCCGAAGCGTAAAAATGCTTCTTTTTTAGCTCTTCTTTGTTCCATTCGACCAACATCTCGCCGTCTTTGGCATACCGGTCGATCAATTCCTGCGACGGGCGATGGTTATTGTATAGCACATGGTCCAATTTGACACCTGCAAAGCGTTCAATTTCACTAGCATAATCCGCAACCGTAAACTCATCAGTCTGACCAGGCTTGTTCACCAAATTACAAACGTATACTTTCTTAGCCTTGGTCTCAGCGAGCGCGTGCGTTACGCCACCAACCAGCAGAGCCGGCGCCAGACTACCATATAGCAGCCCCGGCGCAATCACCACCAAATCCGCGTCTAGTATCGCCTGCCGCGCCTGAGGATTAATGCGAGCAGTCGGTTCCAGGTCTAACCACGGACGCTCACCAACCGGGATGATCAATGATTCAGCCTCATGTTGACCTCTCACAACCGTACCGTCAGTCAATCGCGTGACAAGCGTTATATTGTCAAATGTGATGGGCTCTACTCGTCCTCGAATATTGAGCACTTCTCCTGCGACTTTGACCGCTTCAGTAAAATTACCAGTCATTTTCTCCAAAGCTGCCATGAAGAGGTTGCCAAACGCGTGCCCCTTAAGACTACCCTCGTCAAAGCGGTAGTTGAACAGGTCTCTCACCTTTGGCGAAGTACTCAACGCCACCAAGCACTGCCGGACGTCACCAGCCGGCAAAACCCCCAATTCATCTCTCAGCTGCCCAGTCGACCCACCGTCGTCGACCATGTTGACCAAAGCAGTGATATTGTGTGTATAATTTTTTAATCCACTCAGTAATGTAAAGCTACCTGTGCCGCCGCCAATAACGACAATGTGTATACCCATCAGTTCCATAGCTTGACTATATCACGAAAAAAACCTACGTCAACGTACCCTTTGGCAGTGCCCACTCCAGAAACGGTTGCTGCTGGTGATTAACAGCGGTGATGATGTGCGCGGCCACTTTGGCTGGGTCGTTAAAGAACAGATAGTCAACTGGTAGTTCCCGACCATTCCAGAACGGCGTTTTCATGGCGCCCGGCAAAAATAAGGCAACTCTCACGGATAATTTCTGCTCATCCGCCTGCATACCTAAGCTGCGCGCCAATCCTGCTTGAGCATGCTTGGTTGCAACATATACCGCTTCGTCAGCACGAGCTTTGACACTACTGGTTGAGCCGATGATGGTTAACACTGACTTCTGGTTTTGGCGAGCCATCCTACGCCACGCCCACTGCACCAACGGCAATGGACCGGCAAAATTCACTTCCGCCATGGAGCGTGCATCTAACTGATCTTCAAAATTACCGCGCCAGCCGTAGCCTGCCGCCCACACAAATTGTTCAATGTCATCGCCACCTAGCAGCTGCTCAATCCGCGCTGGCGCTGTCTCTACCTGCTCGGGATAGTACACATCCAGCGGGAAGCCCTCGCCGTGCTCCTGAGCGTTATGCGTCTTCCCCAGCACTAACACACGCTTGCCATTTTTCCTGAGCTGCCTAGCCATCTCCAGGCCAAGTCCACTCGTCCCACCAAGAATAATATGCATATGGTTATTATAGCATATTGTGCTGCCTGTCTATAGATTTCTTAGCGTATGGCTAGTTAAGATATTTTGGCTTTGACGTCTTTGGCACATTGATCTGTGGCAGGTATAAAAGTAGTGCTTATGTAGCAGCCGAGAAATACTACCAACCATACCACGAGCGAGACAACACCCACTACCGAGCTGGCGAGTAGTGAGCTCCCGCCAACGACCAAGAGCGGCATGATATACGAAAAGCCATTAAACGTCCCATGCAACACCGCGGCAAGCCACACACTCCGAGTCCGCTCAACGACAAAACCGAGTACAAGCGACATCACTACACAGAATCCTACAAACAGCACTAACCCCGGAAGTGCATTTGCTGCACCATAGTTATACCCGAGGGCAATCAACGGGATATGCCACAACCCCCACAACACACCAATCATAGCGTACTTCTTGTGAAAGGCCTGCGCGAGGTAACCACGCCACAGTATCTCCTCCATCATCGCAAAGATTGCATTTACCGTTAGCCCGGCCATCAATGCACCAACGATACCAAGCGGCAACATGACAAGCGGCATCGGCGGTAAGTTCATCGCGCTGGCATCAACTGACGTGCCAATAAGCTTCTCGAGGTTGTGCACCAAATGCCCATTTGTCGTCGCTAGGTGACCAAACGTCTCTGGCCACAACCAGCCAAGAATCACAACAGAGCCCACCATCAATACCACCCAAGCCAAAAACAGTCCAACGACCAATGCATATTTCTTGGCTGTGATTTGTTTCAATGACAACAACGCACGAAATGGTACTGGCACACTAAGCACATAGCGACTAATCAAGAGGGTATACAATGGCACTGGCATATACAAAACCGCTATATATGCCAAACGCAGGGCAAGCGCCACCGGCGGCGCACTATTGCCAGTCGCAGATACAACCGCCCAATAGCCTGCTCCGGCTAGTGCCGTCAAGACAAAGAGGGTGATTAGTACTTTGTTACGATGCTCTTTTTTGATAAGAGGGAGCGAATTTTGTGCTTTTTCTGTAGGGTTACTCATCCGTATGCACCTAGCCTTTTGTGATTTTGTTGATATGGGGAGATTATACCACATTGGGGCTTCCCTCGTCAGTTGCCTAGCATCATTTTCTCCCTTGCGCCAGTTTTACCCCGCTCGCTGCTTCAAGCTACGCAGCCGTTACTACTTCCTCTTTCTGGTATAGTAGATGATCATTTTGAGTCAAATACAATTCATCTGACAAGTATCCTGCTATATTTACCCTATTTCTTTCATTATTCTATACGTTTCTATTATGATTTTGATAATGCGCTGATAGTGGTCAATATCATTAGCAGTCAATGTACGACCCTTTCTATCTTTGAGCCACTTTTGCGCCGGCTGATAGCCACCAATGTAAAAATCCCACGCCAAATCTGTAATATTACCAAAATACTGATCCTTATTAATACATACTCGATTGCTATCACGCACTACTTTTTCCACTGCGTTATCACCAATCTTAGGAAAAGTGGTATCATAATCACCAATTTGTGACGCTTTCATCAAGTGTAATTGACGCAGCTGACCACCCAACTCTGCTTTGCGCCAAAATTCCGCCCATGACTCCGGTCGTGGCACGCGTGGAAAATCAGTTTTTAAGAATTCTTTATATTTCTCGCGATAGCTTGGGCTGTGTAGCGATGCATAAATATAGTCAAAATATCCTCAGGATAAACTTTGCGCGACTCTTCAGTTAGCTGCTCAACTTCAGAGAATAACTGCTGCAATTTTTCGACATCAAAATTTGCCCGCCGACCATCTTCACTTTCGAGGATAGAGAGTGGAAATTGACTAGATATCTCCGAGGTTTTATTAGATACATAGCTTGACTATATCCCCACCAAGAATAATATGTATATGGTTATTATAGCACACAAGGCTCCAGCTGTACCCTTCACGATATGTAAACTAAAACACCTACTATTCCTGGCGTCGCTTGACACGAACACAACACACTAACCAGCCTAGTACTAGCCCTAACACAATTGATAACGACAAATACACCAAGACAAATTTTGCTTTAGTTAGTAGCGAAGTGCTTGTTACTAATAACGGATTTACGGATGTTGAAGGCTGGATAAGCATGAAAGCAAAACACATATTTTCCAACCAGTCACATATAGCACCTAGAACAGGAAGCAATACCAGCCATCGAGTATGGTTCCACCAATTAGGCACAGTACACCGCAGGAAAAACGCCAAAGTATAGACATAAAATACCGCATATATCGCCGCATAAATGGTGTCAATGGGTAGAAAAGCGTACAGATAGACGTTTCTACCAGCGTCGCCTAGCGCCAAAAGGTTATCGTGAACATAAATACCATCATTACCAAAATTAAGATCAAATATCCCCGCACCACTGGCAACCGACGACACATAACTAGCCGCGAACCGCATCGCCATCATACCAAGGAGAAAAAGCACAAGCAATACCCCAATATGACGAAACCTTGTGGCTTGAACACTACGAATTATACGCATGATTTTATTATATCTCAGATTTACTTTTTTAATGATATCGCTCCACAAACCGCCGCAGTACCAACTCTGGCCAAGTGATAACTTCCTGCTGGGCGTTAGCTATCAATAAGTCGGCTTCTTCGGGAGCAAAATAGCCAGCGTGCTTATAGATATTGATGCGCAACGCCAGACCATCGGCATCAAGTTCAGGGTGAAATTGTGTGGCGTAAACATTATTGCCAGCGCGCAGCATTTGCACACAAGTATTTGAACGAGCTAGTACCGTGCAACCGCTTGGTGGATTCATCACACCCTCTTTATGCCCGACAAAGCCGCAGAAAACTGCTGGAAAATCTCTAAATAAGTCATCTTGCTCGCCTTCAGGTGTTGCAGAAATATCTACCGCGCCAACCGCTTCAGGATAGTCAAAGCTCATCTGTCCACCCATGGCTGTTACCACCGCGCCAACACCTAAACAAGCTCCCAAAAATGGCACGTCTGCCTCAATGATTCGACGCATCAACGGCAAAATATATCTTTCAAATTGCTTCTGCTCGGGCGATTTTTGCGCTTCGTCATACGCGAAATTAGCCGGACCACCGCCCATGATGATCCCAGCATAATCATCCAAATTCACTGCCGGCTCATCACCGCGTTCTAGCCTCAGCCGCACCAATTGGTTAGCCTCCAGCCCACCAAATTTCAAAAATGCTTGATATTCATCATCTGATGCTTCAACTTCGGGGCGCGATTGTAGTAGTAAAAACGGTTTCGTCATGGAGTAATTATATCATTTCATGCAGCCACTGATTTCTTGCCATTTCATATGCGCCCCATACGCTCGAGCTGGCGCGTCAACCTCGCTCTTCTGAAGCAGTAATTCCTCTGGGTTAATAAACACCACCTCATCACCCTCTTCACCTGGCATAAAATCAAAATTATCCGGCCAAACACGGCAATAAAAACAGATTTGACTAGCATCAATCCGCTCAATATACATCTCGTCCGACGCGTCAAACAATTGATAGCGCAAACCACCCTTGTAGCCGACTTCTTCAAGCAGCTCGCGCTTCAAAGAAGACTCAATCGTCTCGCCAAAATCCATACCACCACCCGGTAAATCCCAATACGTCCGATCAATTTCCTTGACGACCAAAATCTGCCCAGCGTCGTTATAAATCAACGCTTTGAGCGAAATGCGATACAGACAATCCAGATGATCGGTTCCATCTAGATTCTGCGTAATGATGTGTCCTTTGGTAGTGTTTGACATGAAAGTCATTATACTACACCCGAACGCCAGATGGCTGATACCATCTCACCTACCGTATATTCTGTCTTTCCAATATCCATTACTAACTACTCATTAGGTGCTAACAAGTTGGTAATTACTTAAATTACCTAATTGTGATACTCTTTTATTTCATGTTCATATTCAGCTAAAAGTTTCTTTGAATAAATTTTTTCATTTTTTGAATTTCTAACTTCTTTCCAAAGAATAGAAGCTACTTTTAATTTATTTGAGTAGTTGTAACTATTTTTATCTGCACAGAAATCCTTTAAGAATTGGTTCCATTGACAAACCGAATTATCATACTTGGCATAATCTGATTTCCCATAATAAATTTTTAGCATATCTTGAATGGTAAAACTCAAATCATTTTCTTTTTTTACTTTTCTCCAAGCAGTGGCCATATCAGCATTAAATTTAAATGGTGAGACATCTGTTAAAATTGAGAAATATTCTCTAAAGTGTGTATTAAAGGAAAACCCGCATTCAAGTAATGGAGTATCTAATGTAATAGTTTCAACTTGCTTCTTGTCGTTTTTTATTGATGATTTTTTAATCAAATTACCCTTAAAGTACTGCTCAATAATGTGATTGAGTTCTTGTTTTGTACCTTTATATTCTAATCCTAATGACTTGCAAATCTGTGAAATTTCCTCACGATACCAATAGTATTTATTAAACTCATCAAACGATGTAATTTTATCAAACTCAGGTCTACTTTTTGTCAATATTTTCGCTCCTTAAACCCAATTTATTTTTCATCTCTAGTATCTATAGCTCCTCAACCTTCACCCGCCTCTGCTCCGTCGTATCCCGCTCACGCACGGTCACCGTGCCGTCCTCCAGCGTCTGGAAGTCGATGACCACGCAGTGCGGCGTGCCGATTTCATCTTGGCGGCGGTAGCGTTTGCCGATGTTGCCGTTGTCGTCCCACATCACTCGACCTGGGTTGGCCTTGGCAAGCTGGGTGTAGACTTCGCGGGCTTTTTCCACCAGTTCTGGCTTGTTTTTGAGTAGCGGTGAAACAGCAAATTTGACCGGCGCCAAATGCTCTGGCAGCGCCAAATATACCCGCTTTTCGCCGTTTTGTTCATCCTCGCGGTACGCACCCGACAACACCGCCATCAGCGCCCGCTCGACGCCAAACGACGGCTCGATGACGTGCGGAACAAATTTTGTGTTCGTTCCTTTGACGGTATACTCCATGCTCTTACCACTGGCGCACTGGATGTTCATCAGGTCAAAATCGGTGCGGTAGGCGATACCCATCAACTCCTCTTGGCCGATCGGATAGTCGTACTCAATGTCAATCGTCTTTTTGCTGTAGTGCGCCCGATCCTCCGCCGGCACGTCCAGCTCGTGAATGTGCTCTGGTTTCAGACCTAGCTCTGCCAAAAATGCATGCGTCGCCGCCAGTAGTTCATCAAACGCCTCCTGCCAATGCTCAGGATCGACGAAATATTCAATCTCCATCTGCTCAAACTCCCGGGAGCGAAAGACGAAATCGCGTGGCGCAATTTCATTGCGAAACGCCTTGCCCTGTTGAGCGATGCCAAACGGCAAGTTCGGGTAGAAACTATCAACGACGTTTTTGAAATTAGTGAAGATGCCTTGGGCGGTCTCGGGGCGGAGGTAAGAAATACTATCATCGCTCTTGGTCGCGCCAACATGCGTTTCAAACATCATGTTAAATGTCCGTGCTGGATACCAAGCGATATTACCACACCGTGGGCATTTCGTCTTAGTATTATTAAGGTAGACCGCCGGAAAATCTCCAAGATACGATACAGCATCTTTTTGTGATTGCAAGACATAATAATTCTTTAATTGATCAACCGTGTCATGCGCAGGATAGGTAGCTTCACCCGCAACAAGATCCGCCTCCACCAACTTGTTGTAGAGTTCATTTTTAGCTTCAGGAGTATACTCAATACTAGCGTACGAATCGATAAGAGCTTCTCTGCGATTAAAAAAAGGGTTCAATTTACTTATATAATTATCCTTATTTTCAATAATATGATCAGCACGAAATCGTCCATGGCACTCTCTACATTCAATAAGCGGGTCAGTGAAGGTATCCACATGCCCACTGGCCTGCCACACCTTCTGATTCATCAAAATCGCCGCATCCACACCATACATGTCGTCGCGCTCGTCAACAAACCTGCGCCACCACAAATTCATGATATTACGCTTCAGCTGCACACCCAGCGGACCGTAATCCCACGTACCGCTCAGGCCGCCATATACATCCGACCCCTGATAAATAAAGCCGCGTCGCTTACACAGGCTGATAATATCTTCCATTTTTGCTTGACTCATCAAAAAACCTTTCTCCATGTTGGCAACATGGCGATTCACATTATTAGCTACAGTATAGCATTTTTATGGGCAATATTACACCGCTGCGTGCTGCCGCGCCACCAACCAACAAGCGCTGATCACCTCAGTTATCCCGCCAATCTGCGCCACATTCGCCAGCGGCTTTGCCTGGATGAGCCGAAGCAGCTTGATGGCGTCCGCTGACAAGTCGCCCTGTTCCGCCAGCCGCAAGCCCTTTTCTGTGCTGTCATACATATACGTTTTGTCAGACGACAGAGCGTGCGCCGCCACGTCAGTGCGCAAGTTCAGCTCATCGCCCAGTAGTCCAGCGTATTGCAAGTAAAACCAAGTTTCAATCAGTTTTTGCTCAACCTTCACGTTATTCAATTGAGCCAAAACCTGCTGGGCCACCGAAAACCAGGCTGGCTCGTCGACCTGCTCGCTCGCTCGATTGACCAATTTCAGCATTTCATAGCCAAATTGCATCCGCTCATAGCTGTCCAAAATGTGCCGATAAAATTGCTGCAGCTGCGCACTGGTCAAAATCCCCAGCTCGCCGCGCCCGCGTCGCACCACCGCATCACACAGCGCAAACAGTTCAATGCCACCCGCCAGCTTACTTTTTTCACGTCGCACACCTTTGGCAATCACATTGCGCCGCCCCGCCGAGGTCAGCAGATGCAAAATCCGATCCGCCTCGCCGTAGTCGGTTCTTCTCAGGACGATAGCTTGCAGGCGCTCACTTTGACTCACTGTAGCACCTCCGTCAACGCCTGTCGCACCTGCGCTGGCGTCATAGTTGATTTATCAAGCACCGCCCGCGCACCAAACGGCTCCATATCGTCATGAGTGATACCAACATTACTACACACGATGATCGGCAAATTAGCCAAGTCCTCATGGCTTTTCAATTCGTTCAGCAACGCCATGCCAGTTTCGCTCGCCAGCAACATATCCAAGACCAACGCATCTGGGTGCCAATCATCGATCATCTCCAGCGCCTGCCCCGGAGCAATAACAATCCGCGATTCGGCGCCAGCTTCTGAAACATAGTGCCGAATCAGCTTCGCCCACACTGGATCGTCCTCAACAATCAGTACTTTTTTCATAGCAAACTCATCTGTTGACTTATGGGTAATTCTACATAAAACGTCAGTCCATCACGATGCCTGATCAGGCCAATGGTTCCGCCCATGGCTTTTGCAAATTGCGACGCTACGTACACGCCCAAACCGCTGCTGTCAGGGCGTGTTCGAACTGATTTTCGCTGTTCCATCTCACTAACAAGTCGCGCATAATCAGCACGGCTCATCATCGGGCCATGATCACGAATCAAAATCCTCAGCGTCGAGCCAATTTGGCGAATCGTCACCCGTATGGGCATATCTTTTTCGCTATACTTCAGCGAGTTATTCAAAAAGTTAGCCAAAATCCGCGACAATAACGCCCTGTTTGCCACCACCAAATGCTTTGTTGACTGCTTTTTCGGCCAGGCGATGGATTGACCGTACAAGCGCAACATCGGGTGTAATTCCATGGCCATTTGCTGACACAACGCCAGTGGATTAATGGGCTCCAGAGGAAATAACGTCGGCGACAAGTGAGCCGTTTGTGCCAGATCTTGCACCAACGCCAGTGATTGATCACTGATGCTCGACAATTGCCGAACAATCCGACGCGTTTCAGCTTCATCTAACGATTCTTCTTCCAGCAGTAGACTCAGTTGTCTGATGAGTGCCAACGGAGACTTCAACTCATGCGCAGCCACCGCTACACTTGGCAGCTGCCCAAATTCAGCATTATTCCATCTTACCTCCGCCATACCTATTTATAGTATAGCAATTGGCGTGTTACTGAACAAACTTAACCGTGTCGAGAACTGCCTGAAAATCTGGCTTGAAGACGTCAGCGTCAGTAGAAAAACGAATCGTTTTGTCTCGCACTCGCATCAGGACCACTGAACCGCGCAATTCTTTAGAGAAAGCACCGTCCAAGCGAGTAGCTGCGTTACCATTAAATTCAACGCTGCTTGAGGTCAATTCACCCTTCTTCAACTGGTTAGCGTATTGGCTCAGCACCTTATCAAAGTCGCTGTTTAGTACTTCCAAGCGAACAGCAAAGCGGCTGGTGTTTGAGCGTGCTGGCGGCACAGTGCCCGGATGTAGGTACGCTTTGTAGTCACCGCGGTCAGTACCGTCTTGATCGACATATGCACTCCAGGTCTTTGGATACATAAATGAAACTCGACCAAATTCATTTGGCCCAACAAACTCAACACGTGGATTCTTAGCTTCTTCGGAAAATCGCTTCTGGTCAAGCTCTGCCTGCTCATTTTTGCCTTTGGCAACCGCACTGGCAACCTTTGCGTCAACGCCCGTTTTTTCTCGTGTGTACTCCACGAACATCCAAGCTGCTACAGCTCCAGCGATTAGCGTTAACACCAAAAAACCAATCGTACCGACCATCCAGCCGTTGATTGACCCCTGTTCAAATTGTCTTCTTTTCATATCTTGCATTATAGCTTATGCTTTGTCTCCTGTAAAGTCAGGACGTATTTCATACAGAAAATACGGACCAGCTTCTTTCAGTAGTCGGTTGTTCTTCGTGGTATCTAGCTGATAGCCATAACTGACCAATCGTAACGGTCTACCCTGGTGGGTCGCCTGTTGCCGAGCCAATTGATAAATTTTCTTCAAATGCAGCCCTGCACCAAACGCGTATATCACCGTAATGTGTTTGGCAGGCTGCGTCGTCCACGCATTCGTCCATTTGATGTGCACGTTCTTGGCATATTTTCTTAGCCGCCAGCGAGACGCTAGCACTAAAAATGGGTTAATCTCATAGCCAACGGCCTGAGCGCCAGTTTTCGCCACCTCTTGTAGCACGGCGCCATCACCCGACCCTACATCCAGTACGATGTCGTCTTTAGTCAGCTTCAATTCATCCCTCAACAGTTTCTGAATATCAGTGTGGCGCGTCGGCACATACGGTGCACCGATGAACGCCGTCAGTCCAAATATCAAAAATAGTATCAGCGCACAAACAATCACCACTTCCATGATGGACTACTCACCCAGCACTTCAATTTCGTTTTTTATATTCAGCAGCTGCTCTTCTGCCTGCTCTGCCAGTTTTTTGACAGCCAGAAACCGCTCACGCGCCTCTTCTAGCTGAAACTCATCACTGTGAAACCACGCCATTTCTTTGTCCAGCTGCTCCAATAGTTCGTTAATCGTTGGTTCGTTCTGCATATGCTTCAATCCTCGCTTTCATCAAAGCTTTGTTAGTTTGTATTTCAATCACTTCCCCGACTGCACAATTACCCCTGATCATAGCATACCCCCGGGCTAGTGCTAATTCTGGATCGTATTCACTGATCAACCTGATGCGTGACTGTACATCACTCAGCAGCTCCTCAACGTGCTGACGCCAGCTATCCAGAGCATTGCTGCGCGCCGCCTGTACCAGTTCCAATTCCTCGTCAATCGCTCGTACTGTTTGTAGCGCCACACCACGAAGCTGGTGCTTGATCGACCGGATCATCTCTTGCTTATCTGGCAGCAGCAACTGCGCTGCATTGCTTGGCGTTGACGCTCGTACATCAGCCACAAGATCACACAATGTCGTGTCAATCTCATGACCAATTCCCGTCAGAACTGGCACTCGGCTGGACGCTAGTTTTCGCACCAGCAATTCGTCATTGAACACACTCAAATCATCAGCACTACCTCCCCCACGAATCACCACGATCACCTCTGGTAGCTCCGCCAAGCTTTCAATCTTCTCAACCGCCCTGATGATCTGATCTGCCGCCGTGTCGCCCTGCACCATCACATTTACCACACTAAACCGAACGCCGCCCCAGCGCTCATTAGCAATTTTTATAAAGTCAGCGTACCCCGCTGAGTTAGTACTGGAGACAACCGCCACATGCTGCGGTCGGGACGGCAATGGTCGTTTGCGAGCATCATCAAACAGCCCCTCATCTGACAGCTTTTTGCGCAGCAGTTCAAAGCTTTTGCGCAAATTTCCTTCGCCCACTGGCTGCACTGACTGCACTGTTAAACTAAATTTGCCCCAATCGGTCACCTTTGGCACCGCCCGTACTACCACTCGCATCCCATCATGAATAGGCATTCTTAGCTGCCACACCGTCATGAAACAATTGACCGTACCCTCATCATCTTTCAAGTCAAAGAAAACATATTTTTGATGATTGACCTTAAACGAGCTGACCTCGCCTTCAATCTGCACCGAGCCAAAGGCCAGCTCTAGCGATTGATTGACAACCGCCAAAAATTCACTGACGCTAAATTTAGGAGTCACGGCGAGGCTTACCATATTTGATTAGCGCGTGCTGGTAGAAAATATAGCCAAGGACGATTGTCCCCATGAGCAAAATGACACGCGTCAGTATGATGCCCGCGATAGCGATATCTGGCGGCGTACCAGTCATGCTCAAAAACAAAATCATGATCGTCTCATACACACCTGCGCCGCCCGGCGTAAAGATGATGATCCCAGCAAAGCCCGCCGCGATATAACCAATCAGCAACACTGCTGGATTGACCGAAGCACCCAATGACCAAAAAGCCAACATAAACATCAAAATATCAAACGATGCGTACACAATGCCCCACAAAAACGGTTTGACGATCAATCGTTTATCTTGCATCAATTCCGAAAAATCGTCGTGCATATCAGAGAAAAAAGCATCCATCTGCTCTGCTTGAACCAACTGACGCTGCATACCAAACGTCACACATTTGGTGATGGCGTTAAGCCCTCGCGCAATTCGGCGCGCCGCCTTGTGCATCCTATGACGAGAAGAAAACATGTAGATGATGGCAAATGTTAGGCTCAGGACAACCACCACGACCAGGAAACTTGATGCCACAATATACCGGTTGATGCGACCGTCTACTGCCAAAAACACCACTGCCACGATCATCATGGCTAGCATTGACAAAAACCCTGTCACATATCTCAGGAGCTGCGCAAACGTTGAACGCGCCGAGCTCACACCAAGCTTGCTCATCCTCCATGTCGTGTAGGAAATACCACTCACCCCGCCTGACGGAAAGATATGATTTACCAAGTTCAACTCCAGTGCAATTCGCACCTGCTCTAGTCGCGACACATGCTTGATGAGCTTCCTGTCACGCAGATAAGAAAAAATCATTTCGCCACCAGCATAATACACGATGATCTGCGCCGGCAGCAGCAAGGCCAATAACCCAACATTAGCCGTTCCCAACAGTTCCCACGCTCGCAGCAGTTCATGACGCGATAAATAGATGATCGCTGCTAAAACCAACAAGGTAGTAAGACTCATGATCATGCGCGGCGATTTCAGCGTTTTCAACACCTTCGAAATTTTCCCAGAAAACATACCTCTCCATTATACCACGAGCCTGATATACTATAGATATGTTCGTAGCAATATTAGGGCGCTTGCCGAAGTTATCAATCGCAGAATTAGAAGCTATTTTTGGAAAATCACATGTTCGTGCCGTCAGCCACAGCGCCGCTGTTGTTGACACTGATGGGCTGTCAATCGATTCCCTTGGCGGATCACTCAAATGCGGCAAAGTCATCCACACTCTCCCGGCCGACAACCGCCCGACCCTGGAGCAAGCTTCTCATTGGATTACGCATACTTATGTCAACCAACTGCTGGCAGTCGGCGGAAAAATCACCCTCGGCATCAGTGCCTATGGACTATCAACCTCGCCTCGCCAGCTGCAGAAAATTGGCCTGTTACTCAAAACTTCCATGAAAAAACATGGCGTCAGTCTGCGGCTCATCCCAAACACCACCACAGAGCTATCGACCGCCACCTCACACAACAATAAGCTTGGGCTTAGCCCCAAAAAACGTGAATTATTCATCATCAAGACCGATAACGGCGCCATCCTCATCGCTGAAAGTAATGGCGCGCAAAACATCACCGCTTATGCCCGCCGTGACCGCAACCGACCACGCCGTGACGCGTTCGTCGGCATGTTGCCGCCAAAATTAGCACAAATCATGGTTAATGTAGCCGTCGGCAACGCCGCAAAAGCAACCATTCTCGACCCTTTTTGTGGTACCGGCACCGTTCTTCAGGAAGCTTTGCTTAAAGGATATGACGTCTGTGGTAGCGACCTCAGCCAAAAGATGATTGATTATACGACAGAAAATATAGCCTGGTTACAAAGCAAGTATCATATCACCGGCACGGTACGTAGCCTCGAGCAAGCTGATGCCATGACTCATCAGTGGCCAAAAGCCCAACAGCTTGATGCCGTGGTCTGTGAAACCTACCTTGGACAACCCTTCTCTGCGCCACCAAGTCCCAAAAAGCTCCACGAAGTAACCGGCAATTGCAATCACATCATCACTAATTTTTTACGCAATATTCACAGTCAACTGACGCCCGGTACCACACTGTGTATCGCCGTACCCGCTTGGCGCGACGCCGGCCGTAACCTGACTCACCTGCCGCTCATCAAAGACCTAGAAACACTCGGTTACACCCTGCAACAGCCGCCCCTCATTTATTCCCGATCCGACCAAGTCGTGGCGCGTGAAATATTGCTACTAAAAACCGCCTAGCTTCTTGACATTACACTAGTAGTGGTCTATACTAGTAAGGATTGTTTACAGAAACTATAAGGAGTTTAGCAAATGTCAAAGGTTAAAGCTGGTAGCTCAAGCAAGAACATCCACAACAATGCTGGTCAGCGTTTGGGCGTGAAACGCTTTGGCGGCCAAAAAGTCAATGCTGGTGCAGTATTGGTGCGTCAAACTGGTGCTACCAAGATCGCTGGTGACGGCACGTACATGAGCCGTAACTACACTATTCACGCAGCTAAAGACGGCGTGGTTAGCTTTAAGAAAGTCAAAAAGCAGAAATTTACCGGTAAAACCGAACGCCGCACACAAGTTCGCGTAGACTAAGCCTAAAAATCTCAGCCTACTACAGGCTACCATCATAAAAATAGTCGCTTCCATGGCGACTATTTTTATATGCTAACTATGGTTATTCTGTCATCCCCAAGTGGTGCTTCACCCGCGCAACCACATCACCGATGACAACTTGAGACTTCACCAGGTATTCGTCAACCCCCAAACCTTCAGCCCGTTCTTTATCTTTTGGCTGACTCAGCGCTGTCAACATGATAATGCGTACATTAGCCGTTTCTGGCGTATTGCGCAAAATATCCAACACGTCAAAACCACTGATTTTTGGCATCATGGCGTCCAATAAAATCAAATCTGGCTTATATTCAACGGTTGCGGACAGTGCATCTTCGCCATTATGCACTTCCTTGATATCAAAGCCTTCTAACTCCAGCCTGGCGCGATACACGGCTGCCAGTGCCATGTCGTCCTCTACTAATAATATTTTCCTCTTTGCGTTCATACTATCTTTATTCTAACGCCCGCATCAGAAAAACACAAGCGTTTACCAGGACAGCTTTTTGGCAGCGTCCATCTGTGGATCTTTGCCAAAATTCATATCATTAGCGGTCAATCCCACCTTCTCGTCTGGCTCAATGCCTGTCTTGTCAATGGTACGACCCTTTGGTGTATACCAGCGCGCTTCCGTAACTTTGAGTTGTGCACCATCAGGCAATTTGATCAATTGCTGCACACTACCCTTACCGTAACTCTTTTCTCCAAGCAGTTTCGCCTTGCCATATTCTTGCAACGCGCCCGCTACTATTTCACTAGCGCTAGCACTTGATCCATCAATCAGCACGACTGTTTTCATGTCCTGCAACAGTGGCTTACCTGTCGATTTGACCGTTTTAACGACTTTATCTCCGCGCCGTTCCGTCATGATATCTTGCTGATCCAGCCATAGTCCAGCTAGCGCCTGAGCCGCCGTTACCGTTCCACCAGGGTTGCTGCGAAGATCCAAAATAACCTTCTGGACATTGTTTTGCTTGAAAGCTTCGGCCGCTGCACGCGCCAACGTACCAGTTTCTTCACCAAATCGGTACACTTTCAAGATACCAACGCCATCAACAATCTCATGCTCCACGGCTGGTGCAGTGATTTGCTTACGAGTCATCGACATTTCCAGCCGCTGATAATTACGGAGTACGTGGAGCTTCACTGTAGTATTCACTTCCCCACGAATTTTTTCCACCACCTGCTCAGTCGTAGCGTCTGCCACCGAGTTGCCATTCACTGCTGTAATGATATCACCAGCCTTGACTTGAGCTTCCTCTGCTGGACTATTTCGTAGCACCCTAACGACTGTCGGCCGATTATTTCTCAAACCAATCTCCGCGCCGATGCCACCACCAATATTACCATTCAGACTCTTCTCAAATTCTTTGGCCTCCTCAGCGTCCATGAATGTCGTGTACGGATCACCAGTAGCCGCCACCAGACCGCGACTCGCGCCATTGATCAATTTATCAGTATCCAGATTTCCATCATACTGCGCTTTCAACTGTCGATACGTCTCTTGAATCCGCTCCGTATCAAGCCGCTCGGCGCTATATCGCACACCAAGCTTTGGTGCAATCGCCGCAAATATCTGATCCGACCGCGCACCCGCGATAAAACTAACCACTGCTATAACTACCGCCCACGCAAACAGCTGAGCGTTTCGTGTTTTCTCCTTGCTCATAGAACCATTATAGCATGAGCGGCATCAAATCTTAGAAGTAGATGTAGACAAGTCCAGACGATGAGCGCTTATAATTGCGGTACAGACCATCCCAGCCCAAGTTATAGTCGCTAACCGTAATAGTGCCGTCGCCGTTTACCGACTCAACATACATCACGTGACCATATGCACCACCCATTATCACCGCTGCCGCCCCTGCTCGTGGGGTGCTGCCGTTTGGAATACCATAACGAGACGTTGTCGACGGCCATTGATTGGCGTTACCGGCACCGTTAAAGTGCGGCACATAGCGACCAGTACTGTGAACCTTCCATGCAACGTAGCTCACGCACTGACGAGTGTAGAGCCCCCATGGATCGACATAAGCATCCAGTGGTGCATTTGCCCAAGCGCCTGGGTAGCCACCACCACCAGGCGTACCAGATGGCACACTACCTCGTGGCAAGCTACGTAAGTTTTCTGCAGCCTGTTGCTCACGCAATTTCGCAATTTCGCTGTTGCGTTGTGATGCCAAAGACGAATATGCCGCCTGGTCATTCTTCGTATCGTTCACCAATTTTGCCTGCTCAGCCTGTTTGGCCGCCATTTGAGCTTTTTGAGCTTCTTGGTCCTTCAGTGTACGCTCAACGGCCGCCTTATTGTCCTGCAATTTCTTTTGCAGACGCTTGATTTCCTTAATTTTGTCATTCAGCGAGCCCTGCAAACTACTGCGCTGCTCCTGCTTGTCGATAAAGTCACCGATGTTTTCTGAACTAGCCAGCATCTCCAGCGGAGAAATCTGATCATCAACATACATATCAGACAAGATCTGACCCATTGTCTTACGGTTTCTGTTGATCGCCGCTTCGTTATTCTTGATCTCTTCCTTCAGAGAATCAATCTTATTTTGACTTTCAATGATTTGAGATTGCAACGCGTTCACCTGCGCGGTCAAACGGTTCAATTCCTCTTCCAGAGTCGCCGCCATCTCACCCAAGCGAGCCGCCTGCGAATTGTAGTTATTGGCTTCTTGTTGTTTAGCTCTAATTTCTGCCTCATAATCTCGCGCAAAAACCGTGCCAGCGGTCTGAAAAATCCCTGCTCCGGCAACGACGGCAGCCATCACCACCAAGGCTACTTTGGTGGCTTGTTTGTGCGAAACTGGTGTGGTGGACCGTTGCTTCATACTATATATCATAATAGCATAAGCACTATCCACATGTCAACCAAGTTTTATGTGACTTAAATCTTGAGGTATTTATGGGTCGCAACCCATGACGAAATCGTACCAATCAGCCCACCAATGACGATCATAGCCAGTAGCACCAGCCCAACATACGGTGTCAGATCCTGAAGTAACGTATCAATTGGCAACCATTTACGCATCGGCTCCTTGGCAAACACCAACAGTCCATAGCCCCCCGCCGTAGCGATCACCGCAGCGATAAATCCATACATAATCGCCTCAACCACAAACGGTCCACGAATAAAACTGCGCTCAGCACCGATGAGCTTCATCATCTGGATCTCGCTCTTACGGTTGAAGATGGCCATGCGGATAGTGTTAAACACCACTAGTGAGGAAATCAGCACAAACACCACCGTTGCAATTGACCCACCGATGCTCGCCACACGCACCCAACTACCGATTGTTTCAATGGCCTGGCGGCGATCACCAGTGAATGACGGTTGTCGACGCTGGTCTTTGTTGGCAAGATAGGTTTCATCAGAACCAACGAAATGCTTCAATGAAGAATAATTGTTCAGATCTTTCACTGAAATCTGCAATGTCGCCGGTAGCTCATTGCTTGCTTCACGAATAGCTTCCAGCGCTTCTACATTGTCCTTGTAACGCTGAGCCTGTTCGTGGCGTGCTTGTTCCGCAGAAATGTATGTCACCCCTGTTACGTTGTCCAATTTTTTAATCTTATCTGTCAATTCGTTAACAGTTTTTTCAGAGACAGATCCCTTGAGGTAAATTGAAATATTCGCCTTTTGAGTGATGGTTTCAGTCGTATTCACTAAAATGCGCTGTGCCGCCACAGTCACAAAGATAATCAGCAAAGTCACACTCATGACCGCCGTCGCTGCAACCGTCAGCCAAGCATTACGACTAAAGTTATTGACACCGTAGCGCAACATGCGAACAAAAGCTAAGGTTCGCCGCTGTTTCATTTTGTTGCGCTGCATTGCTTTTGCGTTTGCGTTTGTCTTTTTCTTGGCCATTATTGCTTATATGTTCCTCTCGCCTGGTCAGACGTAATTTTACCGTGATCAATGGTAATCACCCGTCGTTTCAACTTATTCACAATATCGACATTATGCGTCGTCAGCAGTACCGTTGTGCCGTACTTATTAATCTTTTCCAGCAACCGCACGATGTCCCAGCTGTGCTTTGGGTCAAGGTTACCTGTCGGCTCGTCAGCGATCAAAATCTTCGGCTGCCGAACCACCGCCCTGGCAATCGCCACTCGCTGACGCTCACCACCAGATAGCTGATGCGGGAAGTTCTTTTCTTTGCCTTTAAGTCCGACTAGTTCAATGACTTTTGGCACCGTTGACTTAATCTCACGGTTAGTCATCCCGGCAATCTCCAGCGCAAAGGCTACATTTTCAAACACCGTTCGGTTTGGTAAAAGCTTAAAGTCCTGAAAGACAACACCAATTTTTCGACGTAGCAGCGGGATATGCTTGTCCTTGAGCGTGTCATAATCAATACCACCAACAACAATCTTACCACTTGAAGGCTTTTCTTCACGCGTTAATAATTTCAACAATGTTGATTTACCGGCACCGCTCGTACCAACCAAAATGACAAATTCCCCGGCCTTCACATGCACACTAACGCGATTGATGGCAGGCTTGCCTGTTTTGGTGTAACTCTTTGTAACCCTATCCAACAGAATCATACTATATTAGTGTAACACTTTTTATCAAAAAGCGCGAATATAATGCTTCTGTTTTCACCTAGTCTTTGAGGCTCAAGTCAAATGTCGAAAAATCCAGGTTTTCCAAAGTGTTCGTTGACTGCTGTGCAATACGACGATTCTTCTTTGCTTTGGTTTCCTTGTCTGCGCCAGAAAAAATCTCATTGCGCTCTCGGTAGAGCGTGCTCAACTCACTCAGCAAATCTTGAATATGAGAATCAATTTCCTGAACCTTTTGAAAATCCAACACCTTCATATTCAAATGATAGCACTTGATTGCTAAAAAGTCAAGGATATTTGGTAGCTAAATATTATTCGTCTTTCGACGCATTTTGACTAAGAAATGCCGTCATAAAATCATCAATCTTACCGTCTAGCACACCCTGCGTATCTCGGTCTTCATGTTTGGTCCGAGTATCTTTAACCAGGGTGTACGGATGCAACACATAATTTCGTATTTGACTGCCCCAGTTGGCCGATTCACCAGCCCTAAGATCTGACAAGCTGTCCGCGTGCTGCTCGAGTTGCATCGCCAACAACTTGGAGCGCAAAATTTTCAACGCAGTTTCTTTGTTTTGAATCTGACTGCGCTCATTTTGAATCGCCACTACAATTCCCGTCGGTACGTGCGTGACACGAACTGCTGAGTCAGTCGTATTCACCCCCTGTCCGCCCTTGCCACCACTACGGTAAACGTCTATCTTCAAATCACTCGGGTCAATATCCACTTCGTCTGGTGTGTCAATTTTTGGCAGTACCTCAACCAGCACGAAACTGGTCTGGCGCAAATTATCAGCATTAAACGGGCTGAGCCGCACCAGCCGATGCACGCCATTTTCTGAACGCAATTTACCATACGCAAACGGTCCCGATATTTCCAACACAACGGTTTTCAAACCACCATCATCATTCGCAGACCGCTCCAAAACATCAGTTTTCATGCCAGATCGTTCCGCCCACCGTAAATACATACGCTCCAGCATCTGCGCAAAATCTTGGGCATCCAATCCGCCAACACCTGCCGAAATACGCACCACTGCCTCACGACCATCATATTTCCCGCTAAATAGCAGGTCTGTTTTGCGAGCTAAAAATTCCGCCTCCAGAGCATCTATTTGCTTGGTAAACTCGTCCAATAAATCATCGTCCCCCAGCTCCATGAATTCCAGCAAATCATCCAACTGAACACCCAACACCTGCCACGGCTGCACCGTTTGGCGCAACGCAGCTGCTTTTTTGGCAACCGACTGAGCATGATCAGGATTATTCCAAATTTCAGGCTGATTTAATTGCTCTTCTAGTACCGCCAATTCTTCGGCAAGCGCATCAAAATGCAATGCTTGTTTAGCCTGCATGACGTCGCTGCGGAGGGATTGGACACGTTTTTTCAATAGCTGCATAGAACCCATTATACCATCAGATCCGTGTCTTATAACTCCGCGACAGCCTCAACAAAGGCTTCGCCACGGGCTGTGTAGTTTGCGTACTGGTCAAAGCTGGCGGCAGCTGGACTCAAAATTACAACATCTCCTGGCTGGGCAATATCGAGGGCATGCCACACAACTTCGGTCATCGGTATCACACCCTTTTGCACTATTGTCGCATCTGGCAAACCAGCTTTTTGCAACGCTTTTGCAATATTATCAGCATTGCCACCACTGACGATCACACCTCTTATTGACTGTGAGCGTGCTAATTCTTCGGCCAACTCCGTGTAATCACCGCCTTTGTCTGCTCCACCAAGGAGCATCACCTTTGGCTGCTGAAATGACCGCAATGCAGCCACCGCACTGCCTGGCGTCGTCGAGATACTGTCATCATAAAATTTCACTCCTCGTTTTTCTGCCACAAATTTGAGCCGATGCGGCAAGCCCGTAAAACCGGCAAGCCCCTGACAAATCACGTCATCTGACAACTCCGGCATCACCGTCTTAGCCACCAACACTGCCGCACTGGCATTCTCTTGATTGTGCGCGCCTGGCAATTTGAGTGCGTGCTGCATTTCCACTGATAAATCAATCGGATATGACAACTGACGCGCTGGTGACTTGGCAGCGATCTGCTGGCTGAACTGATTGTTCCTGTTGTAAATGATAATATCTTGAGCCGTTTGAAATGTGGCAATATGCGATTTTGCGTCAAGATAATCAGCAAAATCATCGTGCCTGTCCAGATGGTCTGGCTCAATCATCAAGACGACTGCAACGTGCGGAGATTTTTCCAAATCCCACAACTGAAAACTGCTCAATTCATACACCACGATATCATCTGGCTGAATCTGTGGCAGCACGTCCAACGATGGAACACCAATATTCCCAACAAGATGGACTGTTTTGCCAGCAGCACGCAGTATACTAGTGATCAAGCTACAGGTCGTTCCCTTGCCTTTTGTCCCCGTCACACCGATGATGGGCGCTGGACACTGTGCGAAAAACTCATTGGTCGCCGACCATATAGTACCACTGGTCTTGATGTGACTTGGCGGTAGTCCAGCCGTTCTGACTACCATGTCAACGTCATAAAACTGATCAGAAAACACCCCTGCACCAGTGCGAACCTCCGCACCCGCTGGTACGTCACGTAGCTCTCGTTCATCCACTATCGTCAATTGTGCGTCTGGAAACTTACGCTGAAAATACGCGTAACTCGACTTACCTTCTATATCATATCCTGCAATGACAATGTTCATCTTAGAACAATGCTCCCAGCTTTTCTTGGATGCGTTCCAGCAGTTCTTTTTCTCCACAGCTCACTCCAGCCAATACCCAGGTGTTAGCTTGGAAAAACTCACGCGCCACTTGCACAATTTTTTCATCAGTCACTGCCAAAATCGCTGCCGGCACGCCAGTATAATCCTTCACAAAATCATCTGAGAAATAGCGACCGGTATAGAAATTACTGATCTGAGAAACGGTCTGCGCACCCATTTGATAACGCCCCAAAGAATAGGACTTGGCGCTTTCAATGTCTTCAGCAGAAATCTTGCCGTTTAGCACACGCTTCAGTTCACTGACGATGATATCAAACAGCTCTTCAGCCGTCTCCAAGTTGACCTGACCAGTGAAGTCCCATGCTGAATCATAAAACCCAACAGAAGTGTCGCTAAAAATACTATACGCCAGTCCCCGCTTGCGAGCTGCCCCAAAAATGCGAGAGTTAAATGTCCCAGTCAAAATGTGATTCAAGCAGCCCATAGCATCAGCCTCAGAATTACTAATTTCACGAGGCACAATCATCGACCAACCAAATGTTAGGTTGGAAGCTTCTTTACGCCTAATCAACAGAGGTCCGGCGCTGTGTAGATTGTCCTTAGGAATCTCAAAGCGTTCGCCTTCTTCCAATTGCCAGGCTTCTAACGCCTCCTTGATGCGTGACTTGCGCCCCGTCATTTTACCAGCGATCACAAAGCGCATATTTTTTAAGGTATGCGTGCGACGATGATGTTCTTTGATATCTTTCAACGTTACGTTGGCAATCGTCTTCAGGCGCTGATTGTACGTCAAAATATCTTCACCCAACGCCTGCTGCACCCGCGGCCACATCACGCGGTTGTGATTGTTCAGATAGCCTGTCAGCTCAGAGCGCACATTACCCTTCTCGGCCTCCAATTCTTCGGCATTAAAACGCGGTACCGTGATAGCCAACCGCTGCAGTTCCAACACCCTGTCCCATTCAAAATCAGCACAAAATGCTTCATAGCCCATGGAATATTCTGTTGTATAGGCGTTATAATACGCGCCGTTTTTGACAAATTCTTGGTCATACAGCGCCTGCGAACGGAATTTCTCATTAGCACCAAATGACATATGTTCCATGATGTGCGCTGTCTCGTAGATGTCTTTGTCACGCACATAGCGACTGCCCGCCCGAAAATGAAACTGAAAGCTCATCACCGTGGCGTCTGGCACATCGATCAACAACCCACGAGCACCATTCTTTAGTCGTACTTCTTCAACCGTGTGCTTCATGGATTATTTCCGATTCTTTTTGCGGTTTTGGCGCTGCGCCTTTTTCTTCTTGCGCGCTGCGTTTTTGGCACGATTTGACTCAGAAGCAGTCTTTGCCTTTTTGACTGAGAAATCATCATCACGATTTTTTTCGCCAGATGTTATCTCGTTAACGCCCTTCTCGACCGCAGTTTCAGCGAGTCGAGTCAACTCAGTGTCATACTCATCATCCTGTGATTGTTGCACTGTGGCGTCAGCCTTACGCACACGGAAGATGGTACTCAAGACTTCGTCGCGCAAATTGTTCTGCAGACTCGTGAACAATTTTTGTGACTCCGACCGATACTCAACCAGTGGATCACGCTGACCAACACTGCGCCAGTGAATACCTTCGCGTAGATGCTGCATGTTTTCCAAGTGTTGCATCCACAAGGTATCGAGCACTGCCATGTAGACTTCCCGCTCGACGCCACGCAAGTTTTCGTCACCAATTTCTTCCTCTTTTTCTGCGTATGCTTCACGCGCCAGTTTCATCACCTTTTGGATACGAGTTTTATCTTTCTTCTCTGAGCCGGCCTTTGTAAGCGCATCCTCATCAACTGGGATAACTGCAGCAAATTCTTTCACAAAATTAGGATTATTCTTGAGCGGCAGCTGTGTTGAATCGTTCACTTTTTCTTTGAGCAAGCGTTCAATCTCCGGCTTAATGTTGTCACCCTCCAAAATCTTGCGGCGCATGACATACACCACGCGGCGGTGACGATTGATAACGTTGTCGTACTGAACAACATTTTTGCGCGTATCAAAGTTGTAACCCTCGACACGTTTCTGAGCTGCCTCCAACGTCTTTGACACGGCGCGGTTTTGAATCGGTGTTTCTTCGTCGACGCCCAGCCGGTCCATCAGCGCCGCAATGCGCTCGCCTTGGAAAATTCGCATCAAATCATCTTCGGTCGACACATAGAACTGTGTCTCACCTGGGTCACCCTGACGACCACCACGACCGCGCAGCTGATTGTCGATGCGCCGTGACTCGTGTCGTTCTGAGCCGATCACCACCAGTCCGCCCAATTCCTTGACTCCCTTGCCGAGCTTGATGTCGGTACCGCGTCCAGCAATGTTTGTCGCTAGCGTAATCGCGCCCTTTTCACCAGCTTTCTCGATGATAGCCGCCTCGCGCTCATTATTCTTAGCGTTCAAAATCTCAAACTTGATGCCTTCTTTTTCCAGATATTTAGCAATCTGCTCGTTCTTGGCAATCGAGCCAGAACCAACTAGCACCGGCCGGCCTTGCTTGTGATACTCTTTGATGGCTTCAGCCACCGCCTTCAGCTTGCCTTTTTCGGTCTTGAAAATCAGGTCTTCTT
>CAUROB010000008.1:0-24184 GCA_963526655.1 uncultured Candidatus Saccharibacteria bacterium
AGCTCGGGTGGGTTGAAGGGTAACAAAGCACCAGGTGATGCCCACCCTTACCTGGTGCTTTTTTAGTTGGGAATTATTTTTTATATTGCTTGGTTTGCTGACAATTTTTGCAAATGCCTTCTAGTTCAAAGTGGTGTTTGACAACGGTAAACTGATGTTTGCGACTGAGATAGCCAACAAGCTGTTCCAATTCTGGTGTTTGAATAGGCTCAGCGTTTTGACAGCGGATACAGTAGAGATGGTGATGATGCGGAATGAACGGCTCAGCGAGCTCGTAGTAATTTTTCCAGCCAATAGCAACGGCGCTGACGATGTGTAGCTGATCAAAGGTAACGAGGGTGCGGTAGACGCTGGCTCGGTCAACGTTTTTGCACTTCTTTGCAATATCACTAATGGTTAGTGGAACAGCTGACTGCTGCAATACGTCAAATACTTGTTGGCGCGGTTTCGTCAGACGCAAGTTGTGCTGTTTGAGCAATTCGTCTATCGTCATATTGTTGCAATTATATCACTTATTGCGACAAATTTGCAATAATTTGGAGGGTTTGGCATTATGAAAAGCTATGGATATGGCAATTAAAACAGTGATGAATTTGCACGATTTTGTACCATCGCCAGACGTCAATGCGGCTTTTTCTGGCTTGGTGGCGGCGGTTGTGCAGGCGACAGCGTTACCGACCTGGTGTGATGATGAGGTGTGCCGCGAGGTGCAACGCCGTTGTTCTCTGTCAGAATCAGAGATGGAAATGTATTGGTCGCGGCGAATTACTAGCTCAGCTCGTCCGCAGCAAGAGCTGGAAAAGTTTTGGTATATTGACAATTACCGCGAGCTGGTGCGACGTGAAGTTGGTTTATTGGGCGGGTCGGGTTTGCTGTTGTCTGAGGACAGCCGCGCGGCGATGATTGGCAGCGGTCCCCTGCCTCTAACCGCTTGGTGTCTGTGGCGTCAGACAGGCGTGGCGGTTGATTTGGTAGACGTGGCGCCAGCTGCCTTGGCGCAGTCACGCGAATTGGCGCAGTTGATTGACTGGCCGGTTGGCAAGTGTCTGGTGGCGGATGGAGCGGCGGTAACTTTGCCGGACAGTACTTATGATGTGATTTATGTGGCTGGCCTGGCGGGCGATTCGGCTGAAGCCAAGCAGCAAATTATCGATAATATGTTGCCGGCTCTCCGACCTAGCGGGCGGATCATCGTGCGCGGTGCTCATGGTGCGAAAACGTTGCTGTATCCAGCGTTTGATCCAAATAGTTTGCGGCGTGTACAGCTGTTGGTTGAGTATAATCCTGACGACGATATTATCAATTCGGTATATGTATATAAGAAAGGTTAATTATGAATGATAAGATTGCACTATATCTGGTGAATGGCGCGCTGGGTGCTGGCAAAACCACGCTGGTCGATTTTTTGGTGCAGCAGCCTGAGTTTGCTGGCGCGCGAGTGATTGAGAATGAGTTTGCGTCGGAAAGTATTGATAGTTGCACTCTGGCGCAACGGGTTGATGAGGTAGCAACAATTGCTGGTGAGTGCATCTGTTGTAGTAGCGGCGAAGAGCTGGTTGATATTTTGCACAATTTTGCAATAAGCGGAGGAGCACCAGTGATTATTGAGTCAACTGGTGTCGCTAATACTCTACGGGTGGTTGAGAAATTACTGGCTGGTGATGTCTTTGAGCAGTATGATTTGAAACAGTCGTTGTATGTTGTGGATGGAGCTGAAGCCAGGGCTGATGGCTTGGCGGAGGCGTTGCTAGCGGAAGCTCGGGCGGTGGACATGGTATTGATCAGCAAGCTGGATTTGCTGGCTGAAAAAGACCGCCAGCAGCTAATTGAAACATTGTTGCAACAAGGGGTAACCGACGTTGTGAATATAGATCACGGCAAATTTGATCTGGCCCAGCTTGGCGGCGAGTCGCACATTTTGGATTATTTACTACTGCACGAGCCTGTGAAAAACGCAGCTGAGTATGCTTTAAATTATAGCGTGATTGATGTGGCTGAATTGGCTATTAGTGCTGAGAAGATTGAGAATATCTGGGCTAGTTTGCGAGATAAATACGCTTTGCGGCGCATGAAAGGCGCGGTTGCTGATGGTGACGAGATATTTCACATCGAAGCAACGCCGCAGCAAATACAAGTCACGCGCGGTACCACTGACGAGTCATTAAAATTGGTTGTCATTGGTGAGCGGGCACGTGAGATTACGCGCGCAGTAATTATGAAGGAGTTGGGATGATGGAAGGTACGAATAGCGCGAGAGCGGCGGTTGATAAGCTGCTTGATATGTATGATGAGTATAAGGCTTTGACAGCAAAGATTGCTGCTGCGGAGCGCCGTTTGGCGTTGGCGAAATTGAACAATAGCAGTGGCGAACAGATACGGATAGAGCTGGACGACTTACGGCATAGCCAGCAGCAACTGTCTGATAATATGACGTTTGATACGCCACTAGTTTGGGTGATGTACAAGTTCGAGGCCTACCAGGATGAGGCACAGCCGATTAAAACCATGCACGATTTTCGCTTGCACTGCTCGAAGCCCGGCTATATTTGCACTAAACGCTTCACATTTTTAAATACACACTTGTGCAATAATGGGCAATGTCTCCTGACGGACGACGAACGATACCCCGACAAAATGCTACTTAGTGAGATTTTTCCGCTCCTTGGCGAAATTGAACAAGATGAAGCTTTCTTGTCCAGTTGGCGCGCACATGAGTACTATCAGGAGGATGGAATTGTCAAAAAATGGCAGGACTATGTGGACTGTAGAGGATAGCCTTTTGCCCGCTGGTTTGAGGTAAGCGTAAGATTGCGCTGCATAGATATGCTATACTAAAGCAATATGAAACATCTCTGGCATTCACATCATCCATTTCGAATTTTTTGGTTTTCAGCACTATTGACATTGGTCCTGGGTGGCTTGACGTTCATACACTTGGGTCTTGGTGGTCTCTGGCTGTTTGCTATTTTGGTGGTGCTGGAAGTGACGTTTAGCTTTGACAACGCGGTGATTAACAGCAAAGTATTGGCTGGTATGAGCTCGGCATGGCAAAAAGTATTTTTGACGGTCGGCATCTTTGTGGCGGTGTTTGTGGTGCGGTTTATTTTGCCAATTTTCATCGTTATGGTGGCGAGTGGTCATGGTTTCACCGAGGTGGTTGACTTGGCTATTAATAAGCCAGCCGAGTACGGCCATATTTTACATGAGGCATCGCCGATGATTGATGCGTTTGGTGGGGCGTTTTTGATCATGATTGGGCTGAGTTATTTCATCGACTACAACAAGCGTATCCACTGGGTTAGTCATGTTGAACCGTGGCTGGCTAAGGCTGGACGGTTTGAGAATTTCAAAGTATGTCTGATGTTGGCGGTGGCGACGATTTTGTATTTCACAGTGGAGCCGGCACATCAATCGCTCATTTTGATCTCATCTATTCTGGGGATTATGCTGCACATCGGGCTGGAATTGTTTGGCTCATTCTTTCACGAGGATGATGCCAAGGCCATTAAAGTCAAGACTGGTTGGGCGGCATTTGCAAGCTTGTTATATCTTGAGGTTTTAGACGCTAGTTTCAGTTTCGACGGCGTCATCGGTGCCTTTGCTATCACTAGTAGTGTCCTGTTGATTGTTGCTGGACTGGCGTCTGGAGCTATTTGGGTGCGGTCATTGACGGTGTATCTGTTGCGTACAGGCGTACTCAGTAAATATAAGTATCTGGAAAATGGCGCACACTGGGCAATTACGGCACTGGGCATGATGATGATTGCTAAGCTGTTTCATCTGGAGCTGCCGGAGTGGGCGACGGGCGGCTTGGGGTTGTTGTTTGTGAGCCTGGCGGTTGGTAGTAGTGTTCTGGAAGCACGGGCCATCAAGCTGCGAGAAACGGCAGCAAAAATCAAGCGCCGAAAACGATAAGCGTTTTGCAACGTTGTTGCAATTAGAGCTTAATGCTCAGCGGCTCAATGGTGCCGTTGAGAAATGCCTCGGTCAGTTTGATTGATTCAGGGATTGTCCAGTCGCGGAGAATTGTTCGTTCGTCGGCGTTGAACTTGCTGAGGACGAAATCAACATCACCAATTTGCCGGCGCAGTAGGTTGTCGGTGCCGATGCGAATATGCCAGAAGTCACTACCAACATGTCGGTGTAGTGACTTCAGTCCGTTGTTGCCAGCGCTTTCACCGCCCTTGCGGACACGAATTTTGCCAAAATCAAGCGCCGTGTCGTCATGAATAATCAGGAGATCATCAAGTGTTAGCTTATAAAAATCCATGAGCGCCCGCGCCGCAATACCGACCTCGTTGTAGTAGGTGGTTGGCTTGACGAGTAGGACTTTGCCCGGCGCTTTGGAGTGGCTAATTTCGGCAATGTCAGCAAAGAATTTGGGCTTATTGCTAAATTGTGCACCTTGCACCGCCGCCAACTGGTCAACCACCAAAAAACCAGCATTGTGCCGGGTGTAGATGTATTTGTCGCCAGGATTGCCGAGGGCTAGAATGATTTTCATATCTTCAGTATATCACCTCGGGCGTGATGGCGTATAATAGAGATATGGCAAAGCGCGATGATGATTTGGAATTTAGTATCAATGCAGCATTTGACGAGGCACGAACGATTGTTGATAAAGTGCCGCTGTATTTGGTGAATGGGTCGCTGGGCGCTGGTAAGACCAGTGTGCTGGAGTTCTTATTGCGACAACGTGACTTTACGGGTGCGCGAGTGATTGAAAATGAATATGCCAACGAAAATGTCGATGGCTACCGGCTGGAGGGGTTGGCAGACATGGTGACGACCTTGGCTGGCGACTGTGTTTGTTGCGGCTCGGAGGATGCGCTGACCAAGATGCTGATGGATTTTAGCCGCTACTCCCCTGCACCAGTGTTCATTGAGGCGACGGGTGTGGCACGGACGATGAATTTGGTGGAGCGACTGATCAGCGCCAAGATGTTTGCCAAGTACGAGTTGATGCAGAGTTTTTACGTGATCGATGCACATGAGATTCTTCATGGTGTTGAGCCGGCGCACGAAATTGAGCTACAAGCCGCAGATGTGATTTTGGTGACTAAGGAAGACTTACTGAAGGACAGTGAGCGAGCTGAATACGAAATAAAACGTCGCGCCCTGCCCTACGCCAAGGTGTTCAGCGCCCCGTACGGCCAGTTTGATCTCAGTAAAATAACCACGCCGTCGGGACTGCTGGCGTTTTTTGACCAGTATGATGGCGAGTTGGCGGTGCCGGATAATCCGACGTACAGTGTGATCGATTTGTCGACCACTACTGTTGGTGAAGCAGTGTTTGAGAAACTATGGCCAGAGCTGTTTGCGGCATATGGCCTCAGACGTCTGAAGGGTTGTTTTGTGAACGACCGTGGTGAGCGGCGGCACATTGAGGCGACGCAGTATCAGATTGAGATTCGTCATGCGCATTCGGATGAGGCGGCGAAAATTGTGCTGATCGGTGAGCGAGCAGATGAAATTACGCGCGATATTTTACACGCGCAGATTCTCATGTATGGTGGATGATTAGCTTTCGTCTGCGGTGTCTGGGCTGTCGGCGGTGACGGTTAGGTAAAAATCACCGCTTGGCTCTTTTTTGTCTCCGGGCCTGAAGGTGATGACAGAACCTTCGTTTTTTGGTTCTTTTGGTTCTTCTGGTTCAAGGGGGAGTAATGATGCACGAGCCGTAACCCTACCAACTGCTTCTAGAAATTTCTGAACGTTTCGTTCTTGTTCTTCTAATGCTGCTGGATCCCCTTCTGTGATTTCTAACATCTTAGCGCCAATGATAGCCTCGCTGAAATTTTGACATTCTTCACCACCAGGTTCTGCAGTAATGGACACGGTTGCTTTTGTGCAGCCAGTATCTTCAGGCATATCAATAACTGGCGAGGACATACCGGCGCGCTTAAGTAGTGGTGTATGATTACTGGTGTCTCCTATGTAGAGATCGACGTTCACTTTTGTTTCTTCGTCTTCGCCGCCTGGTCGCTCTACGGTGATATCTCCGACTGCGCCGATACGCATAGTGCCGAGCGTGGATTCATCAGTGCCGAGCGTGGATTCATTAAAGAGAGGTATTATGGCTACACAAAAGGTAGTTGTTTCGGGGTCTATGATATCAGCGGGAGTTGTTGGCAGATCTTTTGCGGGGTATTTGTCTGGAGTATTGTTCATAACTTTTCAATTATATCACTAATAATACAAAATGTCAATAAATGCTGCTAAGGTCGTGGCTTGCATCATTTATATGCCCTTTTCGGCATTTTTGGCCTGCTTGTAGGCTTTGGTGACGGGAGCCAGGCCGCGGGCGACACGTTCGCGGTTGGCTTTCAGCTGTTTTTCGTCGCGGAAAGAGAGTTTGATGGGCGTGCCGGCGAAGTTGAAGGCTTCGCGTAAAGTCCGCTCCAGGTAGCGTTTGTAGCTCCAGTGGACAAATTTGAGGTTACTGCCGTAGATGACGAACCATGGCGGAGCTGTATCGGTCTGGACGATGTAGCGCAGTTTCGGATGTGAGTTTTTCAGGCCGGCTGGTGGATGAGCGGCGACGGCTTTTTGTAAGAGGTCGTTGAGGACGCGGGTTTTGCACTCTTGGTGGCGGCGCTTATAAATATCAAGGGCTAGGTCGAACAATTTGGCGACGTTTTGGCCAGTGACTGATGAGGTAAAAATCAGCGGTGCGTAGGGCGTGAATTTGAAATGATAGCTAATTTGCGGCGCCAGCTCGTCGTGGGTGTAGGCGTCTTTGCCTTCGACGGAGTCCCACTTGCTGACCACTAGGACGAGTCCCTTACCTGCTTCGTCGATGATGCCGGCCAAGCGTTGGTCCAGTCCGACGTTCAATTCGTTGACATCCATCAAGAGGAAGCAGATGTCGGCTTCGTTGATGGCCTGCATGGTGCGTAGGACGGAGAATTTTTCGATGCCAGTTTCTTGCTTGCCTTGGCGGCGAATGCCGGCGGTGTCAAGTAGCTCAATGGTCTGGCCATGGTAGCGGACTTGGACGCGGTTGACGTCGCGGGTGGTGCCGGCGACATTGGCGACGATGGCTTGCTGCTTGCCTGCTAGGGTGTTGAACAGGTTGCTTTTGCCGACGTTTGGCCGGCCAATCAAGGCGACGCGAATGATGTCGTCAGCTTCGGTTTGAGTGGCTGGCGGAATGAGATTGGCAATGTTGTCGAGTAGCTCGGAGATACCAATGTTGTGCTCGGCAGAGGTTTTGATGATGGTTTTGATGCCGAGACGTTTGAATTCGTCGGTGTGGAGTGAACCTCTCAGGTCGGCTTTGTTGGCAACGAGGAGGACGGGCTTGCCGCTTTTGAGGGCTTTTTTGGCGAGTTGGCGGTCAGCGTCTGATGGATAGACGGTGGAGTCGACCATGACGAGGATGACGTCGGCAGCGGCGGAGGCGTCGGCGATTTGGTCTTGGATGGTTGCTTCAAATTCGTCTTCGGCGGGTTTGAGGCCGGCGGTGTCGATGAGCCAGAATTCGGCGGTTGTGCTCGCGTCAGTCACAGCTTCCTCGGGAGATGAGGCGCGGTGCTTATACGAAACTTTGCCGACGACGTTGTCGCGGGTGGTGCCGGCTTCGCGGGCGACGATGGCGGTGCGGGCGCGCGTCAAACGGTTGAACAATGAACTTTTGCCAACGTTAGCTTGGCCGATGATGGCGACGGTGGGTAATTTATGAGACATAATTATGCCTATTATACCAGAGGCGCGGGGATTTGGCGAGGATAAGCGGTATGCAAAATGGGGTTAGCCTTAGCCTGCTGGGGTGGGTGTTACTATAGCAACTGGTGTTGGGCTACTTTCTGGTGCTTGTGAAGCGGTACACTCAGGGCTGTTAGGGACTGCTGTTATGCCACCTTGCCCGTAGTAATTATAATATTTGTATAGTAGAGTGGTACCATCACAACCTTTCTCTACGGATGATATTGCACGCTTGCAATCAGGTTCATCAAGACAGTTCTGGTCAACAGTTTGCCAATCGATATTGGGCTGGTTGGTTGAGTCTAGCTCCGGGCTGATTGTAGATCCTTCTGTAGTTGCCGTTGGTGCTGTTTCTGATATTGGCGCACCGCAGCCTGACAGAGCCAGTGCAGCGCTGGCTACTGTGCCAAGCACGACTCCTACTTTTTTCCGCCATAATCCACTATTATTTTCAATTGAAAATTTGTTACCTTCTCGCATGGTATATCCTCCTATGTATCTATACGATACACCAATCATTGACTTGGTGTCAATTTACTTTCCTGAAATTCCCCGCGTTTGATGTCACCGAGAGTGTAGCTACCGAAGTCTGTCCGGTGGAGCTTGGTGACGGTGTAGCCGAGGGCGGCGAAGGTGCGGCGGATTTGGCGGTTGCGACCTTCGCTCATCTGAACAATCCAGCGGTGGTCATCGCCCTCGTGCTGACGTTCCAGCGTCAAGCGGCTGGGACCGTCAGGTAGCTGCACGCCAAAGTCGTTGATCATTTGCCGGTGGAGCGGCTGGAGTGGTTGGTCAAGCGTGACTAAATAGCGCTTCACTTTGTGAAATGACGGGTGTGTCATCTGGTGAGCAAAATCCCCGTCGTTGGTGAGGAGGATGAGCCCAGAGCTGTCTTTATCCAAGCGACCGACGGGTTTCAGGTGATGGAAGTTGGTTGGTAATAATTCATAAATAGTTGGTATGCCACCCTGGGAAGCGCGCGAACAGAGGTAGCCGACGGGTTTGTGGAGGAGAATGAGCTGGTGGGTTTGGGCGGTGAGCGGTTTGTTGCCGTAGCGAATGATGTCGGCTGTGGTGACGCGTTGGCCGAGCTTGGCAGGCTGGTCGTTCACGGTGACTTTACCCCGCTCTATCAACTCGTCAGCCTGGCGGCGCGACACACCAAGCGCCAGCGCCACGAATTTGTTGAGGCGCTGGGCTGAATCATGAGTTGGTGTGGTATTGTCTGCCATTTACGCTTGTGGTTGTGCTGGTGGAGGAGTTTGCGGTGGTTGTGGTGGCTGAGACGGAAGCGGATGCAAGACTGGAGCTGGTGGTATGTGAGTTGGCACAGCATTTGCCGGTGGTTGTGGAGCTGGGCTGGCAACTGGTGCTGCTGGGATAGTCGGAGCTGGTTGTCCTGAAGTGGCGGCACTTTGCAAACTTTGTGGAGCTTGAGGCGTTGGTGTGGTAACAGGAATGTGAGTAGGCTCTGTCGGAGCTTCAGGAGCTGGAGCCGCTGTTAGGGTTGGAATAGTTTCTTCTGGGGTTGCATCAGGCTGCGGAGCTGGTGTTGCTTCCTCTGGGGCGTGCTCAGATTCAGCCGGTTGCGGTTTGAGGCTTGGAATTCCCTCCAGTTCTTGTTCCATGAGCTTGGCAACATCCTCTGTTGGCGTCAGACTGGCGCCCTCAAGTGGTCGAATGACGCGTTCACCCAGGTTGGCAGGACGTGGCGCTGAAGATGAGAAAGGCGCAGTTGGTTGCGGTAAGGTAGCTGGCGCTGGTGCAGCTGCAGCCTGTAGTGTTGGCTGCGGTGATAGTGCCGAGACGTCAGGCCGGACCGGCGGCATTTGCGGTGACTGTGGCATAGCTGGCGCTGGTGCTTGCTGAGGTGCTGCTGGCTGTGCGGCTGGTTGCGGTTGCGGTGCTGGCGTAAGTCCCGGAACATCGCCCAAAACTTCGTGCACGGTGCGGACGACGTCTTCGATGCCGACTTGGGATTTTACAAGGTATCGGTCAGCGCCTAATTGCTCACCGCGGGCTCGTTGGTCTTCTGAGGACAAAGCGGTCATGATGATCACTTTAATGTCTTTGGTCTCAGTGGCAGACCGCAAAATATCCAGCATGTCAAAGCCAGAAATTTTTGGCATCATCACGTCACTCAGGATGAGCGCTGGCCGTTCTTTGATGGCCATGGCGAGCGCTTCTTCGCCATCACCTGCAGACACGATGTCGTATCCTTCTGCTAATAATCGTACGCCATAGATTTCGCGTAAACTTTTGTCATCTTCAACGAGTAAAATTTTTGTCATATCTACTACCTACTATACGATATTATTATTAAAATTGCTATCATTCTTATGCTTTTATGAATTATTGTTCCTCCGCGGTATGCTGATGGCGCGGCGGCTGGTCTCCAAGTGATGTTCAATGTCGGCCAGTGTGGCGTGTTCTGGGTTGGTTAGTGTTGGTTGCGGTTGTGGTGGCTGGTTGGGCTGGACAGGTGACTCAGTGACCTGAGCAGGTTCGGTCGGTTGCTGAGGCTGTTCTGCTGGCGGTTGCGCTGGAGGATTTGCTGGGGGTTCTACGGGCGTTGTGTCAGGAATTACCGGGGCTTGCTGCTGTGGTTGATGGTACTGAACTGATGCTGGCTGTAGGGATGCTTCTTTGTGAGCAGCTTCCTCTTTGGAAATCCGTGGTATTTCCAAAAAGAAGGTACTTCCCTTGCCGTACTCGCTTTCGACGCGTAGATCGCCCGACATGCTTTCGGCTAGTCGGCGGGACAAATATAGTCCCAAGCCGGTACCGCCAATTTCACGAGTGGCTGAATTATCAACCCGATAAAACTTTTGGAAAAGATGCGGAACGTCTTCTGCGGGAATTCCCAGACCAGAATCCATCACGCTGACAACCACCTTTGACGAATCACCAGTGACATCGACCACGACCTCGCCTTCTTTGGTGTATTTGATGGCGTTTTCTATGAGGTTGGCGGTGATTTCTCGGAAATGGTCGGGGTCGACAAAGGCATAATAAATGGGCTGCAAATGCTGATCAGCGGAGTCTTTGGCCAACGCGTGTGGTCGGAAAGAATAGAGCAGATTTTTTTCGGCGGCTTTGTGCGCCAGGCCTTCAAAAATATCTGCCACAAAATCAGTCACGTTGAATAATTTTGGCTCATCTTTGAGACGCCCATCTTCAGCTCTACTGATGTCTAACAAGTCTTGGAATAATCGGCCCAGGTGTTGAGCTGAGGCGTGCGCTTTGGTGATGAAATCACGTGCTTTGTCGTCAATTTGGGCGGTTGCTGGGTTGAGCGCCAGGCCCAGATATCCCTCGATGGAAGCCACGGGCGTGCGCATTTCGTGGCTGGCGGTGGAAATGAACTCGGCTTGTTCTCGCTCCTCAGCGCGTTCTTTGGAGATGTCGCGGAACACGATGATGACGCCCTCCTTTTGTGGGCCTATGGGAGAACTGACGATGGTGATCGGTAGTCGTTTGTCTGAAGAGGTTTTGAGAAATAGGTTGTCGCTGTGGGTGGGTTGGTTTGAAGACAGTGCTTGAGCAACGGGATGTTTGCCCTCTGGGATGTCAGATCCGTCTTTGAGCACCAGTTTGAGGACGCTCCGCCAACTCAACCCCAAAGCGTCGCCTTTGTCCCAACCGATCATCTGTTGCGCGGCTGGATTGATAAGTTCAATGATACCGTTATTGGAAATAGCCATCACGCCGTCGTCGATGGTATTGATGACGACATCAGATTTGCCCTCGGCGGAGGTTAGCCTATTTTCCAGTTCAGCAAATCGATCATCAAGCTTTTTCTGCGGCTGGTATCGCCATAGAACGATGCTCAGGATGAGCGGCATGACTCCAAGCGCTGTGCTGATAGCTATTTGCTCCAGCGTCAGTGGTGTTTCCAAATGAATCATGGCGATGTGCGCCACGACCAGCAAGATGATACCGCCAGTCAGCCATAATCCGAATACGGCTGCAAAGACGGTCACCATGAGCCAGAGGCTGGTAAATGGAGAATAGATACCGCCACTGGTAGCGATGAGTGCGGCGATGGTGATGATGAGCGATGCATAGGTGGCGCATGCCAGGTAAGCACGTTGTTTTTTGGGCATCCAAACACAGAGACAAAGCGCCCAAGCTGCGGACAATACGCTGATGGCGGCGGCCAAGTCAGTTACTGAATCGCCAATAGTGAAGCGATAATTGCCAGGCAAAAAGCGAGCCGATGCGTACGTGAGGAGAATGAAGAGATTGACTAGTAGCGAAGCTTTGCTGAGACGGCGCAGCCAAAATTTGGAAAATGTTCTGTCAGACTGCCCCACCCTCGATTCTTTCATGATATTAAGTATAGCGTCAAACTGTAGTAAAACGCAAGCGTGTCTCTGTTGGCTGACGCGGCGGTATAGACAAAAGCGGCTGCGTCGTGGTATGATGCTTAGTATTGGCCTCATCGTCTAGCGGTTAGGACACCGGGTTCTCATCCCGGCAACCGGGGTTCGATTCCCCGTGAGGTCACCAAATCGGAACTAATTTTGAGACGAAAGCCAAATAATTTAGCCGCGCCGCCTAGCACGGCAAGCCGTGCTGCGCTCCGCCCAGAAAACCCTTTGTATATTTTTTGTAATTTTTCCCGCCGTGATTTTATTAGAAAAAGGTAAAGGGTGTTCTGGGCGGGTGCGCCTACCGCAAACGGTAGAGGTGGCGCAGCTTTTGTCGGCAAAGCCGACGCGCTTTGCGCAATAGTCTGAGGGTTATCTGCCAGCTCTTATTGCCGCATCTTCAATCCACCTTCCAAGGTTCGCTGCGCCATTACTCGCATTCCACTTATAGACAGGATATCCTGACGGCAGCGGGTTTACTCCAAGCTTATCAGTATTACCATACCGGTCTTTTATTCCACTTATATGCACACCTATTAAACCTTTACCAAGCTCAATACTTTTTTGTATTTCGTATTGAACCCATCTGCGACTGGCAGTTTGCGCCCCAATAAGTACCACTGTAACAGATGTGCCCTGGAGTTGCCTATCAATCCAATTCTTTATCGCTTGGTCGCCATTACGCTTGATAGATTCCCACTCGGCTTTGTCGTAGAACGGGTTTTTATCTAGATTTGTAATTATGTTACTATTTCGTACTTGCGCGACACGCCACGCATCTCGTTCGTAGTGGAAACTAAAAAATACTTTACGTGCCATGAATTATCCTAACCTCCAATCCATAATTATTTAGCATCAGTACAAGTAGAACAAGCATAACGAGAACAGTGCCATAGAATAGCAGCAATACAGGGCGCCCAAAAAATATTTTTAACCAGCACCTGAATGATATGTCGGACTTTTCGGGAATTAGAGAATAATCGATCTTCTCTGGTTTGAGCTTAGCAACGTTGTTATAAATACTTCTAAAGGCTCGCTCCATCATAAGGTAATATGCGTCAACACTCCAAAACAATAAGGTTGATACTATAGGTACAATCATGAGAGCCGTATTTGAGTCTTGCGCAGCGAATGCTGAAATACCGGCGATGATAGTGATAGACCAGCCTTTAAAGAGGAAAGAGTTAGACGCCATACGATTAACTACACCTTGTATAAGCTCAAGGTGTTTGCGCTTGTCTTCTGCTGTTGTCCCTCCGGTTGCCATGACACCTATTATAATTCTTTTGAGAGATGTTTGCAATGCTAACATTAGCATTTCATAATATGTTTACGCTTTTGCCTTATAGTTAGGGCTAACTATAAAGGTAGTCTCGGATCTTATTTGATATATTCCCAGCCACTACAGTACCCTGTCCACGAAAATACGGCTCAAGTATTGCCAACGTCTCTCCAGTTGGAAATAATACAGGCAGTATCTGCTCCACGATTCGCTCGTCATCAAACAGTTTACGGAATATACGAAGCGGCAAGTCTTTTATTTCTTCGGCGGATTCTTCGGGGTTGGTGTCAAAATTTACGTTTGGCAAGTCAGGTATGTCGTGCCGCCACTTTTTCAAGTTGGTCATGATATTACGCCAAATATCTGGGTAGCTGAGTTGCTCGAACATATCTTGTCCGTATGACACTGATAAGTCTACACCCCAAGAATCCTGTAATTTTTGTAGTTCCGGCTGGTAAAAGTTGCGATTTTTGACAAGGCTTGGGTCGATAAAATAGAAAAATCCCCACGCTACCTTGTCACCATAAATATCGACCAGCGCCTCTAACTTTTTCTCAAAATTACTAATTTGCCCACGCTTTTTAGTTGAATCATGGTCGTCGCGCACTTTTTGCTCGATGAACAACACTTTGTTGTCTTTCATGAGTAGCTGGTCAATGTCGAGCGCGTCGCCCTCTTTGGAGGTTATTTTTTGCGGTAAAGGCTGCCACCCCGCATTGATAAAATACTGTTTGATTGCCACCTCGAAAGCGTCGCCAAAACGAATTTCATTTGACTGTAAAAGATTTTGCAGTAATTTAGCTTCTGGCTTGGTTGGGCGAAATAGACCAACGTACCTGTCTGGATATTCGGCAACTTTTCTTATGAGGTCGGGTTTTGATTTTGCAAAGATTTTCTCATCAAAAATTTTCTTGAATTCTTCGTAGTCAAGCATACTTTTTCTCCAGGTACTTTTGTCGAATTTCGTCAATCAACACGCCGTCGATATACCAAAATGTCCAGCCGTTGCATGACGGTTGATTTTGTAAGACTGCGCCAACTTTATGGATAGAACCCTCAATATCGCCGCTTTTGAGCGAGCTGTTGGCGGTAACAACTGCGGAATATTTGCCGTCTTTGCTGGTGAGTGTCGTGCCCACTTTAATGAGCCCAATATCAACCAATAGACCAAACGCAACGCGCGGCGCTTTTGCTTCTAATTTGCTCGTAATGAGCGTTTCGTCGAGCGGTGTCGTGTCGGCAAGTCGCTTTTTGGCGACTTTAACGTAGATGCTGTCGCGTTCAATACCAATATAAGAACGTCCGAGTTCTTTTGCGGCAACTGCTGTCGTGCCGCTGCCGAGAAATGGGTCAAGCACAACGTCGCCCGGCTTTGTAGTTGCATTGATAATTCGGCGAAGCAATGCAATCGGTTTCTGCGTCGAGTGAGCTTTTTCACCGTTAATTTTAATCCGCTCCTTACCGCTGCAAATCGGAATTAACCAATCGCTGCGCATCTGCTTATCTTCGTTGTAGGCTTTCATGGTTTTATAATTAAAAGTCGGCTTTGATTTATCAGATTTGCCAGCCCAGATAAGTGTTTCGTGCGAATTGTTAAAGCGTGTGCCCTTAAAATTTGGCATAGGATTTGTTTTAATCCAAAGAACATCATTCAGAATCCAGTAATTGAGGTCTTGCACAATTTTACCAACACGGAAGATATTATGATAACTACCAATTACCCAAAGCGAGCCGTTGTCTTTGAGAACTCGGCGACACTCGGTGAGCCATTTGGTCGTAAAATCATCATAAGCAGCAAAGCTATCATATTTATCCCAGTCGTCATCAACCGCAGATACCTTTGTATTATTTGGTCGCCACAAATCGCCTTTGAGCTGCAAGTTGTACGGCGGGTCGGCAAAAACAAGATCAATCGACTTGTCTGGTAGTGCTTTTAATAATTCTATACAGTCGCCTTGTAATACGACGTTAGTTTCTAGTAATTTTTTACTCATGGACGCCTTTGAGCTTTAAGTTGATTTATCTTGAGTAAAGTCCGCACATAAAAAACGGACACCTACTCTAGGCGTCCAACCAACAATTGGGATTTGAACCAAAAGTTTTTCGAGCAAGTGCCCGTTTTTCTGGTTCAAATACCAAAATACTGGGAAAATCCCTAAGATGTTAATTGTTGGTTGGACTTCTTTATTATATCATTTCTTGCATTCTTACAGAATAAACACGCAAGAAATCTGCTAAAGTTGCTAAAGCAACAGCGCACCCGCCCAGAACACCCTTTACCTTTTTCTAATAAAATCACGGCGGGAAAAATTACAAAAAATATACAAAGGGTTTTCTGGGCGGAGCGCAGCACGGCTTGCCGTGCTAGGCGGCGCGGCTAAATTATTTGGCTTTCGTCTCAAAATTAGTTCGCACTTGGGCGTAAAATCGCACCACAGAGAAATTATCAGTACTGCCCTCTTGGGCAGTACTTTTTAGTATTGTAATGATTTGTTTTGAAAGCTGTGTTCTTGTGCTACTCGCCCAGCTGTTCGATCACTTCCAGTAGCTTCCGAGGTGTGATGTCGGCTTTGATGAGATAGCCGTCGATTCTGGGCAGTAGCTGCGACTTGGATTGGTCGTCTTGCTCAAAGTTGGTCATGATGAGAATCTTGCTGTTAGGTACCAAATCAGTTTCGCCGTTTCTGAGGGCGTCCAAGATCTGATCACCACGCTGTTCTGGCAGCATCAAATCCAAAATGATCAAGTCGTACGGCTGGTTACGCGCCGCCACCAAACCGTCGTTACCGTCCACCATCCAGGTGACGGTGTAGCCAGCACGCTCCAGGCTGCGTACGTACATTTCGCCGATAAATCTGTCGTCTTCGATGCATAAAATTGTTTTGATCGCCATAATTACTCCCTATACATTTTGTGATTTTTTATCCACCCGCCGTCGGTGCGAATGAGCCGATTGTTTAGCTGGCCGTCTTCTAATAATTTTTCTTTCACCGAGGCGTAGACGGGGATGGTGAAAGAAAAAATTGAGCCTTGGTTCTCTTGGCTGCGTGCGGAGATGCTGCCGCCGTGTGACTCGACAAAGGCTTTACAGATGTATAGGCCGATACCAGTGCCGGCCACTGTTTCGCGTGATCGGTGTGAGCGGTAAAATTTGCGAAAGAGGTTTTTGATCACACCAGCTGGCATGCCGACCCCGTTGTCTGAGACGGAAACTTCTACAAATTCGCCTTTTTGCACGGCGGAAACTTGGACAACTCCGCCTTCGAAGCTGTATTTGATAGCATTGTCGATGAGGTTGGAAATCACTTCTCCAATGCTACCACGGTCGGCTGCGATGGTCGGCAAATTGCTAGGGATGGATACATTCAACATGCGGTGCTGGGCTGAGGCGCGCAGCTGCATGTCGTCAGCGATGGTGGCGTAGATGGCTTCCAATGTGTCCTCACGCAGATGCACGTACAGGTGATGCCGATCGAATTTTGAAACGTTGAGGATGTTATTGATGTAGCTAGACAAACGGTTGGCAGAAACGGTCAGACGATTGAACAATTGCGGTTCGTCGTCCCGCAGGCGGTCGTGAAGTTCTTGCTCCAAGATGTCCAAGTAGCCGCGAATGACGGTAATGGGTCCACGGAGTTCGTGCGCTGCAAAGGCGATGAAATTGAGATCCTCTTCTTCGGGTAAGTATTTGGCTGAGCGATCAAAGAGGATGATGACCGTTTCGCCAGCTGCACCTTTTTCGTAGGAAGCGCTGACGTCATAGAACTTTTGTGGCGCGGGGGTTTTGGATTGAGCTGGTACGCGTGTCCACTGGTGGTGAGCGGTGATGTTGTCTTTGGCAACTTCCTGGATCCACTCGTTGATAGAAATTTCGTCAATAAAGTCCAGCCCCAACGTCAGTACGCCGTCCATGTCGGAGACCACAGGCGCGGTTTCATTGGCGAAGATGATGTTTTTCTGGTGGTCCAATACGACGATGCCGCACGGCGTGTGATTGAACGACTGAATGATGGCGTCAAGTTGAGACGAAGCTTTTTTGGCAGTTGGTTTGGCGGGCGCACCGTTGGTATATATAGCCTCAAGCACAGTCTGAAAACCAGTGCGTGCGTGTGCTGGCGAGTTGATCTTGACTGGCTTTTCGGCGGTTAGCTCCCCTGTTTTGTAAGCCGCAGCGTAGAGGATGTCGCGCATCGGTTTGCTGACGGATGGTGTGATGGCAACGGCGCCAATGATGCCCCCAACTGCGCCGAGCAGGATGATGATGTACCAATTAACTTCAACGGCGGCCAGGTTCGTCAATATGAGATGAGTGATGGTGGCAAAAGCAGCGGCGATGCCGACAGGCAGCAGCAATAACAATACCGACCGACGCATGTAATATCGATTGTAGTCGCGAATCGATCGGCGACGGGTTACTGCCATGCAATACTTCCTCGCCCCGGTGTAAAGGCGGCGATCCATGTCTGGCCTCGGTTCAGCGCGATGTCTTTGCCGGCGGCGTCGACCAATTTCAATTCGGCACTTTCGTTGTCACGCTTCCAGGTGGCTTGAGCTACGACGCCATTTTGAAAAATATACGCTTTGCCAGTGCCAACGGTGATGACATCCTCGTACCCTTCGCGGCTGCCTGGGCGATGTTCGACGTTCACCTCCAGTGCTACGATGCTGTTTGGCGCAATCTGCCCAGCCTCGGCGTCATTGTGCGGTTGCCCTGCTAGTGTGCGAGCGTAGGTATTTGAATCTTTGTTGTACGTGTAATTGGTGTTAAACAGTGGACTACTGAAATTGATGGCAATTTGAGTTGCATTTGGCGTTTCGGCAGGCTTGCCATCGGCGCGTTTAAACCCGGTGAATACTGATTCGTTGTGACCTTTGGCGGTATTGGTTTGATCAATCTTCTCACCTGAGGTGTAGGCATTGTGCGGCGCGCGTCGATCATTGGCGCGCCAATACGAGTTGCCATTGCTGAACTCGTCGATATCGTGATATTTGCCGTTACGAACTGTGCTGAGGGCGTTGGCGCTACCGCCAACATGGAAAATTGAGGCTTTGTATGGCGTTGACCACTGCAGATAGTACAAGCGCAAGCTGCGCACTGGACCAATTTTGGCCGGCTTATTTCCCTGGTACAACGCGAAGAAACGAGTGATACCACCTTCGGCAACAGCTTCGTAGACGATGCCAGCTTTTGATAGTCCAGACTGTGGTCGCGCGTTAGGGCTATTTTCGACAATTACACCAGTAACGGGAGCTTTGACGGCATTTGCGTCAGCTACTTCCAGACCGGTCAGTGACGAGTAAAACTTCTCTTTTGGCTTTTTGGTGCCAGCGAAAAATGGCGAACCACTGTCTGATTGGACGGAATACATGGCGATGATGAAGATAATCGCAACAACCGCCGCGCTTACGACAAGTGCCAGTGCCAAATGGTGTTTGTGGACCCACTGAGTGAACGCTTTAAATTTAGAGTGATTGATGAGTTTATCCTGAGGAATTCGAGGCTTTTCCATATGATTAGTATAGCATGTCGCTTATGCTAATAAAACTAAGACAAGGTGCGTCGGCCTTCGAGTGCGTGCGACAACGTGATCTGATCAGCGTATTCTAGGTCGACTCCCACAGGGATGCCGCGAGCCAGTCGCGAAACAGTCAGCGTCAACCCAGCTTCTTGGATGTATCGCTGTAGAAACAGCGCGGTCGATTCACCTTCTACTGAGGCATTGGTGGCGATGATGATCTCAGTGACGCCGTCGTTTTTGATGCGCTCAATCAACTCGGGAATGTGAAGCTGCTCTGGTCCAATGCCGTCGATTGGTGAAATTGCTCCGCCCAGCACGTGATAGGTACCATCAAACTGACCAGTGCGCTCCAGCGCCATGATATCCAGCGGCTCTTCGACGACGCAGATGAGCTGGCGATTGCGGCGACTGTCGGTGTAAAGTGGCGACAGATCATCACTTTCGTCAATCAACGCAAACGTCACCGGACACGTTTTGACGCGTTGGTGTAACTCATTCAACGCCTGAGCCAGTCTTTTGGACTGCCCTGCTTCGCGGCGCAAAGCAGCATAAGCGTAGCGTTCGGCAGTTCGCGGACCAACTCCCGGCAGATTACCAAATTCATCAATCAACGCCGTCAGCGCTTTTGGTAAAATATGAGTACTCATCGGTAGGATTAGATGCCCAGGTTACCCAAGCCGCCCATCAGTGGCTTCATTGTTTCAGCAGCAACTTCTTGTGCTTTTGCTAGACCGTCGCGCACCGCGATTTGAATCCAGTGTTCGAGCTGCTCAATGTTGTCCAAATCTACCATATCAGGATTGATCTTGACTGATTTGATTTTCAATTCACCAGTGATCTGAACGATGACCGCGCCATCACCAGCCTCTACTTCGATGATTTCTTTACCAAGTTGTTTTTGTGCTTTACGCAGCTGTTGCAGCATTTTTACCTGATCAAAAGCCATAATGTTCCTCCTTCAATTAACTCACTTATTATACCGCATTATTCGCTAAGTTTGTAGACATAAAACCGGTCGCCAGCCTCAGCCCAATCATTCGTGATGACGCGCGTGATAGTTCCTGGGATGCCAGTGATGTCTTGGCGAGCAGCGCGGGTGACGACTACCTCTTCTTGAGTGCCCTCTGCCGGCAGGCCGTCGCTGATGGAAATCGCAACGTTGTGCTTATTCATGTGGCTGGACAAAGCGTCGTATAGCGGTTTTTCGGCAGCTACTACGACGAATATATATTTCTTGTTTGCAGCGTCGCGCAGTAGTGTGTCACGCACAAGGCTCAGATCTTTGGAATGCTCGCGCACGGCGTCAGGCAGGTCGTGGTAACTGTGGACGTATCGATTGACGCCGCTTAGGGTCATGACACCGACCAAGATGATCATCAGTACCAGTCCGGTGCCGCGCGCATATGGGTTCTTTGGGAATAATCGATACCACTCGTACAGCAGTCGTTCTACGCCAGTAGCCAGCAAGATAAACATTGGCACAGAGATGATCATATTGACTTGAGGCGCCAGGGCGAGTAGTGGCAATGACAAAAATAGCCAAATGTTGACCACGTAGGACCGAGCAGTGTGCCAGTTGCGGAAAGTGATGATCATGCCGAGGAGCATCAGTGCTACGGTGCTGACGTCGATAGCTGGCAGTACTTGCCCGTTGGAGATGTATGGCACTGGCCAGAGATAGGTTCGAATGATGATCTTGAGGTTTGCTAATACATCAAAGTTGAGCGACGACCAGCCTGATACGTCCAGTAAGAAACCGTGATTTTTCAAGCAGAAGTACACCAATGGCGCACTCACCAGCAGAAAGACGATGAATGCTGGCGTCCAGCTGGCACGATATTTTCGTGACACGAGAATGTAGCGTGTGTATGGGTGCAATAACGCTACTAAGATGAGACCAAGGTTGAGGTACCAGAAAAATGGCGTGTATAAGCTGGCAGCCATGACGGCGGCGAGGAGGATTTTCCAGAGTTGGGCGAATTTGGCTTTTTGGATGATGAGGCTGGCGAACAGCAAAATCAATGACGCCGTGGTGATGTAGATGATGCCAGGCGTGAAGCTTTGCGCTAGGTAGATAAATTGACCAGTAGCGATCATGAGAGAAAGAGACAATACGGCGATGCCTGGTTTAAACCAGTGTCTGAGGAGGAAAAAGAGTGCTAGGGCTGCCAAACACATCAGTGTGACGGCTGGTAGCTTGATGGTGAGTGTACTGACGCCAAATAGCAAGAACAGCGCCGCCTGGAATGCGTGTAGTGGCAGATTGACGATGGACCAATTACCTTCCATAAGCAAGTTGGTTCGTGCGACCATGTTGATCTCTGACTGGCTAATGCCACCTGGCGCGTACAACAACGCCACGCTGATGACCGCGGAAAATATCAATATCAAAGCACTATAGCCCCAAAGATAGCGCCAACGGTAAAGAAACAGATGAGACAGAGTTTTCTTTTTCACTGCGGTTTATTATAGCATGGTTTGTTAATCGTGTCGTCTGTCGAGGCTCATGAAACGGAGACGTTCTGGGTGGAAGTACAATTGGACTTTGCCGACGGGACCGTTACGGTGCTTAGCGATGATCAGGTCGGTGATATTTTGAACTTCTGGATTGTCTGGTTCGTAGTAACCTGGGCGGTAAATAAAGCTGACGATGTCGGCGTCCTGTTCGATGGAGCCGGACTCACGCAGGTCGGCTAGCTGTGGAATTGGTGGCGTGCGCGACTCGACCGAACGGCTCAGCTGGCTCAGGGCGATCAGCGGCACGTTAAGCTCACGGGCAATTAACTTCAGGCCGCGGGAAATTTCTGACACTTCCTGGACGCGGTTACCGTTGTGATTGTTGGTGGCCTGCATCAGCTGCAAGTAGTCGACGATGATTAGGCCAATTTCGCCTTCATGTGCCAAACGGCGAGCTTTGGTACGCATTTCCAAAATGCTGAGGCCCGGTGTATCATCGATGTAAATCGGCGCCTCCGCCATCTCGCCCATGGCTTCAGATAATTTGGCAAAATCATTATCGCTCAAGTTTCCGGTGCGAATATTCCAACTGTCAACACCTGAGGCGTCTGCGAGCATGCGGTCAACCAATTGCTCTTTGCTCATCTCCAAGCTGAAAAACAGCACCGGCTTTTTCTCAATTGTCGCCACGTTGTACGCCAAGTTGGTCACCAGTGTAGTCTTACCCATGGCTGGGCGAGCCGCCAGGATGATCAAGTCGGAACGCTGCAGTCCGGCGGTCATGTTGTCGAGGTCGCGGTAACCAGTGCGAATGCCACGGAGTGTGTCTTTGTTACGATGTAGCTCTTCGATTCGGTCAAAGCTGTCAGTCAGAATATTTTCCAGGCTAATCAAGTCTTGCTTGAGTGATTGATCGGAGACGCTGAATAGTTCAGCTTCGGCCTTTTCTAACAACTCCTGGGTTGTTGTCGATTCGTCATAGCCGAGCTCAGTGATGTCAGCACTGGCTTTGATGAGTCGGCGCCGCACTGCTTTTTGCGCCACCATTTCAGCGTATGCTTCAGCGTGCGCAGCGGTCGGCACGTAGTTGGTGAGCTCTGTCAGATATGCCGAGCCGCCAATGAGCTCCAATTCGTCCTTACGCTTCAGTTCATCAGTCAAAGTCAAGAGGTCAACTGGCTTGTGCTTCTCAAACAGGCGCATCATCCCGGCGAAGATCAGTCCGTGATTTTTATCATAAAAATCAGTAGGATGCACGTGTTCGGTCGCATCTGCCAAAACTTCTTCGTCGATCAAGATCGCGCCCAGCAAACTCTTTTCGGCATCCAAATTTTGGGGCGGCAGTTTACCAGATGATGTATGTTGACTTGCTTCACTCATTTATAATTCCTCCAACTTCACTTCTTCGCCACCGCCCATCATAGCAGCGATTTCCGCCAATTTTTCGTCTTCAGGTGGTTTCTTCTCTCCAATTATATCAATTTCTAGCTCTATCCCCGCCTCCGCGGTGATGATTTCTGCCAGTAGTGGCCGATTTTTGGCATCATCCAATTTTTTCTTGTAGAACGCACTGCCGGCAAAAATAGTCAGTTTATCTCCGTCAAACGCCCACTGACTTTTTTGGAGCAGTGACGACAGGCCGACTGATTTTTCCTTGGCTTGTTCGATTACCCTGTGCCAGTCCAGTTCCAGCGGTGTGCTAGATTTACGTGGTTTCGTGGACGACTTTTTAGCTGGTTTGGTGTCTTGGCTTTCGGGCGTTTTTTTCACTGGCTCAGTTGATTTGGTGCTTTGGCTTTTTGGTGACTTTTCTGCTGATGACGCTGGCTTGGCTGGTGTCGAAATGACGGTTGGCGTTGTCGTGACAGCTTGGGCAACTGTCTTCTTCGGCCTAACTGGCTGGGCGTGATGTTGCATGAAAATAGTCAATAGTTTCAGGTCTGGGTGCGGGTGGCGATCAACCTCGATGAGCTGCTGGATGAGTTCAACAAGACCTGGGTTTGTACTCAGTCTGGCGCGAGCGATTGACGATAGCTGGTGCGACACCACAGTCGGGCTGATGCCACTTTGCTCTAGTTCTTGCAGGATTCTAAGGATGTCAGCGCTGTTCTCTGATTGATATAAATCAAGCAGCTTCTCTAGCGTGGCTGCGTCACTCAAGCCCAAATATTCCGTAACCATGGCGACGGTCAGTGGCTGGTCGGGCGTGGCTAAAATTGATAATTGATCAAGCATGCTGATACCGTCGCGAAACCCGCCGCGCGAGCGCTCGGCGATCAGCCGAGCAGCGTCTGTCTCGATGGCAAAGCCTTCTTTTTCGGCGATGGCCATCAGCTGGCGTGCCATGACATCGACTGAGATGGGGTGAAAGAAAAATTGCTGGACGCGGCTGAGAATGGTGGCGGGCAGCTTGTCGGCGTCGGTGGTCGCCAAGATGAATACTACGTGCGCTGGTGGTTCCTCCAGGGTTTTTAATAGCGCGTTGAAGGCAGGCTTGGACAACATGTGAACTTCGTCGATGATGTAGATTTTCTTTGGTGCGGAAACGGGTGCGACCTGAGCTTTTTCACGTAGGGCGCGGATGTCGTCGACGCCGTTGTTGCTGGCGGCATCAATTTCAATGATATCCAGGTGCGAGGCTTCCTCATCATACGGCAGCTTATTAATTTCATGCGCCAAAATGCGCGCCACGCTGGTCTTTCCCACGCCGCGCGGACCCGTCAACAAATACGCATGGGCGATTTTCCCCTGCTCCAGCGCTCGGCGCAAAATGTTGGTCACGTGATCTTGCCCCAACACCTCGTCCAAGCTACGACTGCGATATTTGCGGTACAGTGCTTGACTCA
>CAUROB010000009.1:0-23734 GCA_963526655.1 uncultured Candidatus Saccharibacteria bacterium
CGCAACATCACCGACTTCGCCGTCTGGAAATTTTCACCGACCAACACCAAGCGCGACATGGAGTGGGACAGCCCATGGGGCGTCGGCTTTCCGGGCTGGCATCTGGAATGTTCGACCATCGCTCGGGAGACGCTGGGTGATGCAATCGACATTCACACTGGCGGCATCGACCACATTCCGGTGCATCATACCAACGAAATTGCTCAGAGCGAGAGCCTGACTGGGCAGCAATTCTCTCAAATTTGGCTGCACAATAACCACATCAAAGTTGACGGCCGCAAGATGAGCAAGTCGCTCGGTAACATCATCACCCTCAGCGATATCACGGCGCGCGGTTTTAGTCCGATGGCCTTTAAGCTAGCCATCCTCAGCAAGCATTACCAAACCGAGGGCAACTTCACGTGGGAAATTTTGGAGGCAGCCCAGGCGCGGTTGGATCATTGGCGCGGCTATGCGGCGCTGCGGCACCAGACGCACGACACACTGGATGATGACGATGAGAAAGATGAACAGGAAGGCACCGTGTCGCTACTGGCGGCGCGGCAGGCGCTGGTTGAAAAACTGAATGATGACTTGGATACGCCAGGGGCCATGGCACTGATCGACGAAGCGTTTTCACGATTGGATCACGCGCCACTAGAGAAAATTCACCGCGGTGGCTTGCTGCAATTGATCGAAATTATTGATGAGGTTTTGGGCCTAGATTTGGCGGCATCAACCCCTGATATCACTGACGATCTGAAGAGACTAATTATCCAGCGGCGTGGGGCACGGGCTGAGAAAGATTGGCAAGAGTCTGACCGCATTCGCGACGAACTGTTGGCAGCTGACATCACTATTCGCGACACGCCAAGTGGCAGTGTCTGGACATGGAAATAGCCCGCCGACATGACCAAGCGGGCTAACCTCATGAAGTGCACTGATTAATCTTCGTTTTTGATTTTCTTCACAAGTTTGTTGAGCGACTTTTTACTTTCAAGGCGATTTTTCTTGGCTTGCTCCAGGTAGTTTTCTAGTAGGACCTTGACCACACCGGCCGCCGGGATGGCGATCAAGCTTCCCAATAGCCCACCAACGTAGAGGCCGATGGTCACTGATGACAACACCATCAGTGCCGAAAGCTCTAATTTCTTTGACTGAATTGATGGCGCGATGAAATTGTTCTCAATCTGCTGGTAAATGATGAAGTAGGCGGCGTAGATGATACCAGCGGTGACGTTGTTGAAGGACAACAGCAACGCGATCAACAGGCCAGCTAGGGTAGCACCAAACATCGGGATAAGTGTCAAGATGAAGGTGACCATGACAGTCAACATCGCCAAGTTTGAATCAATGGCTGGAAACGCCAAGCTCAAACAGAACACCACCACCCCCGACAGTACAGCGTCGATGCCTGACACCGTCAATTGTCCAGATACATACCCTGTGACGACATTGTACATCTGTCCGGCCAACTTTTGGTGATTTTCCATCTTGCTTTGGTCGTTGTAGAGTCCCCACAAGCGCTTCATCCACATCGGACCTTCCAGCAGCATCAAAAATGACAAAACCAGCACCAAGAACAGGGAACCAAGGAATGACGCCAGCGAACCTACACTTGAGATCAAGTTAGTGCCAGCACTGGCTGCCCACGAGGAAGCTTGTTGCTTCAAGTTGTTCAATGTCGCGTCAACTTGTGGGCGCCAGCCATTTTTATCGATCAGCTCATTGATGCCGTGCCACTGCGAACCAGCTTGATCAACCAAGCTCGGCACGCTCTCAACAAACTTGGCGGACTGCTGGACAATTGGCGGCACTGCAAACCACGCTACACAGCCCAGTAACGTCACCAACATAACGTATGCCAACGCTGTACCGCCCAGGCGGCTTTTGCCAGGCAGCAGCTTCGCCAGGGCCGAAACGGGCCGGTTCAAAGCCAGAGCCAAGAACAAGGAGATACCAAGGAGAATCAGCGCACTCTTTGCCGAATAAATTGCTACTCCTGCCAGCCCAAAACCAATCACCACCAGCCAGAACCGCACAAATGTTTTTGTGTCTATTTCAATACGTACTTTCATAGGTAACATTGTACAATCTTATACCGAGTAGCGCAAGCAACGCGAGGCGCCCAACCACTGAACGCCTCGCATTATACTGTGTATTTAATGATTAGCTTTTCGCCGCTTCATCGCGCCGAGCACGCAAGACCGACAGCGACAATTTGCTGTCATACTGCATGGCACCGTAGCGGAACAGTTTGACCGCCACCACAACCGCCACAAAAGCACTGGCTGCCAAAATAGCCACGGCGATAACCGCCTCGTGAACTGGCAAGTTACCGACGGCATTGCGGAGCAGTAGTGGAATTGGTGCAGTCAATGGGAAATAGCTGAAAAACTGCACAAATGGTGAATCTGGATATGATACAAATGCACTAGCACCATACAGTGGAGCAAATAGGGCAAGGATGACAATAGTAAACCAGGAGGATGCCTCTTTGGCTGTTGGCATCATGGCTCCAACCGCGACCAAAAGACCAGTAAACATCATAAAACCAGTAGCAAATACTCCCAGAGCGATACCAATTCTCACTGGATCAAACACCAAATTACTCAAATCCAACGACGGTATGTGCAGCTTTTGACCTAGGGTGAAGTACAGCACCAATACCGGCACAATGATAACCAATCCCTGAATCAGCGCCAGTAAGATCATCGCCAAAATCTTTCCAGTAATCAACGTCTTAGCCTTGACTGTCGTCAGTAGCATTTCCACTGTACGGTTTTCTTTTTCCTCAACCGTACTGTTGAGCATCTGCCCACCAAAGAAGGCGATCAGCATATAGAACAGCACCAAGAAAAAGCCCGGTACAATCATTTCCTTCACGCCATCAAATTCAACACCGTTACGGTAGGTAGTCGTTTCCGTTTTTACTTTCTTTTGCAAGATTGCTTTGGACTGTGGATCTATTTTCCCCTCAATCGAAGCAGTCAACAACGTCTCAGCCACCGCAGAATAGCGGCTATTTTGGAACATACCGACATCTTTACCATAGGTCTGTACGGCGTTCTGTTCCAAGTTAGCAGGGAAGTAAATAAATCCGTCCAAACTGCCGTCTTTGACACGCTGAATACCTTGGTCTTTGTTACTTAATTTTTCCAGCTTCATCTGCTCAGCCAATTGTGAGTTAACGACGCCTGAGTCGTCGACGATGGCTACTTTAAAATCTTGTTCTTGAAGCTTTTTGGTAGCTTCCATAGTGGCTTGATTTGACCAAAAGACGATGCCGAAAATAGCAGCAAACATCAGCGGGAAGCCGAGCGCCATTGCCCAAAAGCTGAATTTCTTCAGCATGCGCATGATCTCAAATTTAACCACCGTTCCCAAATTGTACATGTTACGCATTGACCGCCTCCTTTTCCTCGCCGCCGTAAATCTTCACAAAAATATCATCCAGGCTCTTACCGCCATATTTCTTTCTGATATCCGCCACGGTGCCGTATTCTACTGCATTGCCATCTTTCAGGAGAACTACTTTGTCGCACAAGCGCTCGACTTCTTCCATTTGATGGGTCACGAACACCACGGTGGCGCCGGCTTTTTGTCGCTCTTCAATGATATTCATCAGTAGTCGGCGGTTGACTGGGTCAAAGCCCTTGGTTGGCTCGTCCAAAATGAGCAGTTCTGGGTCACCCATGATGGTCACGCCCAGCTGAATTTTTTGCTGCTGACCACCTGATAATTTGTCCAGCCGCGTTTTTGCCTTATCGCTCAAGCCCACTCGCTCCAAATACTTGATTGAAAAATCGCGAGCCTCTTCCTGGCTCAAACCTTTCAAGCGACCAAAGTAAATCATCGTGTCAATGACTTTTTCTTTTTTGTACAAACCGCGCTCTTCCGGGAGATAGCCTAGCTTGACGCCATCTTCAACTGCATACGGTTTGCCATCAACTAGCAGCTCACCAGCCGTTGGCTCGTATAGCCCCAACAGTGCCCTAAGCGTCGTGGTTTTTCCTGAACCATTACTACCCAAAAATCCGAACACTTCGCCGCGCATCACTTCAAAGCTCAAGTCTTTGATGACAGTTTTGGTGCCAAACTTCATACTAAAGTTTTTGATCTGAATAATGGGATTTACCTCTTTACCCATACACCTCCTTGGTTATTGTCACTGTCAATTATAGCATTCAGGGCTTTTTCAGAAAACCAGGGTATAATGGGCGTATGAGACTATTGGTCGTCGAAGACGAAAGAAAAATCGCCCGAGTTATCGCCGCCGCACTGCGATCCGAAGGTCATGCCGTCGACATGGTTCATGACGGAGAAGAGGGGTTAGCTATGGCAGAAACTGAGCCATATGACCTATTGGTACTGGACCGCATGCTACCAGGCAAGAGCGGTACCGATATCATCACCTCACTGCGTCAAGCCAACAAAACAATGCCTATCTTGCTACTGACGGCGCTCGGTACGACCGAAGACAAAGCCTTTGGTCTGGACGTCGGCGCCGATGACTATCTGGTCAAACCATTTGCTATCGATGAGCTGACCGCCCGCGTCAGGGCACTCCTGAGGCGACCGCCTTTGACACATGATGACGAATTGACCGTTGCTGATCTGACGCTCAATCAAACCCAGCGCACCGTCAAACGCAGTGGTAAAACCATTGAGTTAACCGCCAAAGAATTTGCATTATTAGAATATTTGATGCGCCATCCTGGTCAGACCTTGAGTAAAGAAACGCTGATCGCCCATGTGTGGGATTTTGACGCTGATATTCTACCCAACAACGTTGAGGCCTACATCAAACAGCTACGCAAGAAAATCGACAAACCATTTCGCCGCCCACTAATTCACACCGTGCGTGGCTTCGGCTATAAAGTGGAGGCTGGCGCGTGAAACTATTTACCTCCGCCACCATCAAACTAGCCAGCTGGTATCTGTTGATATTGATGATGGTCAGTCTGCTGTTTAGCGGCATCATCTTTAATATTGCGCGTTCGGAAATTGACGCTCGCTTGCAAGGTTTCGCCGTCAAGCGGGGGCTGGTCAGCGGTAGTTCGCTAGATAAACCGCTGAGTGAGCAGATGGAAGCCACCGACGCCAATCTCATCATCAGTTTGGCATATCTCAACCTGGTGGTCTTGCTCGGCGGTGGCGTCATCGCTTATCTATTGGCACAGCGTACCTTAGAGCCAATCGAAGCTGCCCATCAAGCCCAATCACGCTTTGTCGCTAATGCCAGTCATCAGCTACGCACACCACTGGCCATCATGAAAGCCGAGGCCGAGCTGGCACTACACAACCCCAAAACGCCCAAGTCAGAGCTGCGACAAACACTCGCAAGCAACCTTGAGGAAATCAATCGTCTAAACGAACTCGCCACCATGCTTTTAGAATTATCCCACAGCGAACGGCAGCTCTCGTCCAACATCGAAAAATTTGACCTGGTAGAGTTAACCAACAATCTGATTAGTTCCAGGCCAGGCAAGGAGCGGGTGACGCTGCACGCCCCCGACGACTTGGTAGTCACCATGAATCGGCCAGCAGTGCGAGAGGTGATTGCAGTGCTTCTGGACAATGCTGTCAAGCACAGCCCCAACACTTCACCCATTAGCCTCACCATCAAACCTCTCAAGACGACCGTCATCATCACCGTCGCCAACCATGGCCCAGGTATCAACGCCAAGGATTTGCCGCACATATTTGAACGATTTTACAGCGGCCAGCAACACGCCAACAGCTACGGACTGGGGCTCAGCCTAGCACATCAACTAACGCGTGCTTTGGGTGGGCATATTTCTGCACGATCCACCCCTGGAAAAATCACGACATTTACACTTTCGCTGCCAAAACGCTAAATTTCAGGTATTTTTCAGGTAGGCATGATGTACTAGATAGTGTCGGTTGGGTAAGCAACCGGGAAAGGGGTACTATGAGTAATGTACGAACGACGCATCTCAGTCAAAAAGGCTTTAAAGAATTACACAAAGAAATTTCTCAGTTAGAATCACAAGAAAAAACGCTCCAGTTCACCTTGCGTGAAATTGGTCGCGCTAAGTCCCGCGACGATAAATTGCAGCGCAATGAAGTCATCATGAACCTGGAACTCGTCAGTGGTAAATTGGCCAATTTACGCCACATGCTAAAGAACGCCAAGCCACTGCCACGCAAACGTGACCGCTTGCGTGTCGCTCTGGGCTCAATCGTTGACTTAGTCGATCAGCAAGGCCGCATGCTTCACTACATACTAGTCGACAGTCTGGAAGCCAATCCGACAGACGGCCGCATATCCATAGACAGCCCGTTGGGTCGCAGCCTACTAGACAAGCGCCCCAAGGACACCGTTTCCTGGTGCGCTGGCGTCAAACTGCAGCACGCCCAGCTGGTCGCTATCCGATAACTACGAACCACCACGCCCCCTTTGAGCTTCCGTCATCATGGCGGAAGCTCTTTTGGTAAAATTGACAATTTAGCATAAACAAAATATAATACCGCTTATGCGTAGAAGACAAAAACAACAGATTTTCATTGGCGTTTTCATTGGCTTATTTGTCATTGCAGTCAGTATCCTAGGAATCATATTTTATAATCACCATCAAAAAGAGCAGATCAATCAGCGTCTGGCAGCCAACACGGTTCATTTCGCTTCTGATGGCTATAACATCGCTGCTACTATGTTGCTGCCAAAAGACCAGTATTCGTACGAGATCAAAAGCGAAGAGCGTCCGCGCTTTCCAACCATGACCATCAAAGACAAGGGCGAGACGTACACCATCACCGCCAAGATTGCCCAGGTCGGGAAAGCCAGCCGCGCCAACGACCTCGAGGCCGCCAAAAAACGAGGCAACTTCACTGAGCTCAAAGCTGACAAAGCCACTGGCGCACTGGGAGGCTACGCCTATGATGACAATTCATATCACTACATCGTCAAAATACCACTAGTTCAGCGCGACCAAGAGTGGTACGAACTCCACCTAGACATTGAAAACATCAGCAATGCTTCGGGTAGTAAAACCTTGTTTGAATCATCCAGTATCCAGTCATTAGTCAAGTCTGTCAGGTATGACAGCAATTATCAAGCGCCCGACCAAGAATACACCTCAGATGACCGAGAAATCGTGAAGGTGAATAAGTTCGCCAATGAAATCGATGGCTTCAGCATCACCCAACGGTCCAGCGCTGATGACAAAATCACCTTTGTTGGCACCAGAAACAATGTCCAAATCAGCCTCACAGTTCGTCCTGTTTCCACCTCTAAAACACTAGAGCAGGCGACTGCAGATGACTACTATGTAAAGGCTGGCACCCACAAATACGACCAAATCACCAAGTACAATTCCAAAGAAGTACGGCACACAGCACCGCAAAGTGACCCAACAAGCTACGTAACCTTCTTTTACTATTTTGAAAAGGACGGCGTGATATTGCAGGGAGCTGGCCGCTACAACGCCGAAGGCAAAAACGCCTTTGACCAAATGGCCAAAACTGTCTTCGAAACAGTTCAGGTCGACAAAGCTCGCGCCAAAAAATACGTGCAGTAGCCAAAGAGTACGAATAGACCGCTTATGCTTTTTGCTTTATACTATGAAGTATGACATTTTACGCCACGCCCGCTCACGAAACCCTGAAAAAATTGCGCACAAATGAATATGGGCTAACGGCCAGAGAGGTTAAGCGCCGCCAAAAACAGTACGGCATCAACGTTATCAAAATCAAATCCGAGCCGCTCTGGAAAAAGATTGTAGAACCGTTTTTGGATATTTTCATGCTGGTGCTAGGAGTGGCTGCAGTCATCAGTTTGTGGCACGGCGATCACATTGACGCGGTCATCATTTTAGTGATCATCGCCATCTCAGCAATCATTTTCTACGTCCAGCGGTTTTCGACTGACCGGGTTCTCCGCAGCCTATCCAAACGCAGCGTACAAAAGGTTGACGTACTACGCGGCAATCACACGGCTCGCGTCGACGCTTCACAATTGGTACCTGGCGACATCATCACCCTAGCTGAAGGCGAAAAAATCCCGGCAGACATCAGACTCCTCCGAACAGCCAACTTGCGGGTCGACGAATCACAATTGACTGGCGAATCATTACCCATCAGCAAAAAACCGGACGTACTCGAGGGTCATAAAGAATTGTACGAGCAAACCAACATGTTGTTTCAAGGCTCATTCATCATCAGTGGCACTGGTACTGGCGTCGTGGTGACCACTGGTAACAACACCGAGTTCGGCAACCTTGCCACACTGTCAAAACGACAAAATACCCAAAGTCCCGTCCAGCAAAAAATCGACGTTTTGATCACCAGAATCATCGCTGTTGTTGCTGCCGTCAGTGTCGTAGCTTTTGGGCTCAGCCTGCTGCGCGGCATGGACGTTCTGGAGAGCCTGCGCTTTGTCATGGCTCTGGCTGTCAGCGCCGTTCCCGAGAGTCTACCAATTGCCATATCTGTTGTGCTGGTTCTGGGAATGCGGCGCATGGCTGCCAAAAAAGCTTTGGTACATCAGATGCGAGCCATCGAGACCATCGGCGTCATCACTACCATCGCCACAGACAAAACTGGCACGCTGACCAAAAATAAATTGACGGTCCAAGAAACTTGGTCACCTGATGATGCAGCCGTCATCGATATCATCGCCCACACCATCAACCGTGGCGACGCCAAAAGCCACGACCCGCTTGATATTGCGCTGGAAGAATTTGTACGCACACATGGCGTCCAAGTCAAAAATTCGCCGTTTCGTGACATACCGTTCAATCAAGATTTCAGCATGTCCGCCGCCGTGTGGCATCATGGCAAGGATTTTCAGCTATACCTCAAAGGCGCACCTGAACAGATTTTAGCGGCCTGCAAAGTGACTGCTGCTGTCAAAAAACAAGCCCTGGCAGCTCTGGAAGAATTTGCCGCCAAGGGACAGCGAGTCATCGGACTGGCGTCCTACACATCAGCACACCCAGTTCATGAATTTTACGAATTGAAAGGCAAAAAATTAACCTTTGAAGGTTTTGTAGCAGTCAGCGACGTCTTGCGCCCAGAAGCACCTCGAGCAATTCGCGCTGCTCTAAAAGCTGGCGTATCCGTACGTATGATCACCGGCGATCATTTCGAAACAGCCTATCAAATTGGACACCAACTAGGCATGGTCAAGGACCGTGATGAGGTGTTTGACTGCCGACAGATGAACAAACTGACAGATGAACAGCTTGACCCAATCGTCGAGCGAACCAAAGTCTTCTCCCGCGTCATCCCCGAGCAAAAATACCGCTTGCTGACCATTCTCAAAAAGCACCACATCACCGCCATGACAGGGGACGGCGTCAATGATGTGCCAGCGCTCAGTAACGCCCACATTGGCGTGGCTATGGGTTCGGGCTCACACATTGCGCGCGACGCCGGAGCCATTATTTTGCTGGACGATAATTTTAAAACCATCATCGACGCCATGCGCGAAGGGCGAACCATCATCGCCAATGTCCGCCGTATGTTGTTTTATCTGCTGTCGACCAACACCGGTGAACTGATCACCATGATTGGCGCGCTCCTGATTGGCATCAAAACGCCACTAGAGCCAGTGCAAATCTTGTGGGTAAATCTGGTCACTGACACTTCGATGGTCATCCCGCTTGGCTTGGAGCCAACAGAGAAGGGAATTATGAACCGTCCGCCCGAAAAGCCAGATGCTCCAATTTTGAACCACATGATAGTCTGGCGAATGGTTATCGTCGCCGGCACCATGTCAGCCATCGCCTTGGCAGTTTACATATTCTTCGAGCAACGGCAAGGACATGCGTACGCCCAAACCATGGCCTTCATCGCCCTGGTGGTCAGCCAGTGGGCCAATGCCTTCAATGCTCGCTCTGATGACGAGTCACTGTTGAAACGCCTGAAAGTCATGAACAAGAGCTTCTACGCCGGCATGAGTCTATCTATCGTTCTGCAAATTCTAGTCTTTTTCGGCCCGCTCGGTGAAATCCTCCACATCGCGCACGTCGCCCTCAGTGACATGATCATCATCAGCCTGATATCATTCATCATCCCAATTGTCGTCTCTGAATGGCATAAGTATTTGACAAGGAATAGTAAAGGGGTAAGGCAATATTAACTATCTTGTACGCTACCGTACATCAACACAACCCACAAAAAATCCTGACCATTCAGTGCCTGTAAATACGGCGCCTCAACAACATCACGCTGCATTAGCTCACCTAAATATAGCGCCGCATCATTTACCAGGGCGTATTTTTTACCTTGAGATACAGCAGCGGGCTTATCTATACCACATATTTCAGCGACCTGTCTCATGACAGTATCACGATAGAGCGCAAATGAATGACAGTCACGCGCTGCGAGTAGGTAAGCCCAGGTGGATGGAGCAAATTTTTTGTCTGACATCAAGAGTTGTGTCATCTCCCCAGCGCTATCAATATGCTGATCGACAGACTCAGGTGTTGCACGCCATAACTCATCAATGACAATATGAGCATTCGGCCGTTGTAAAAAATCTTTCAAATCATCAATATCCCGCCAATTAGCAAAATTACTAGCACTTGTGTGGTGTGTCAGGATGCGCGCAACCTCTGCAACTGACTCTTTAGTAACTGATTGGTACTGCGCCAACTCCTTGTTAAGACGAGGCAGAATATCCCATTTATATAATTCATCCCACAGCTTAGCATCGCCAGAATACCGTCGCCGAAAATAGTCCTCTTTATGAAGCTCATAAAACGCTTTTAGCGCAACTTTGTTAATTTCCATCTTTTTCCTTTCTGTTAATAACTTCACCAGACATGCAATATCTTTATTATAAACCCTGTAATAATATCATAGAATAACAAGCGTAAGAGCAAAAGGGAAATAAAACCGCCCAACCACTTCTGGCTAGACGGTTAATATACAGCTTGGCTGGGCCGGAGGGACTCGAACCCCCGAATGCCAGGACCAAAACCTGGTGCCTTACCACTTGGCGACGGCCCAATATGAGCAACGCGTGAGCGCAACTACGTCTAACATTGTACCACATCAGGGCAGAGATACCAAGCTTGCCAATCTGCCAACACCGCCGTATAATCAAACTATGCATAAGCACTATGGTTTTACAATCGTCGAAGTATTAGTCGTCGTCTTAGTCCTCGGTATCTTGATGACCCTCGGTGGCCTAGCATGGCGCGCTGCCCGCGAAGACGCCATTAACAATGAAAGCAAGACTGAATTATTAACCATCCAAAACGCCGTCGAAGAATATTACAGCCAAAATGGAGAATATCCGTGGCCTGCGTCCTGCAGTAAATACAGCTCGGCGACCAACCGGACGTGCGATGCTGGCGAACTCAATCCGCTGTTAGTACCAAAATATCTCAAAGAATTACCGACAGACTGGCGCGGCAAACACTACGAATACACCGTCAACAAAAGCCCTGACAATCGCTATGGGCTACTGATGTACCGAGCTAACGGCACCAAATGTCGCGTCGGCAAAGGCATCCTAGCGATGTGGTGGAACACGCCAGCGCCAGCCGCTGAGAATTGCGATTTCTAATCATACCTTGCCCTAGCGTTTGGTCATTTTCCAAATGCGCCTAGTTTGGGGTACAATAGGGCAATGAAGAAAGCGCAAACTGCAACCTTAACCCTGGAAAACATCGTGGGCGGCGGCCAGACTATCGGCACACTGGCAGATGGACGCAAAGCGTTTGTATGGGGTGGATTGCCAGGCGAACAAGTGACTATCAGGGTGACCAAGAAAAAATCAAAGTTTGTCGAAGGCGTCGTAACTGAAGTTCATCACGCTAGTCCTGAGCGCGTCACGCCAGTCGATCCAGACAGCTACCTGAGCACTAGCCCCTGGCAAATTATGAACTTTTCAGCAGAGCAGCAGTACAAAGCCCAGTTGATCGCCGAAGCGTTTAGGCTACATCACGTTACCTTACCGACTGCACCGACGGTCTATACAGACGAACAGCAACTGGCGTATCGTAACAAAGTTGAATACAGCTGGTATAGCGACACAGACCCAGACTCAGGAGTCGACACCCTTGATTTGGCGTTTTTCCGGCGCGGCTCAAAGGGTAAAATCACCGTCGACGGCACCTCACTCGCTCGTCCCGAGATCAACACATTAGCCGTAGAAATTCGCGACTTACTGCGTACCAAACCAGTCACCGCACGCAACCTCAAAACAGTACTCATCAGATGCAACCAGTCAGGAAAGTGCATTTGGCAATTGTACCTCAAAGACCGCCTGGAAAATATCATCACCGCCGAAGAAGCAGCCGCACTATCAGCCCAAGGCGGCGAAATCATCTATTCTAACCCCAAAAGCCCCGCCAGCGTCATCACCGAACGGCTAGCGGCGTTTGGCGACACCGTTCTCACTGACGAGATACTAGACGTTCCGTTTCGCTATGTTGCCGAAGGATTTTTCCAAGTCAACCTGCCAGTATATGAACAGGCGCTCACGGACATGGCAGCGTGGATTCGTACCGCGTCAGTAGAGTCAAATAACGCTCTATCAACTGTTGATATGTATTCGGGTGTTGGCACTATCGGCCTCACTATCGGCGGAGAACATGTCACTTTGGTAGAAATTAACGAACATGCCGTCCAGGAAATGCAGCGCAATATTCACACTTTGGGACGCGAAAACAATGCCAAAGCCGTCTTGGCAGCCAGTGAACAGGCCCTTGATTATATCAATCCTGACAATCTCATCATCGTCGATCCGCCACGGGCTGGCTTGCATGCGGACGTCATCAACCGCTTATTGGAACAATTACCGCCGCGAATCGTCTACCTGAGTTGCAACCCCGTTACCCAAGCTCGAGACGTTGCTTTACTCAGTGAGAACTATCGCATCGTGCATCATCGGGGCTACAATTTCTTCCCGCGCACACCACACATTGAGAATCTGGTGGTTTTGGACAAGATGCCGCATTAAGACTGCGAAGATCTGACTTTCACGCCAGCGCGCAGTGCGAGCCACCACTGTAAGATTGCCGCCAGGACGATGACGCCAAGCGCCGGTAGTAGCACAATGATATCTGGCTTGGTGAAGTCGAAAAATCGGCGAAGCGGGCCAATGCCAAAGCTACCAGCCGCCACAACACTCACCGCCAACATGTACAGCAAGCGCGCTTTTCTGGCGTTGCGCGTTAAAGTAACGCCCAGCATTGGTCCAACTAAAAATACCAGATAGACGCCATAGAACGTCGCTGTCAGCACTGTCATGGTGGCGACTTCTTCAGGACGGTCAGGAAAGACGGTAGAGCCAATCCAATAGGTGAACGCCACTGTCAGTCCCGTGATCAGCGCAATGGGCATCACGCTGACCAGCGTATGGCGCCAAAACAGGCGAGGATTGATGCGATGGTTCGGTACAGGCGGGAAAAATGTCCACATCAGAGTTGGCAACGTCACCAAGAAAATATTCATGAAGGTGATGTGACGCGGCTGATATGGATAGACCATGCCCAGCGACAGCGTACACATCAGCAGCACCACACCGTACATAATTTTGTGGAAGAACAGAGTGGCGATGACTTCAATTGCTTGCATGATTCTGTTGCCCAGCCGCATACCAAGCGGCAAAGACGTGAATGAATTGTTCAACAAAATAATGTCTGAGACACGACGCGACGCTGGTGCACCCGCGTGCATAGCCACACCAAGATCAGCTTTTTTCAGTGCCAATGCGTCATTAACACCGTCACCGACCATACCCGTGAACAAGGCCTGGCTTTTGTAGTGCGCAATCAGCCGCTCCTTTTGTTCTGGATGCACCCGAGCAAATATGACATGTTCGTCCGCCGCCTTGATAAAATCTTTGTCACTCAACGCAGCCAGCGCCACACCAGTGATGGCTTTTTCGGAATTATTGATGCCAGCCGCCGAAGCGATGAACTGCACTGTCCGTGGATTATCACCAGATATCACGCGAATACTGACGCCTTGGTCTTGCAAGAATTGTACGGTTTTTTGGACACCATCACGCAGCGAATTACGCAAAATCACCGCACCAATAGCACGGCCAGAACTGATAGGCAAGTCTTTCAAAGCGCTCCGAGAATCATCAAATTCAGCCAGCAGCAGCACGCGCAGACCCTCATCAGCCCATTCGTTGATCTGGCGCTGGCCCATTGCATCGACTGGCGCCAGCTCTGTGACAAACTCTGGTGCGCCCATGACGACCGTGTGAGTTTCACCCTCAAACTCAAACCGCAGCCCTGCCATTTTACGCGCCGATGAGAACGCCATAACGTCAATGATTTTGGCGTCCTTGAGCGGCGTGGCTGCTTCCAAGATGGCTTGGCCAGTGATATTACCGCCACTAGTTTGCTCAGCGATCAAGGCAACAATCCCCGAAAGCGTTTCATCTGATTGATCACCACTACCCAAAGCAACGATTTTTTCCAACGTCACTTCGTCGCTGGTAAGCGTGCCGGTTTTGTCGACACACAACAAATTGAGTAGCGCCATGGCCTCGATAGCTGACAATTTTTGCGGCAAGACTCTGGCTTGCGCTAATTTGAGTGAACCAAACGCCAGCAATAGTGAACTTGCCAGTAGCAGCCCCTCTGGTACAACCGTCACGGCCGCCGAGGTAATGGTTTTTAATATCTGCACCGAGTCCTGTCCAGACGTCATATAGGCGATGAATATCAACGCCGCCAGCCCAAACGCACCAAACGTCAAAAAGCTAATGGCACGCTGGATCGCTCGCTGCAGAGGAGTCAGTTCTGGTTTGTACTGCTTCAGCACTTGACTGATGGCACCAGCTTTCGTGTCCGCACCAACCGCTGTGACGCGAGCCTCGCCAGAGCCAGCCAACACAGTGGTCGCCGCCCAAGCCGTGTCGCCGACACTTTTTTCGACGGCCGCCGATTCGCCAGTCAACATACTTTCGTTCAGTTCCAAGCCTTTAACCTCAAGCATCTCCACGTCTGCTGGCACTTCATCACCAGCAATCAGCTGGATTTTATCGCCAACCTGCAACGCATCATACGCCACTTCCGTCACGGAACCATCAGCCGACAACAACCGTGCTCGTGGCTGACTCATCAACTCCAACTTCTTGAGCGCTCGTTTGGCACGAATTTCCTGAACAATACCAATCAACGAGTTCACCACAATCACCACTGAGATGAACCACGCATCGCGGTACTCCCGAGCATAAATCAACGCACCCGCCAGCAGGAAAATCGCAATGACAATTGGCGAAAACAAATTACGACGAATAATTTCCCAGTAACCGTTCATTATTTGGCGCGGACCTTCCTGTAGGCAAACCGCGCGCCCACTCGCCATTCGCCGTGAACGTCAGGATCAAACTGATGGATTTCACCATTTTTGATCTCTGAAACCACTGCCAGGGCAGGGTTATATGGCGCCAATGTTCGGTAAAAAATCAAATCCTCCTCAGACTGTACCGTCATGCCAGGGAACACTTCTTGAAATTTTTGGCGACCAAGAATATCAAAATAATCCGGCTGGTACTTCGGCGGATAGAACTCGTCCAGCCTAAGTCCCATGCGCACTGCTATTTTTTTGACATCCGCTAGCGTCATGTTAGACGACGCGCGCAAATAGAGCAGCAATTGATTGTTCGATGCCATAAATACCGTCGCTTGAGCCGTACGGCCAACATCAGCCAACGGCAAGATAAATCGCTTGACTGAGACATCAACATCAAAGGCTTCGCTGATTAATGCTTCCAACTCCGACGCGGTCACTGTAGGCTTCATGGCTTTATTTTACCATTTTCAATCGCACGCGTATACTGTAAGTATGGGTTTTTCTACACGCTACGCCAACCTCAACGCCAATCAACGTTCTGCTGTCGACAAAATTCACGGACCGTTGTTGGTTATCGCAGGTCCCGGCACTGGCAAAACCGAGCTCTTGAGCATGCGAGCTGCCCACATATTGCGCCAAACTGACACCTTGCCAAGCAATATTTTATGCTTAACGTTTACTGATTCGGGTGCGGTGAACATGCGGCAGCGATTGCAGCAAATCATTGGTGAAGATGCCTACAAAGTAGCCATTCACACCTTCCACAGCTTTGGCTCAGAAATTATCAACACCAACCGACAATATTTTTTCCGCGGTGCAGACCGGCAGCCAACTGACGAACTGACACAACAGCAAATTCTGCAAGAAATTTTCAAAGACATGAGTTGGGACAATCCGCTCAACGCCAAAAATAATGACGAATTTATCTACCTCAAAGAAACGCTCAAAACCATTTCCGAGTTCAAAAGCAACGGTCTGACCTCTGAAGAAATACAACATATTTTGGACGATGTGGAGCAAACGACTACAGCAATTTCCGAAGCCATCAAACAGCTTTTTCAAACCACCATCAAAAAATCGACCATCCCAGCGTTTGCCAACGTTGCAGAAATAGCAGCAGCCATCACCCCGCAGCCTCTGCCAGCAGCCATCACACCGTACGCCAACGTTCTGGCGCTCAGCATGGCCAACGCCGCACAAGAGGCCTTGGAGAATGACACCACCAAACCCATCACCGCCTGGAAAAATGCGTGGTGCAAGAAGAATGCAGCAGGGGAGTTTGTCTTAAAAGACAGTGAATCAATCACTAAACTGCGTGCCGTCACTCACGTGTACGACCAGTACCGCAGTGCGCTGGCACAGCGTGGACTGTTTGACTATGACGACATGATTTTAAATGTGCTAGATGCCTGCAAACACCAGCCAGATCTGCGCGCCAACCTCCAAGAGCAATACCAGTTCATCATGGTTGACGAATTTCAGGACACCAACTTGGCACAGCTACAACTATTATTCAATCTGACCGGCGACGAGCCTGAGCCAAACATCATGGCAGTCGGTGACGACGACCAAGCCATTTTTAGCTTCCAAGGCGCCAACGTTGGCAACATTCAACGCTTCCGCCAGCACTATCACGACCCAGCCGTCATCGTCCTGACTGACAACTACCGTTCGGCAGAGCAAATCCTCACCACCGCCCGCAGTGTCATCACCCAAGGCAGCGACCGCTTGGAAAATACCATTCCTGATTTGTCCAAACAACTAACACCCCACGCCTCGTCATCAGGTGCCACCGTCAAACTGAGCCGTTTCATGGCACCACTGGATGAAAGGGCGGGTGTTGCTAAGCAAATTGCAGAGCTCATCGCCTCAGGCACGCCACCTGAAGACATCGCCGTCATATCTCGCCGACATCATGAACTGATTGAATTATTACCTCACCTCTATCAAAACAATATCAGCGTCAACTACGAACACCACGACGACATCCTGGAACTAGATAGCATCAAAGCGCTGGAGCTCGTAGCGCGCATCGTCGTATCACTTCACAACAATGACCTAACCACTGCCAACAGCTTACTGCCAGAATTACTGGCGCATCCAGCGTTTGGCTTCACCGCCACTGACATCTGGAAATTGAGCCTGGCAGCCTGGCGCAATCGACAGTTCTGGCTGGAAGCCATGCTCGCCCAAACAACATTCGAACCATTGGCTCAGTGGCTACTAGAGCAGGCTAAAAATACTCCCAACCTCACGCTCGAAGAACACATCGACGAGCTACTAGGCCTCACCGAAACCGCCACCAACCGCGCCCTCTACGCCTATTATTTCTCACCAGAAAAATTACAGTCAGACCCGGAAGCCTACCTCACCACCCTAGAAGCGCTGCGTACCTTGCGCCAGAAGTTACGTGACCACTACACAGACACAACGCCAACCTTGACACAGCTTCTCCAGTTTATCAATCTCCACCATTTGACCAATACCCGCCTCACCAGCATCAGACCAGCCGCCGAACACAAATCAGGCTCAATCAATCTCATGACCGCCCACAAATCAAAGGGCTTGGAATTTCCACACGTATTCATCATCGGTGCGACCGACAACATGTGGGGTGAGAAAGTTCGTGCACGCAGCCGACTCATCCGCTATCCAGCCAACTTACAACTCCAACCGGCAGGCAACAACTACGACGAGCGTTTACGCCTATTTTTCGTCGCCATGACTCGTGCCAAGCAAACCCTGCACATCAGTCATAGCCTCACAGACACTGGCGGCAAAGATAATTTGATCGCCAGTTTCCTAAGCTCGCTACAACTAGATACATCGACCATCGACACCTTCGAGACTGCTGACGCAACCGAGTCACTGCTCACCGACTGGCGCGCCAGGCTGACCGAGCCGCACGACGGAGTACTACAGGAAGTCTTGGCGCCAATCTTACAGCACTATAAACTGTCCGCCACTCATCTAAATAATTTCTTGGACGTCTCACATGGCGGACCTCAAGGATTTTTGCTAAATAATTTGCTCCATTTCCCGCAAGCCAAAAGCCCATCCGCCGCCTATGGAACCGTGGTTCACGCCTGTCTGCAGCAACTACATAATATGTTTGTTGCAGACGGGAAGCTACCGCCACGCTCAGAAATTATGCGCTTATACGCTCAGATCTTGGCAGCGCAACATCTGTCACCAGATGACACCAAACTGTTCACCGAAAAAGGGCAATCAGTCCTGACCGCTTTCCTGGACGTCAAGCAAAGCAGCTTCACCCTGCAGCAGCTGGCTGAGCTGAGTTTTGCCAACCAAAATGCTTTCATTGGCCAAGCGCATTTGACAGGATCGCTGGACCTGGTTGATATAGACAAGACAGAAAAAACCATCTACGTCACCGACTACAAGACCGGCAAACCATCGCACTCCTGGAGGGGCACGTCTGACTACGAAAAAATCAAGCTCCACAAATACCGCCAGCAGCTGATGTTCTATCAACTCCTGGTCACGTCATCACGTGATTATGGCAATTTCAGCTTCACCGGCGCCCGCCTACAGTTCGTCGAGCCGGACATGAAAACTGGCGATATCCTCAGCCTGGAAGATACGTTCTCCGAGGAGGAATTAGCTGAATTCGCCAGGCTTATCGGCATCGTCTGGCGTAAAATCACCACCCTAGACCTGCCAGACATCTCTGGGTATTCCGCAGACTATAAAGGTATGGTGCAGTTCGAAAAGGACTTATTAACAGAGGAAAGGTAATTATTTTCCATATATTGTTGCTATTTTTTACAGTTCGTGTTATGATATTCATTAGCTTTTGTTCGTGGAGCTAACCCTGGTGAGATATCGCAAATGATATCAAACCCTGGTCATGCTTCGCACAAAAGCATGGGCTGAAAGGGGGTTAGCTCTTTTTCTATCGCCGCAACTCGCGGCAGAGAGGGGGTGAGACCCTTGGCTGGAAACCAAACCTGGGCACGCATTTGCGCCCAGAGGGATTATGAGGACGCCGTTAAATATGGCGCCCCCAGACCGACCCTAGACCGCTTGTATGCGGTCCTTATGGAAAAACAAGCGGTGGAAAATGCGGCCACCGGACGGAGCGACCGCCCCAGGAAGCTCCACTGGTAGTCTTTCGCCTGACGGTCGAGGTTTGTGCGACCCCGAAACCACTGACCTCCGCGGTCAGTAAAGGGCGTCTGTCCGCCCCTGGGGTGATTCGCCCAGCTGGTAGCCCAGAAAAGAATCACAGGACATATAGCTCTAATCGGCAGAGCGCCCGCGTCGACAACGGTGTCGACGCAATGGGAGGCTGCGGGTTCGAGTCCCGCTGTGTCCGCTTCGCGGTTGCATGCGCAATCACACGACCTCATCACCCGTGTGAAGCCGTATGTAAGCGAAAAAACTTGGGTGTTTCCACCACTCCGCCCGAGTTTCATTGACTTCTCAGCTTTGTTTTGTGGTCCAATGGCGTACGACAAACCAAAGCGGGTGTATACCGCTACATCGAGAAGACCAATGTTTTCAACACAGAATGGTCAGGTGTGCCAGGCTTGGGAGACAGGGCATTCGAAGCCCACCGTCTCGCGGGTTCGACTCCCGTCACATCCACTGAGATGGCACAATGGCGTGTCATCTCTCCCTCCCCGGGTTCGCGAGATTCACTCGTGGCAGTTTTTCTCACCGTCAAGATCAACTCCGAGCAGAACCGCTTGAGCCCACCAACGCCCCTCATTCTCAATGGCGAGAGTGAGGGGTTTTCTCCTTTGTATGGTAAAATAACAGAGATGACATCATTTTGGGACAACCTACCGCAGCCATTTTTCATCTTGGCACCCATGGAAGCCGTCACTGACGTAGTGTTTCGTCATGTCGTGAAAAGGGCGGGCGCGCCCGACGTGTTTTTCACCGAATTTGCCAATGCGACCGGCTGGGTACACGCTGGCGACAAGGCCATCGCCGGGCGGCTCATCAAAACCGACGACGAGCATCCGCTGGTCGCCCAAATCTGGGGCGGCGAGCCAGGTGATATGGAACAATTTGCTGCCCATTGCGCCAAGCTCGGCTTTGACGGTATCGACATCAACATGGGCTGTCCCGCCAAATCCGCCATCAAAAGCGGGGGAGCCGCACTGATCCGCCGACCCGACGTCGCGGTCGCCGCCATCGGCGCTGCTAAAACTGCCAGGTTGCCAGTCAGCGTCAAAACACGGCTCGGCTACACCTACGTTGACGAATGGCGCGAGTGGCTGAGCACACTACTGGCGCAAAACCTCGCCAACCTAACCATCCACCTCCGCACCAAAAAGGAGATGAGCAAAGTCCCAGCGCACTACGAACTCATCGACAACATTGTCAAACTACGCGATGAAATCGCTCCGCAAACTCTCTTGACTATCAACGGCGACGTCCGCGACCGAACCCACGGTGAAGAACTTGCCCGCCAACACCCCGGCATCAACGGCCTGATGATCGGACGGGGAATTTTCAGCAATCCGTTTTGCTTTCGAAGAGACAGAGTGTCTTCAGAGATCGAGGATAAGCGGGTGATAGTCGGTGGGGCAGCACCCACTTCTGAACAAATCTCTGATTTTTCAGAAGAAGGGGCGGACCGACTAGCAGGACCCGCGTCCAGCGACCTACGTGCCGTCACAAACGGCGACGATGGGAGCGGTAATGTTAAATCGGAACTTATATGTCTATTACATTACCACCTTGACCTCTTTGACCACTACCAATCAACCCTCGGCCGCCCCTACGAAACCCTCAAACGCTTCTTCAAAATCTACATCCGCGATTTCGACGGCGCCAAGGAACTGCGCGACCAGCTGATGCACACCAAGACGACCGACGAGGTGCGATCAATACTTGCACACAACGATCGTCCACATTATACTTATTGACATGACAACAAAAAAACAAAAACTGCAAAAACAACAGACTATAGACACATGGATCGTCATAGCATTATGGGCGAGTGCTATCTGGTTCTCACTCGCACGCGGATTCATTACTGGCATCGGCGGTTGGGTACTAGCACTACTTGGCCCGTGGGCGCTTATCGTTAGCTGTATCTGTCTCGCAATCATCTCCCGACAAGTGAAAAAACGCCATGCATCAAAAGACCATCTCACCACAATAGTACGTGCTTCCTTTATCGTCATGTCAATCTCATTATTTATCTGCGGCCTTGCAATGCCTGATTTTAGCGACATAGAGACCTTTTCAACATTATCCGTGTATACAAATAACGCTATTTCATTTGAAACATCAAAAGCTATCGCCATTATCTCAGGGTTTGTAGTAGTTCTGTCTCTATTCGTGGCTGTTACTTTTGGCATCGCTGAAGACAGAGAAGAGACGACGGAAGACGTCGCTATTTAGATTAGTATTAATTAGAGTCTTAGCGCTATACGCAAATTGCTTGAAAAAATATAATGCTTATGGTATAATAGTAATATGGATGAAATTAGCAGAGTTCCATTATCATCTATCAATCCCGAGCAAACAACAAAGGGCTTAACGCCCCGATTACAGCAACTACCAATGGGTCATCTGTTATTAGTTTCTGACAATCATGAAACCGTAGACTCTTCAACGACAGCCGCCATGCTTAGCCCAAGAGAAGATTACGAAACAGGACGCGATAATAGCGTACAAAAAGTACATTTCGCAGACCTGTCTATATTAGGCGATAATGAGATACTCAGCACTCAACCAGTTGCCATCAAGCCTTTTGATGTCGAATGGCTAGCCACGCGTGATTATCGTACAGCCATAAAACTCAATGAGGGCGGACATGTAACATTCGAGCCAATCGGCTTTTTACGAAAAGAAGATGAACAGGGCAAGAATAAGATCTGCACTATAACAAAGTTTGAACAAGGCGTGACAAGCTGTGATAACATTCTATGGGGAAATAACGAGCGCCAAAGACCTGCTGATTCTAGTATATCTCTAACACTCGGTATAGCGGCACAAAGCCTCATAATACTCCATGACCGAGGATTGCATGGTGATTTTCAAGTCAAGAACACAGCCTATGATATAACCCAGCAGCCACGTATTATCGACCTGACTAGTGTAAAGAAACAAAACGACCCATATAAATTTGGCGAAGATTTGTCGTTATATCTAAGCTCGTTATCACGATATGGCAAGCAAACACCCTACCCAACAGAAGAGCAGGTTGAAGATCTATTCCTGCGACCATATCATGATCAGATTGACAATATATTTCCTCACAGCAAAAGACAGACGATGCGTAAAATCATCGCCTGCCTAGCTATCAACATTAATGATGTGATGAACGATCGCTACTAGCGTCGCCGCTTATGCCGCTGCAGATCAGCCACCTTCAACCGCACCAAGTGCCGGTCGATGAGCTGTTTGGCTTTCTCGCGCTCTATTTGGTCGTCAGCGTTGTCACGTGCTGCGATGGCTCGCTCTAGTGCCGCCTGGGTTTCTGCCTCGATGATGTCGTCACCATGATCAGCTTCATCAACCAAGATCCGCACACCTGTTTGATCAATTTCTACCACACCGCCGGAGATAGCAAAAAATTCTTCTTCCTGCGTCTCCTTGGTGCGGCGGACAGTGATGACGCCATCCCTCGCCACCGTCACTAGCGGCTCGTGGCTCGGCAGCACCGAAATTTCGCCGTCAATCGTCGGGATAGTTACCGAGTAGACCGCCTCATCCAGCTTGACACCACCGAGCGTTACTAGCTTCAAATTCATCGGGCTAGTCCTTCTTTGCCTCTGGTTGCTTTGCGCTTTCAGCGTCGCGAGCTACCTGGTCAGCCAAGGTTCCTTGTACCATGTAGAACCAGCTTTCTGGCTTGTCGTCGTATTTACCAGCCAAGATGTCAGATGCGTCACGAATGGTGTCCTCTAACTTGACGTACACGCCAGGGTTGCCAGTAAATTTCTCAGCCACGTGGAATGGCTGCGCCAGGAAGCGCTGGATGCGGCGAGCCCGAGCAACGATTTGCTTCTGGTCGTCCGACAATTCTTCCATGCCGAGGATGGCGATAATGTCCTGCAATTCTTTGTACTGCTGCAACACTCGCTGGACTTCGCGCGCCACGCGGTAATGCTCCTCGCCAACAATTTCTGGGTCGAGCGAATTAGAGCTTGAATCCAACACGTCGACGGCCGGGTAGATACCAATTTCTGTCAAAGCACGGTTCATCACGATGGTCGCATCCAGGTGGGCGAAGGTCGTCGCCGGCGCTGGGTCGGTCAAGTCGTCGGCCGGCACATACACCGCCTGAACAGAGGTAATCGAACCCTTTTTCGTCGAGGTGATGCGCTCCTGGAGAGCACCCATTTCTTGCTGCAAGTTCGGCTGATAGCCCACAGCGCTTGGCAAACGACCAAGCAATGCCGATACCTCAGCACCAGCCTGAGTGTAGCGGTAAATATTGTCGATAAACAGCAGCACGTCTTTACCTTCGTCACGA
>CAUROB010000010.1:0-23652 GCA_963526655.1 uncultured Candidatus Saccharibacteria bacterium
GACCCAGCCGACCGTAATTTACTACAATCAATTCTGGAAAATTATGGCGATAATCCCGTGGGTCTAACCACTATTGCTGCGCTAACAGGTGACGAACCGACGACGATTGAGGATTTTTATGAGCCGTATTTACTGCAAATCGGCTTCATCGAGCGCACGCCACGTGGTCGGCGCATCACTCTGCGTGCTCAGGCGCATTTGGGATATCAGCCTAAAAAATGATAAACTATAGATATGGACACGAAGGACCAACAGTCAAATAATCAACAGCCAGCTGCATATGATGTTGAGGGTAGGCCACTGTATTATCATCCGCCGCAAGATGCGCAATCAGAAGAGCCAGAGTCGACAGCTGCGCAGCGCCCGTCTCACGTGACTGTGCTTCCAGAGTCAATGGAGGGGCAGAATTTTGATCCACGCATTCGTAGTCAGTACGCTAATGAGCCAGACGTTGTTCATACTGTACGTAATCTTGAGCCACAACCAATGGCTATTAGTGAAGAATTGAAACGCAAACATGAAGAATCAGTGGCACAGTACCCACAGCTTAACTTGAGCGAAGGCGAATATGTCATTTTGGACATCAAGCGCCATCCCATTGGTATTGTTGCACCAATTGCCATCACGGTCATTATCATCATGGTGATATTTGGCTTTGCTTTTCTGTATCCGTCACTGATCACTGGCGGAAGTTTACTGCCAGTACCATCTCCGACAGCTATGTTTGGTATCGCGACCTTGTTTGCTATATTGGCGGCGTTGGGTGGAGCGGTAGCACTTTGGGTTTATTTACAAAACCAATTTTACATGACCAATGAAAGTGTAATCCAAGAAATTCAGGAAAGCTTGTTTTCCCGCCATGAACAAACGGTTAGCCTTGGTAGTATTGAAGATGCTAGTTTTCGTCAGTCAGGCATTATCCAGATGATCTTTAACTATGGAACTATCCGGCTGAGTACCGAGGGTGAAGAAACCACCTACATCTTCCATTTTGTAGCAAATCCAAAACACCAAATAGGAATCGTCAATAACGCCATTGAGGCCTTTAAGAATGGTCGTCCAGTCGACGATTAGCTATTTGTTGCGACTTTCTTTGACAAAGTCACTTTCGTTAACCAGCTTTGCTCTCAAGGTGAAGTGTTTGCATTTTCCTTCTTGGCAGTTTTGTGTTTCGTAACGATACGCACTGTTGGCGTCGCCAATCTTTTTGCCCTTTGGATCGGTCAATAGTGCTTTGTCCATGGTTGGTAGTGTGTCGTCAGCCAAAGTCTCTGGATAGTAGCCGTGCTGTTTGTAGAAGCTTTCTTCCAGGCTGTAGTACATGGCGTTGATGGCTGTTTTTTTGTGGCTGTCATCACTGGCATTTTTTACTTTTCCAACCTGCACTACCGCAATACCCAAGCCAGCAGTCAGCATGACGATGACAAATAATAACTCAATAACGGTAAATCCAGAACATTTTTTCATATATTGCTATTATAGCAAAATTTGGCCTTAGGCCCTAGAGAATGTATAATAAAAGTATCAAGTAAGGAGGGGAACATCATGGCTAAGACTGATGAGAAAAAGGCAGTAAAAACTGAAAAGTCGGTAGCGGCTGAGAAAAAAGTTAATGATGGTAAATTAAAAGCGCTGGGCCTGGCCATGGATCAAATCACCAAGCAGTTTGGTGACGGCTCAATCATGAAGCTTGGCGAGGCGCACAAAGTTGATGTTGAAGTGATTCCATCGGGTTCATTGAGCCTCGATTTGGCGCTAGGCGGCGGTTACCCGAAGGGTCGTATCATTGAGATTTACGGCCCGGAAAGTTCAGGTAAGACGACCCTGACGCTACATGCCATTGCCGAAATTCAAAAGCAGGGTGGCACGGCAGCATTCATCGATGCTGAGCACGCGCTTGACCCGGCCTACGCTAAGCGCCTAGGCGTCGACACTGAAAATCTGCTGGTGTCGCAGCCAGACAACGGCGAGCAGGCGCTGGAAATTACCGAAACCTTGGTGCGTTCAAACGCGGTAGATCTCATCGTGGTGGACTCGGTAGCAGCATTGACCCCGCAAGCGGAAATTGACGGCGATATGGGCGATTCGCACATGGGTCTGCAGGCGAGGCTGATGAGCCAGGCGCTGCGTAAATTGACTGGTATCATCAACAAGTCGAAAGCGACGGTGATTTTCATCAACCAAATTCGCATGAAGATTGGTGTGATGTTTGGCAATCCTGAGACCACGACGGGTGGTAACGCGCTGAAGTTTTATGCCTCACAGCGCGTGGATATTCGCCGGATCGGGCAGATCAAGGTTGGTGATGATATCCTCGGTAACCGCACCAAGATCAAGGTGGTGAAAAATAAGATCGCGCCGCCGTTCCGCATCGCTGAGTTCGACATTATGTATAACGAGGGCATCTCTAAAACTGGTGATATTCTGGATTTGGCAGCTACGCACGGCATCGTCGAAAAATCTGGCGCCTTTTACAAATATAACGGTGAAACTATTGGTCAAGGCCGTGATAAAACTAAGTTGTACCTGAAAGAACATCCTGAGGTCCTGACGGAAATTGATCAGAAGGTTCGCGACAAAGTGAAAGAAGGAGAAAACTAATGCGCGCAGCAGATGCTGCATATCCAGTCGAAAAACATATGGCGTCAGTCAGTCTGGTCTTTGATGATGCGCAAAACGCGTATCTTCGCGAGTTGTCAGAAACAATGAACCTTGACTTTGGTGAGTTTATCCCACACGTGACATTGATTAACGTGACTGAGCGGGATATGCCACGTCTCAAAGCAGCCGCTGCGGCGCTACCCGTCCTCGATAAGTTGGTGCTTGATGGAGTTAATTTCCTGCCAGATAAAGCAGGCAACTGTGTTTGGGTGGAGCTGCGCACGCAGAAAACTGTCTGGATGGTTGAGGCGCGCCAGCAATTACTCGCGGCACTGGATGGTATTCATCCGGGGCTGGATGTCGATGGCTTCCGCCCGCACATCACGCTTGGTTGCGTCGAGGCCGGTACGCTGGACGACGTTAATATGAGCGCTATTCCAGGGCAACTACCGGTCATCACCGAACCGCGTGCTGCTGCTTGCTACAACGGCGTGCATGGCAAGGTGGTCGAGGTAGTCGAGTAGCCTCTGCCAGTAGCGGGCTCACTGTTTTCGCGTTATAATATTTTTATGAAAATCACTGATATTTCCCTCCAAGCACGTAATAATAATCGGGTGAATGTCAGTATTGATGGCGTATACAGCTTCAGTTTGGACATCGCTCAGGTGACTGACTTAAATCTTAAGGTCGGCCGTGAATTGAGTGATGGGGAGTTGGAGGAGCTGCAAGAAGAGAGCCAATTTGGTAAGTTATACGCCCGGGCCATGGAATATTGTTTGGCGCGGCCGCGCTCGGTTAAAGAACTGCGCGATTATTTGTGGCGTAAAACCAGGCCGACTAAGAAACGCTCACTAAAGACTGGTGAAATTACTGAGCGTCCAGGCGTGAAGCCAGAAATTACCGAGCGGGTACTGGCGCGGCTGATCGAGAAACAGTACCTCGATGATGAAAAGTTTGCCCGCTTTTGGCTGGAACATCGATTCTTGCAAAAAGGCACCAGCGTCAGGCGGCTAAAATTAGAGTTAGCGCAAAAGGGAATTGACCGCGAGACAATAGAACAGCTGGTTAGCGAGAATATCCGCTCAGACGACGAGGAGCTGCGAAAAATTATCGCTAAAAAACGCCACAAATACGCTGGCGATAGACAAAAGTTCGTGCAGTATCTGGTGCGTCAAGGGTTCTCCTATGACGATGTGGTGTCTGCTTTGAATGATGTTGAGGAGGTAAATAGCTGAGAGTTTACGACGCTTGCTTTTTGCGGAAAGGATTTTCGTATGCCTGTAAAGCTGGTTTCTCGATCTGCTGTTCTTGGCGTGGGACAGTTGCTGATTTTACGACCACCTGATCGTCGGTCACTTTGACGATTTGTGAACGGTGAACGAGTATTTCAGTATCACCAAAACTGCGTAGTAGTGGACGCTTCACGCTAAGTTGCTGAATAAGAAAGCTACCAGCCATCACCGTGTAGCCGATAACTTTACCGACTTTACGACCGTCTTTTTCTACGACATTTTTGCCCATTAGAACGAATCTATATTCGTAAATCTTTTGTAGTTCTATGACGTCTGAGACACCGACGAGCTCATCGGCTGAGTCGATGATCATACCAAGTGGTCCAATCTCTCGCACATCGTCCAGTCTAAGCAGCGTTGGCCGCTGGTCGAGGAGCGGTCCTTCCAGTTCATAGGCAACGATTGATAGGTTACGCGGATCGATTATTTCGCGAGCAGTCCTCCCTAACTCGGCGCCTGTCTGGAGGCTCATCACCGGAGTGTTCATGAATCTGCTGGCTGAAATTAACATATAGTATCTATTATACTACCTTACTCGACAAATGGGTTAATTCTTCCGCTGCCCGGTAGAGAGAATGGCTTTGCTGCTTGTGATGAGCTGTTGTACTCTTTGATGCGGTCAATGGTATTAGTGTCAAATTTGGTGGTCTCTACAACTTTTGCATCAACATCGTCACTGGAGCTGGTGACACTGCTGATTAAGAAAATTGCGACTGAAACTGCAATCACGATGGTCATGGTGTACAACGTGATGTGATAGCGGTGCAGGAACCGTGCCAGGATTAAGCCTAATTGTCCGACAGATGGTGAGTTGTTCATCGTAAGTAAAGCTCCAATTTTAATGCTTGTGATTCAACATGTTGAGGACTGTCTCCTTTGGCAAGGGATATGTTTGCCACTTGCATGCGGGTTAGGTTTTGTTCTAGTAGGTGTAGGAACTGCAGGAAGCGCACGTAGTCGAGGTTTTTGCTCATTTGGATAGAGACTGACGTACTCTTAGCGCCAGATGGGCTTGGTGCAGTTGGCGTTTTGGCGGCTGTTGATGAGCTGCTTTTACTGCTTGATGTGGCACTGTCATCTTGGAAAGTAAATGATGAGATACCAACACCCGCCTGTCGAGCGTAGGCAGTGATGTCGTTAATAATCTGGTTTTGATATTGGTAGCTGGTAGATTCAGCAACAATTTTCTCTGCCTTTTTGACACTGTCTTGATATTTTTCCAGTTTACTCGAGAGTGATCTAACGTCTTGTAATTTTTTGTCAGCAGCCTTCGCATCGGCTTGCACGCTGGCGACTTGTTGAGCTGAATCTTTCATGAAATTGTACGCCATGTAGAACCCAGCAGTCATGACAAGCAATATCAAGACGAGGGCTAATGACAATAAAATGCGAGCTAACGTTGCGTTTAGTTGAAGTTTTTGCATATTCATGATTTTATCACCTCCGGGCGAATAACAACGCTGATGACGATTGACATTGGATAGCCGTCCTTTGCTTCATTGGCGGTTACTGACACTAGATGGACGTTTTGGAAGACGTCTTTTTTATTCTCTAGGGCGGTTTTTAGTTCCAGAGCGTCACTGTAACTTTTGCCTTTTGTAGTAAGGCTGACTGGTTTACCAAAGGTGGTTGCGTCCAGATCCAAAGACTGTAGGACGATGTTTTTTGGTAGTACCTGAGCTATTTTGACTGCGATTTTTGAGTATGGCACTTCTTTATCCAAGATGGATTTGGCGACTTTGAGGTTGTCAGAGAACTGTTTGGCTTGTTGCTGGACTTCTTTGTACTGTGACAATTGTTGATTACTTTCAGCAATGGTTTTTTCGGCGTCTGATTTGGACTTCATCAGGATGAAGTAGGATATGCCGATGTAGATAAATAGTAACGCTGCTAGTGCCAACGAAATGATGCAGTAGCGCGCCAACAGTCTGTTGGTTTGCCCGGCGATGATTTGACGTTTTTCGTCCTGAGGTAATAGGTTTATCATTTCCAGATCTCCTTTGGATCAACCAGCGCCAAGCCTGCAACCGTCATCAAGTGAGTCCGAAGCTGCTTCGTTGGTGGCTGTAGTGAGCTAAAGTTCAATGCTTGCCAAGGGCTAGCCGTACGACTCGGCATCATCAGCTCGTTAGTGAAATAATCACCCAATCCTGGAATATTACTACCGCTACCGACGATGAGCAGCTGCTCCATTTTTGGCTCATTCGGGAAGTGTTCAGAGTAGTAGCGGATAATTTTTTGGGTTTCTTTAACGACCGTTTCCAAGCTTGGTTTAAGCGCGCTGGTAATTTGCGCTTGCTTTGGTCCAGAGTTCAGACCGCTCAAAACTTTCAGCTGATGGGCTGCTTCCAGCGGTGTATTGAGCTTTTTGGCAATGTTGAGAGTGAAGGTGTTGCCACCGATATTGACACCAGAAGTCACGCGTATAACAGAGTCGAGGATTGCGATGTCTGTCGTCGATGGTCCAATGTCCAAGATGACGGTTGGTAGTCCGCCGCTCTCGGTTGATTTTAGGATGCGGGCGATGGCGTTGATGCTTGGTTCGATCATGGCAATTTCAATACCACATTGTTTGGCGATGGTCGTCATCACTTCAATGTCTTTTTTTGGCGCAGCGCACATCAGTACGGTCAATGAATCTTTGTCGCGCTTGATGATCTGGTGGTCGACATAGAGCAGATCTGGCGGCATCGGTATATACTGTTCGACTTCCAGGTTGACGGCGTCTCGCAAAGACGCTTCCTGGGCTTTAGGCACAGTAAAGGTACGCGAGAAGGTGCGCGATGTTGGCAGGCTAAGCACCGCCCGGTTACTGTTCAATTTGCCAACTAAGTTTTTTTCAAACAATTCGTTAATACGCGTAACGATATAGTCCGAGCAGACTTCTAAATCGTCAGACATCTTGGATGGATCGAAATCAATGGCACCGTAGCCGTGAACGCTCATCTTTGCGACGTCCAGCGACATGACTCGGGCGCCCACCTTGCTGAAATCAAATCCAATGATTGGTTTATTTTTGTAAAATATAGAACTCACAATATTGCCCACACATTTATATAATTCTTTTTTAGTATACCATAACCAATTTGATTTGCTAACCCTTAATTTGATTTGCTAATCCGGTGATTGGCATCATCACACTGGCGGCGATCAAACCAACCATGCCACCCATGAAGACGATCATCACTGGCTCAATGGTGGAGCTGATGCTGGCGATGGCGGTGTCAACTTCTTCTTCGTAAAAATCAGCCACCTTAACCAAGACCTGATCGGTTTGACCGGTTTCTTCACCGACTGCTAACATCTGTGCCACGATTGGCGGATATAGTACCTCGTCTTCAGCGATGATTTTTGAAAATACCTCACCGTTTTTTACGCGCTTGGCCGCACTATTGAGTGATTCTTCATAGACGTTATTACCAACTGCTTTGGAGGTCACTTCAAGTGCTTCCAACACCGCCACACCAGCGCCGATAAGGGAAGAGAAGGTACGAGTGAAGCGAGCGATGGCGATTTTTTTCATGATTTTGCCGATAATTGGTCCATGCACCAAAAAGTGATGATATTTTTTCTTGCCACCAGGTGTTTTGATGTAACGCAAGAAACCATAAATTGCTGCACCAACCAGTGGCAGCAGGATATACCAGAAATTGACCATAAAGGCACTGATCCCCAGCATGGCTTGGGTTAACGCTGGCAATTCGGCATCTTCTCCCGCCAGATCTTTGATGGTTTTACCAATCATTGGTAGGACAAAAATCATCAAGCCAAAGAATGCACCAATAGTAATGACGATCAGCACCATTGGATAGGTCATGGCTCCTTTAACCTTTTTCTTGATGGATGCTGATTTTTCTTGCTGCAAAGCCAAACGCTTCAAAATGTCGTCCAAAATACCACCAGTTTCACCAGCGCGAACCATGTTGACGTAGACATCATTGAAGGTGTCGGGGTGTCGCGCCAACGCATCAGCAAATGATAAACCACTTTCAATGTCTTTTGAGACGTCACCAATGATTGAGCGGAATGATGCGCTTTCAGCATGTTCTGTCATTGACTCTAACGACCGAAGGATTGGCACACCCGCTGAAACCATGGAGCTTAACTGACGGGTAAACATCACCAATTCATCAGATTTGATTTTCCGACGGCGTTTGCGTCCAGCTTTGGCGTCCGTCTCTTTGAGATTGACCAATTTTAACCCTTGCGCTTGAATTGAGCGGATGGCGGCCGCGCGATCACTGGACTCTATGGTTGATGATAGCGTTGAGCCATCTTTTTTTGTCGCGACAAAACTAAAACTAGTCATGTGTTATTGCTCCCTCGTTGCACGTAAAATTTCCTCAATGGTTGTGACGCCACGGAATGATTTAATCAATCCATCCATCTGCATAGTAATCATACCTTCGCTAATCGCTTGTTCCTGAATATCATTGCTGGTGGCGTTTGCAGTAATCATTTTCTGGATAGCCACGGAAATACCCAATACTTCGTAAATACCAACGCGACCTTTGAAGCCATTGTGTCCACATTCGTCACAACCTTCCGGTGATGGCTTCCACAACTGAACGATGGTTGCGTCTGTCGTGCCCATTGGTGTATCACCGCCGATGCTCTCTGATGCGGCCTGTTCTTCAAGCTCATGCAGGTGTGGCATTGACTCCGGTGTGATATTGAACATTTGGGTGATGTAGTTCAATTCTTCTTGGCTGGGGGTGTAGGCCTGGCGACAGGACTGGCACAAGCGTCTGACGAGCCGCTGACCGATGACAGCTTTGACGGTACTGGCGATCAAGAATGGTTCAATATCCATATCAAGCAAACGCGGCAAACAAGTCGCGGCGTTGTTGGTGTGAAGAGTCGAGAACACTAAGTGTCCAGTCAGCGCTGCCTGTACGCCCAAGTTAGCAGTTTCGCCGTCACGAATCTCTCCAACCATGATGATGTTCGGGTCTTGACGGAGCAATGCGCGCAGTCCTGAAGCAAAGGTCATGCCGGCTTTGGCATTGGTCTGGGTCTGGTTGACGCCAGGGATTTTGTACTCGACCGGGTCTTCAATGGTTGAAATGTTAACGTCAGGAGTGTTCAATTCTGACAGCACACTAAACAGGGAAGTTGATTTTCCCGAACCGGTTGGTCCGGTCACTAGAATCATACCGTTTGGTTGTGCCATGGCGTTTTTGATGGTAGCCAAAGACAGCCCCCAATAGCCCAATTTGTCCAAAGAAATCGCCTGATTTGATTCATCCAACACACGCATGACGATTTTTTCACCGTCGGCGATTGGTAGCGTTGATACACGCAAAGCGTATTGTTTACCGGAGACTTTGATTTTGAAGCGGCCATCTTGCGGCACACGGCGTTCGTCGATTTTCAAGTTTGACAAAATCTTGATACGGCTGACCAGAGCTCCCAAAACATTGTGAGGCAATTTATTCACCTCTCTGAGCACACCATCGATGCGATATCGTACCTGGACAAATTCTTCGCGCGGTTCAATGTGGATGTCGGAAGCGTGTGATTTGATGGCATACTCGAGCAGCAGGTTGACGGTCTGAGCAATTGGTGAATCTTCAGCAAATTCTTCCTCTTTGGCATTTTCGGCGTCGCTATCATCTCTCTGGATGGCAATGACTTCATCAAGTTCGTCGTTCACATCACCGCGGTAATTTTCCAGACAATCCAAAATATTACTTTTCGTTGCCAAGAACACGCGCAGGTTATAGCCGATTTCTTTTTGGATGAAATTGAGAGCCTGCACATCGTCAGGGTCTTCCATAGCCAGCATTGGCGCACCATCTTCATCAACCGCAAACAGCACGACATTGTACTGCCGGGCGATATGCTCTGGGATACGTTTTAGAACGTCATCAGGAATATCTTTTGGCTCAATCTCGACAAACGGCGTCCCGATATAATCACCGACCAATTTGGCTAATTCGCGCTCTTCTAGCACCTTGTCCTCAATGATGGTCTCTTGCAGGGTGCGCTTGGAACGTTCGGCGGTCGTCTTTAAATCAGCAAGCTGCGATTCTGTTAAGATTCCACCCTGTTTCAGAATTTTCTCAATCGTATTATCTGAGATTCTCATATCACTTATGCTTTAGTATAGACCAGTTGAATTGAAAAAACAATGATATACTAAAAGTGTGAAGATACATGATGAAACGGAGATGAAAGCACTGGGGCGGGCGATTGGTCAGGCGCTGGCTGGCGGTGAAGTGATAGAGCTGATCGGCGATGTGGGCGCTGGCAAGACTACGCTTACTAAAGGTTTGGCGGAAGGGTTGGCAATTACCGAACCAATTCAAAGTCCGACATTTACCATTTCGCGCGTGTACGATGCGCGCGATGGACTGCGCCTTTGTCACTATGACTTTTACCGCTTGGGTGAAGCTGGCATCATGGGCGATGAAATTTCTGAAATTATGCAAGACGGCTCAACCATCACAGTTATTGAATGGGCAGGCGCGGTTAATGAAGTGCTGCCGAGCGATCGCTTTATGATGACAATTACCGCTACAACTGAAACGGAGCGGCAGCTAGAGGTTACCGCTAATGGCACTCGTTCCGAACGGTTACTTAGTGCTATTGATGCGTTTTTTGAGAGGAGATGAAATGTTATTACTACTTGATACATCAACCCCAGTTTGTTATGTAACACTTGTCAGCCAAGAAGGTACAGTGTCGTATGAATGGCAGGCTGATCGCACGCTAGCCAAAGGACTATTGGGCTTTCTCAGAGACAGCTTGGCCAAACAAAACGCTGACATTCACGCGTTGACTGGCATTGGTGTGATGAAAGGCCCAGGAAGCTTTACTGGGTTGAGGATTGGACTGACGGTGGCCAATACCCTGGCTGACGGTTTGCAGGTGCCAATCGTTGGCGCGACGGGCGAGAACTGGCAGGAACGAGCGTTGGAAAAATTGCGCTCCGGTGAAGACGAAAAAATTGTCATGCCAGAGTATGGTGCTGCAGCACACATTACTGCGCCAAAAAAATGATGACGGCTATGGTATAATTTACGGCATGACAGAGCGTGCCGTAAAACCAAAACAACCTCTAAAACGCAAGAAAACCGCAAACACTGTCAAGACGAGCACTCCGCAGCCGAATAGCGCAGCAGAGGCAGCTATTTTTATTGGCAGTCTAGGGATAATGTTGTATGCAGTCGCCATGTTCGTATTGGGACTTGTTAACTCAAATGGCGATACTAGCCGTGGTAACACGGCGGGGCTTGGCTTTATGCTGTTTGTATTTGGCATTAATCTTGCAGCTCAGAGCGCTTGGGTTATTAAGGAGGATCGTCGAGTTGATAGGTACCGCCAAAGAATTATCGCAGTATATGTAACAGCATTACCTCTACTGATATTTATTGTCCTCAAAATATTAGGTTTTTGCTATCTGGTTTATGGATGCGAACGTAGTGAAGTAATGAATACATCATGTGTCATTGCGCATGATGTATTGATGACCATGAAACATTCTTATGGAATAGCAGCTTGGATATCTGCGGTTGGGTCAATGTATCTATGGTATTTACTGACATGCAAAGACAAGCTGGTCTGGATATATAATAAATCTCGGAATAGCAGTAAGGTCGATAAGGAGGTGGCTGAACGTGCAAAAAAATATCGCAAGATTGGTCTTACATTATTGGCGATTCTGCCAATAATGTTGATTGGGAGGATTATTACTGCTGTTGTCCTGAGCTATTTAGCATTATATGTCAGCGATATAGTGTGGTTTATACTCATACCATTTGATTACTTCTTTAACTCTATGATTTGGGTGCCGTTTGTTATTGCTGGCCTTATATTTTTCGTAAAAAGCAAGTAATTAGAGACATTGCGTGCTTTCCGTGTCAAAACTCCAGAAACCGTGTATAATTAAATTACGGCGATTTGTAGGATGCGGTTCGCCGGATTAGATAGTTTGAAGTTGATTGGCTGTTGATATATTTCCTTGAGGCGAATACTCAGGGGCAGTCGGTCGGAAAGGAATACTGAAGTATGGCAGGAATTGTCATTGGCGCACTTGTTGGGGCCAGTTTAGGCGCGGGCGCGCTCTATGGGTATCAAACAGTACGCCGTTCACAGGCGAAGTCGCAAATTGACAAAGATTTGGCGAACGCAAAAACCAAAGCGAGTGACATCGTCCTCAAGGCAAAAGATGAGGCGCTGAAGATTGAGAATGAGCGTCGTCGAGAGTGGCAAAAAACGGAAAATCGTCTGGCGGACCGTGAAAAGACACTTGATAACAAGCTTGAAGAGCTGGACCGTCGGTCAGAAAAATTGCGGGCGCACGAAGATGAGATCGATGATTTGAAAAATGAGATTCGGCAGATTCGTACTCGTCAGCAGGAAAAATTGGAAAAAATTGCTGGCCTGAAAAAGAAAGATGCAGCCGAAAAATTGATGCAGATGACTGAGCGTGACATTCGTGATGACCTCATCAAATTGGTTGCAAAATTGCAGCACGAAGCTATGGACGATGCTGAAGAGCGGGCTCAGACTATTTTGCTTACCGCCATGGAGCGAATGAGTAGCGAAGTAACGGCTGAGCGTACCGTGACGGCAGTGAAGCTGACTGATGACGAGATGAAAGGTCGCATCATCGGTAAGGAAGGTCGTAATATTCAGGCGTTGCAGCGTGCCACTGGTGTCGACATTTTGGTAGACGATACACCGGGTATGGTGGTGTTGTCGAGCTTTGACCCAGTTCGTCGCCAGGTTGCGCGTTTGAGTTTGGAGATGCTGATGAAAGATGGACGCATCCATCCAGCGCGCATCGAGGAAGTTGTTGCCAAGGCGCAAAAACAGATTGACAAAGAAGTCAAGCAGGCTGGTGAAGATGCCATGCGTGAAGCGGGTGTTGTTGGTATTCCAAAGGAAATGCTGCGCCTGTTGGGTGAATTGAAATTCCGAACCTCGTATGGTCAGAACGTGCTGAAGCATTCTACTGAGATGGCGCAAATGGCAGGGATGATTGCTGAGGAAATTGGCGCTGACGTTCGTATATCGAAAATCGCGACATTACTGCACGACTCTGGTAAGGCGGTGACGCACAAGATTGAGGGTAAACACCACCACATTGCGGCAGAATTAGCACGTAAATACGGCATGGATGAGCGAATTGCACATGCTATTGAGGCACACCACGATGATATTGAAGCGACAACGCCAGAGGCATTGGTGGTCCGTGTGGTGGACGCTGCCTCAGCAGCACGCCCAGGCGCGCGTAACATCTCAGCGGAGAACTTTGCTGAACGCATGCGCGACTTGGAAAACGTAGCCACCAGCTTTGAGGGCATCGATAAGGCCTATGCAATTTCTGCCGGACGAGAAGTACGGGTGATTGTCAAGCCAGAAAAGATTGATGACTTGAGTGCTATCAAGTTGTCTCGTGATATTGCCACTAAGATCGAATCAACCATGCAATATCCAGGTACTATCAAAGTTAATGTTATTCGCGAAACGCGGGCAGTGGAGTTTGCAAAATAATGGATGGGTTTATGAGAGCAGAACGACGTCAATGGCTTGAAAGTTTGGATGCCCGACCGTCTGGAGCCGCTGTCCTATTGGAGGATGTTGAAGGCCGAGCTTTGATCGTTAAGTCGAACTATAAGACGTATTGGGCTTTACCGGGAGGTATGGTTGACACTGAAGAGTCGCCACTGGTGGCGGCGTTGCGAGAAGTAAAAGATGAGGTTGGCATCGTCATCAATCCAAGCGATGTGTCATTGATGGGTGTGGCGCAGCGCATGGGTGACGGGTTCATCACTTATCAATTCATTTTTACGGCGTCCATCAAAGAATCGCAAGTTAGTGCCATCAGTCCACACGATCCAGAAATTGAAGAATGGCGATTTATCAGTAAACAGGAAGTGCTGAAAGGTGAATTGCTGTTGCCATGGTCACTGAAAGCGTGGGCTCACGACCAGTCGGGGTATTTTGAAACCGCTATTGCTGATGATGACAATGCTGATACTGAAACAATTGTATTCTCCACAACTGGCGGTGACGAAAGCAGTAGTAGTGATGCGTCAGTGCGCAAGGGCGCTTCTGGACGATTGTTCATCACCCGTCACGGAGAAAGCGAATGGAATTTGCAGGGTAAATGGACTGGACTGACAGATGTTGGCTTAACGGAAAAAGGCATCTCAGACACGGTGCGACTGGGTCAGCTATTGAAAGACACGACGTTTGATGTAGCGTATACTTCTGCTTTGAAACGCACCCATCAGACACTTGATGCTTTGCTTAAAGGCGCAGAGATTACCACATTACCGACCATTCACGCAGCAGAGCTCAATGAGCGCGACTATGGTACATTGACGGGTAGTGACAAATGGGAAGTTAAGGATCAGATCGGTGAAGAGGCTTTCAACGGCATTCGCCGCGGTTGGGACTATCCAGTACCAGACGGCGAAACATTGAAGGATGTGTATGCGCGAGTCGTGCCATACTTTGAAACAGAGATATTGCCACGGCTGCAGGACGGTGAAAATGTGCTATTGGTGGCGCATGGTAATTCCATCCGCGCCTTGGTCAAATACCTTGACCAAATCCCAGACGACAAGGTCGCAGACTTGGAAATGCCGTTTGGTAAGATCTTAGTCTATAGCTTTGATCATGAACACGCGTTGCCAGTTGATAAGGCTGAACGCTCCGTTGACATCTCACCAACCAAAGCGTAAGCGCCAGCTATACAATTATAGCTACAACAAGACTAGCTTTTACTGCGTCAATGTGCTACAATACCTTGTAGGTAGTTACCTCATTTCGGGGTGTGGCGCAGTTGGCTAGCGCGCGCGGTTTGGGACCGTGAGGTCGAAGGTTCGAGTCCTTTCACCCCGACCATCGAGTCAACACTCAAACCCACGTCATGGAAGCCCCATGACGTGGGTTTTTGCTTGTTTTTGCTGGATTTTAGGGCAGGAAGGCCATCATCTGGCAGACCGTGCAAGCCTGGCCCTTCTGGTGCCGAGACGACGATGTCACTTGGCTGGCTCAATGTGACTTCGTCGTCTCGAGAGGCTTCCAGGCTACTATCCAGCTGTCGCACTACTTACCATTGCGAGACATAAAGTTTTTTGCTGATCAGTGTCGAGTGGCCGATAGTTGCTGCCTCAGTCGGAGATGCCATCGAATAGTTTATGGTGTAATTAGTAGAGCAAAGTAGCATCTTAGCAAGCCAACTACCCTATCGTGAATGCGACGCCACCCACTTTCATTTATGTTAGCCTCGCCACAAGATTATCGGTCAAAACCACTTCCCACGCAAAGGTGTTCAACTGTTACTTGTCAGCTTCCGTAGCCGCCGCATCTTGAGGTTCATGCTGTCAATAATTGCTTGAGATCACTGCCGACGTTGTGTTCGTTCTGCTGTTGCTATGTCTATTGGTTAGCATAGAAATATGTGGTATATAGGAGTGATTGTATCAATATCCCAATCTCGCAGCCTTTACATGGTATATCTTCTATGGTTGTATAGAAATATGGCCGAGAAACGACCTTTATCTATATAATACAGGAATTACTAACGACCGACTTCAACGCTGTCGAGGAGTGGATCGACAGCTCGTGGTACTGGATGAGAAGATTATTCAGGTAGGCTTGTAGGGCCTAATCAGTTGACAGTCGGCTAGATGTGGAGGAGAACAACGAGTGAATCGACAGAATATGGGTACTGTAATCGAGTCGAGTAGTCGCAAAGTAGCAGGGCTAATAAATAGCCGCGTTCTGGCGCTTGTGCTCGTCTGCACGGTGAGTTTCATGAACGTCCTGGATATTACGGTGGTGTCGGTGGCACTGGGTGATATCGGGAAGAGTCTTGGCGCGTCGCAGAGTGAGCTGCAATGGGTGGTTAACGCCTACACACTACCGTTGGGAGCGTTGCTGATGTCTGCAGCGACTCTGAGTAGAAATCTGGGGCGGCTGCGATTGTTCCGATGGGGGCTGGTCCTGTTCACGGTGGGGTCAGCCGTGTGCGCATTAGCCCCTTCGATGGCTGTACTCAACGCTTTCCGGGCTATTCAGGCGGTCGGTGGGGCGATCTTCTTGGGCGTCGGCGTGCCAATGATTTCTGATCGCTACCCCGCTGGACGCGAGCGGGCACGAGCTACTGGGATTTACGGGCTCATCTCAGGGTTGGCCATCGCAGTGGGGCCACTGGCAGGCGGTGGTTTGGTCTTAGTCGCTGGGTGGCGCTCTATCTTTTGGATCAACGTTCCTGTGGGGGTAGCATCTTGGCTGGCGTCGTGGTACGTGAAGGACCGAAGTACAGACCGTAATAACTCAGGAGTAGATTGGCTTGGGACATTGCTGGCAATTCTTGCTGTTGGAGCAGTGACAGTAGTCCTGCTGGAGGGGCCGGCCTGGGGGTGGACTAGCGCGCGCACGCTCGGTGGCGTTGCCGTCGGACTGGCCGCGATGGGGCTGTTCATGGCCGTCGAGCGGCGCTCGGACGCACCTATGGTTCCGGGACGCCTGCTGACTGACCGGCTCTATGTGGTGAGTATCCTGACCGGCTTTGCCGTCCAGGCTGGTCTGGTGGGGCAGATGCCCTGGCTGTCGCTGTATGCGCAGAATATCTACCTGTTTTCACCCCTGCAGGCCGGACTCTGCTTCCTCCCGTTCAGTCTCTGTGCCATCGCGGGGGCGTGGCTGTTTCGTGGCGGTAATGGGCGCTGGGCGCCGTCGGCCAGGCTGCTGGGAATCCTTGTCGTCGGGTGCGCGGCGCTGATGTCATGGGTACTGTTGTACGGCTCATCGACCTGGGTAGTGCTCCTGCCGGGCCTGATCCTGGCGGGCATCGCGGTTGGCGCTGCCGGGACCGTGGTCAACGAGCTGGCGGTCGCCTCCTTCGAGGGTGATGAGGCAGGTGCGGCCTCTGGGCTGTCCGCTGCGATGAGGCAGATCGGCGTGGTGCTCGGCGTGGCTGTCTCCGGCGTGGGGTTCGGTAGTGCGAGCGAGCACGTGGTGCGTCATCAGTGGCCGGTGGGTGCACAGGAACTTGTCAGCAGCGTGCGCTCAGGACAGGGACTGCGTACGACGGCTAGTGCCCCCGGTGCCGGGCGCAGCCTTCTTGCCGACGTCGTGCACCGTGCCACCGACTGGGGAATGGTGACCAGTTTCGCAATCGGGCTGTTTATCATGCTAATGGTGCTGGTGGTCGGTGTCCTGTGGCTACGACGAAGAAGGCGTTGACATTGTCGAGCAATACTCAATCTAATTTCTAATTACTTAACTCTCAACGCTTGGAACGGTTCGTGTAGGTTAAGAGGTATGGTGTGTCTTGATAATATTTTATTCTATAAGTGTGAAAGTACTTCTGCAGGCTTATAGGTCACAGCTCTTCCCTTGGGTCGATACGTTGCCATTTTTCAATGAATCTACAGAGGTGGATGATACATACTAACAATACGAAACGCCCATGCTAGCCCAAGTGCGCCAACGATAATCAATGTACCCATCGCTATCTCTACCTGCTTGTAATGACGCACGTGAAAGCGAGGAATAGTAGCAAGCGTCGCGACAAGGAAGCTCAGTGCCACAGTTATTGAGGTGGGAATGAATCCACGTCCAACTTGGAAGGCAAATGCGCCCATTAAGAACGCTGCTGAGCCATAGATAACGCGCGAAATAGGCCTACGACCCGCGGCCAAGCCATAGCATGCCAGCCGCAAAGCAGGCTGCATCTATACTGAAAATTATGGTAGCTGCCCAAATTGGATCTATTCGTGTGTAGTGAGTTGTAGGGTAATTGACTATATATGATATTGCCTCTGATATCAGCGCAACAATAACAAAAATGAGCCATAGCCGTACCATCTGCTTAGTGCGACGCACTGGTATATTTTGTGGTTGCTGGACGCGGGTGTCCGTACTGCTGAGCCGTCGGCTGGCTGATGAGAGGTGGGTGTCGTTGAACCTGCGGCGGGCTGCGTTGCCGTGGTGGCTTCTGCTGGCGTGCCTAGTTCTCCATTCTGCCCAGACGTTTCTGCGCCAGCCATAGTGGCGGAGCTTGGTAGAACATCTAGGTCTTCATCTCGTTCATGCTTCTCTGCGACCGTTCTGGCAGCCGGGGAGTCTGCATCGTCCTCCTGCCCAGGCTCCTCCACGCTGTCCGCATCGGCGGTATTTGCCAGGGTGCTCGTCCGGTTGCCTTACTCAGTGTCCGCTCTGCCGGCCACGTCTAGCGAGCTGCCAGGATCCTCCGCCAGTGAAGAGCCGCGCCCCGTCGGCACTACCGCAAGGTCAACGACGCCCATCACATACCGCCAACACACCTCCCATTGCTTTGAGTGGGGTAGGGAGAGGGCGACCATAAAGTAATCTCACATACACGTCATGGAATTGTCCGTGACGTGTTTTATAATTATTGGTATAATATCCAGTAAGTAGTAGCCAAATGCGAGGAGATTTTATTTTATGGAAGCCCCAAATTCTATCTATGATATATATAATGAGCGCGTCAGAAGAACTTTGACTAGACTGGGTGGAACAGCCAGTATAGCTGTTTTGGTAGAGGAAATGACTCTACCAGGAGAAGACTGGGTGCCGGCTTCTGAAATTCTCCCAGTAATAGTGGATGCAAGTGATATGCATATAGATTTTAATGAGGCACTGGTAGTACTAGACTGAGCTAGTCTGTAATTTATAAGATATTTATCGAGGTCGCTCAGCTGCAACCTGTTGCGCCGTCTGTGCCAGGGCATCAACCTCAAGTGGCTTGAGATCGTCAGTCGATATGCCGCGTCGCTTCAAAGCTTTAGCTATCAAAAAGTCAGCTATCGTTGGATTTTTCGGCAATAACGATCCATGCAGGTAGGTTGCTATGACGTTATTGAATTGGACCCCTTCGGTGCCATTAGTAGTATTATTGCCAGCGCCACGGACTACCTTGCCCAGTGGTTGAACTGTGTCGTCCAAAAATGTCTGACCGCTGTGGTTCTCATAGCCAACAATGGCGCCAAATTGGTCACTTTCTAGGGTGATGTTGCCGATGAGTCGTTCCTCTCCGGCGGTTGTTTCCACTGGCAGCACGCCAATGCCGCGAATGATGGAGCCGTCATTGGTGACAAATTGTCGCCCAAACAACTGATACATGCCACAGATGAGCAACATGGGAACACCGTCATTTGCCAGAGTTTTCAATTCCTCACCGCGTGACAGCAAGTCGTCTTGAATGGCCAGCTGCCCGGCGTCTTGTCCGCCACCGCCGACAAAGATATCTCCAGTTGAAAAGTCAGTTGCGTCTCCTGGATTGTGGTCAATGATTTCGACACTAAAGCCTCGCCACTCCAGCCTTTTTTTGAGCACCAAAGTGTTGCCCCAGTCGCCGTAGAGATTCATATCTTTAGGATATAGTTGGATGATGGTGATCGTTGTCATGAGATATCCTCCACGTCTGTTTTTTCGCTGAGCAATCGCCGCAGGGTGGTCATGGCAGTGTAGCTACAAAAAATCTGTTTTGGCGCCGTCGGCTCGTGTGCTAAAAATTCATCCAGCGCTTTTGCTAAATCCTGTTCGACAGTACCAACTGCGACCTCGTCATAGCTTAGCCGCAGTGCCATGTCATAGGCTCGAACGCCACTGACCACGCTGACATTCTTCAGTACAGAAAAATCAACATCCCACAGCCAGCTCATGTCGCGACCGTCCGCATAGTTATCATTGATGGCGATCATAGTCTGGCGTTGTCGCTTGCCAAATGACAGCAGGCTGAGTCGAAAGCCGCTGGGATTTTTCACTAATAGTAAATCAATTGACGTACCGTTATAAGTGATGGTTTCACCACGACCAAACGCTGGTTTGACCTTTGACAGCGCATCTAACAATACAGGAATTGGTGCTTCTGGTACGATGGTTCTAACGAGTGCCAAGGCCGCCGCCGCATTCAACAGGTTGTATACGCCGCTAAGCGCGACTTCAGTTCTGTGACGTGTGCCGTCTATCAAAAACTCAGCACCCTGTTCCTCGACGGCTGTTAGTAGCACTTCTGCATGGATCGATTCATTTGCTACGGCATCGCCAGTCTTCAGGGAGTCATCGGTCGGCATCAGTCGCAGTAGTTCAGTCGTCAAACCAAAATAGGTTGCTGCCGCTGAGGTTTTTTCATGGATACGGAAGACTCGTGGATCGTCACGGTTCAAGACCACACGCTCGGTGGTGGCTGCCGCAATTTTTTCCAAAAAACCCGCTGCCGTGTCTATCTCGCCAAATCGGTCTAGCTGGTCACGCATGACGTTGAGCAGGAGAGAGTATTTTGGCTGCACCTTCTGCACAAACTTAACAGCCCAGGCCTCGTCCAGTTCCAGGACCGCAATGTTAGCATCCAATTTACCTCGCTGGTTAACAGAGCCTAACAGTGCCGCTGCCACGCCACGAGAGAAATTACTACCAGTACGGTTAGTGAAGACTTTGAGGCCTGTCGCTTCCAACAGTTCGACGACAATTTTTGTTGTGGTGGTTTTGCCGTTGGTTCCCGACACTACGACAACACCGTAGGGCAAATCTTGCAGCGCGCGGGGGATGAAGCCTGAATCAATTTTTTCTACCACCAGACCTGGCAAGGCCGAGCCGCCGCCGCGTAATCTCATGCCGCCACGGACAGCTTTACCGATGGCGGTTGTCACTATGTGTCGAATCATATAGAGATATTATAGCACCAACCGCTCGAGTCGTGATATACTGATAGTATGTTTTTGGTGGGAATCTTTCAGTGGTGGTATGGAACTGGACTATATAAGCACGTCAGGCAAGTCTATGTTGGTCTATTAAAAACAGCTGATTTTTTCTCAATTGGGTTGCTACTGAAAACCTTATTCAATCCGTTCCGGCAAATATCTGCTGGTGTAGTCCAAGGTGGATTACCAGAGCAATTTCGAGCGTTTCTTGATAGATCATTTTCCAGGGTGTTTGGCGCATTTTTGCGAACGATCTTGATTGCAGTTGGGCTTATTTGCCTGCTGGTTAGAATGTTGTGGAGCGTGCTGATCATCCTGGCTTGGTTGCTACTACCACTGGCGCCACTCATAGGCATCATATTTTGGCAGATGGGAGTAGCATCATGAATATCGAGCCAGTAATTCGCTATGACAGCCAGCGGTCGCAAAAAGCGCGATTTTCGGTTCGGTTTGGTGATGTCTGGCATTTACTGCTGGGTCTGTGTAGCCTGGCGATGATTTTGCTGGGCTGTTGGTCAGTGATACATCATGGGCCAGTTGGTTGGCTTTTGGTGGGGATGAGCGGGCCGTTTGTCATGCTGACGATTTGGTGGCAAGGTGACCTCAAAACCGCTGAGATGAGCAAGCATCCGACGACGCTTGATGATGTTATGGCTGCTGATCTGCTGGGTCAATTGAGCAAAAACTCAACGCCACAAGAATTAGTGATGGCTATCTCAAAAACTCGGGCTGGTCAATTTTTGGCGGTGCGCCTTGGGCTGACGCCGAACTTCCTGAGTAACATTGCGTCCGATGATCCACGGATGACCGACGCCATCTGGCAAGCGGCGATTGACATCTGGCAGGAGACTGATAGTCCTAAAGTGACGGGTGCAGTCGTAGCAGCAGCTATCGTTAAAGTATTCCCGAGTCATGACGCTATTTTGGCAAGCTTGAAGCTGGATTTTCAGGATGTGCTGGAAGGAATTCGTTGGTATGAGCGGCTAAAGGCGCTGGTTGAAGATTTCAAAGAAAAGCCGCTGCGCACTGGCGGTATAGCGCGAGATTGGTCGTTTGGTTATACGCCGCTGCTCAGCCGATTTGCTCAAAACCTGAGTCAGCAAGTGTCGGGCGGTACGATCATGACGCGTTTGGATGCGCATACTGACGTGTTGGATCAAATGCTACAGATTTTCAATACGGGCGGTCGTCAAAATGTCGCTTTGGTTGGTCCAGATGGCGTCGGCAAAAGTACGCTCATCGCGGCATTTGCAGAAATGCTGATCGATGGGCATAAAGAAGTGCCGTCCAATTTGCTGTATCAGCAAGTGTTCTTGCTGGACGCGTCGGCGTTGATTTCTGTGGCAGGCGGTCGTGGTGAATTGGAGCAATTGGTAACGAGACTGCTCAATGAAGCGTTTGCCTCAAAAAATGTCATCTTGTGTTTGGAAAATGCCCAGCTGTTTTTCGAAGAGGGTGTCGGTTCGGTGGATATGAGTAACTTGCTATTGCCCGTTTTAGAAGCCGGTCGCTTGCGCATCATTTTGTCTCTAGATCAGCAGCGATTTTTGCAAATTTCTCAACGTAACACCCAGCTGGCTCATGCGTTAAATACGCTAGCAGTCCAGCCGACGGATCGTGCTGAAACCATGAAAATTATGCGCGACCAATTGATTTCCTTTGAACATCAATTTAGCGTGACGTACATGTTGCAGGCGCTCAATGAAGCGTATCGAGTTGGTGACCGCTACGTCCAAGATTTGGCTATGCCAGGGCGAGCGCTGAAAGTATTGGAATCAACCGCCAGCATCTCCAAAGGCGGTCTCATCACTGCGCAGTCAGTTGACGATGCAGCGGAAAAAACCATGGGCATCAAGATCGCTGCGGCTTCTGGTGGCGATGAACGTGAAAAATTGTTAAACCTTGAATCATTGATTCACCAGCGTATGATCAACCAATCACGTGCCGTGTCAGTAGTATCCGATGCCATCCGTCGAGCGCGAGCTGGCGTGAGAAACCTCGACCGCCCCATCGGTACTTTCCTGTTTTTGGGGCCAACTGGTGTTGGTAAAACTGAATTGTCAAAGGCCTTGGCAGAAGTATACTTTGGGGGCGAGGGCAATTTGGTGCGGTTGGACCTAAACGAATTTGTTCGCGCCGAGGACGTTGCTCGTTTGATCGCTGACGGCGCAAATGATCCGCTGAGTTTGACGGCTCAGGTGCAAAAAGCGCCGTTTTCGGTGGTGCTGCTTGATGAGATAGAAAAGGCGCATCCACAAGTGCTGACGACGTTACTGCAGCTGCTTGACGAAGGTATTTTGCGTGATGAGAAAAACCGAGAAGTGAGTTTTCGCGACTGCATCGTCATCGCTACGTCAAATGCTGGCGCTGACCGCATCCGTGAATACATCGAGCGTGGCTATCAGCTGGAACAATTTGAACAAACCTTTATCAATGAACTAATTAACGCCAATCTGTTCCGTCCCGAGTTCTTGAACCGATTTGATGAAATTGTGTTGTTCCGTCCTCTAGGCAAAGCTGAACTATTGCAAGTCATCGACTTGATTTTGGCGGGAGTCAACCGTACGCTGGAGCCTCAGAAAATTCAAGTTGCTGTTGAGCCCGAGGGCAAGCAACTGCTTGTTGATGCTGGATACGATCCACGCCTTGGTGCGCGACCTATGCGACGCGTTGTGCAGCGCGCTGTCGAAAATACTGTTGCCAAGCAGCTGTTGGCAGGCACAGTTGCGCCAGGCAGTACAACCATCATCACTGCTGAGCAGATTCGCGCGGCAGTAGGTGAGGCCCCGAGCGACCGTCAAATTGGTTAGAATTTAAGGTATCAAAAAACCTCTGTAGTCTATATACTACAGAGGCGTAATTATCATTTCTGGTACCCCGCACAGGAGTCGAACCTGCAACCTTCGGTACCGGAAACCGATGCTCTATCCAGTTGAGCTAACGGGGCGTGTCAACTCGTCAGTAAAGATTTCAATGTGATTATGACGAAAATGGTACACCCGGCAGGATTCGAACCTGCGACCCCTTGGTTCGAAGCCAAGTACTCTAATCCGCTGAGCTACGGG
>CAUROB010000011.1:0-21996 GCA_963526655.1 uncultured Candidatus Saccharibacteria bacterium
TCGGTGACCGCGTGGTAGCGGTGCGCGAGGAGGCGAAGACGCAGACGGCTAGCGGACTGTATTTGCCGGACAGCTCGAAGGAGAAGCCAGTGGTTGCTGAGGTCAAGGCAGTTGGCGGTGATGTCAAGAATGTGAAGGTGGGCGATAAAATTGTGTATAAGGAATATTCGACTACGGACTTGAAAATTGACGGTACGGAATATTTAGTCCTCCGCGAGGAAGATATTTTAGCAACGGTTGTTTGAGAAAAGGGGAGTTTTTATTATGGCAAAAAAAGTTTTTTACGATGATGATGCGCGCGCTCGCGTGTTGGGCGGTGCTGAGGCGCTGTATAACGCAGTCAAGGTAACCTACGGGCCAAAGGGCCGCAATGTGGTGATTGCCAAGGGTTTTGGCGGGCCGACAGTCACGCATGATGGCGTAACGGTGGCGGAAGGCATTGAACTGCCAGAAAATGATGATGAGACATTGGGTTACAAGGTTGGTGCTGATTTGATTAAACAAGCGGCCAAGAACTTGAACAAGCAAGCTGGTGATGGTACCACGACCGTGACGGTGTTGACCTATTCGATTTTGAAGGAGGCCAACCGGCTGATCGCAGCGGGTCACAACCCGATGGAGCTACGCAAAGGCATCGAGCAGGCTGGCGCAGAGATTGTCAAAGAGCTGAATAAATTAGCTGAGCCAATTGAGGGTAAATCTGAGCGCGTGGCGGAAGTGGCAACCATTTCGGCGGGTGACGCGGAAATTGGTAAATTGATAGCTGGTGTTATCGAGAAAGTTGGCAAAGACGGCGTTGTAACAGTCGAGGCTGGCCAAGGTTTGGAGCTGGAGGCTGAGGTCGTTGAGGGCTTTAGCCTAGATAAGGGCTGGGTTAGTCCGTTCTTTGTCACCGACACTGGTCGGCAAGAGGCGGTTTATGAAAAGCCAGCGATTTTGATTACCGATAAGAAAATTTCCAGCGTGCAGGAGTTCCTACCGATGTTGGAGAAATTGGCACAATCTGGTAAGAAGGACGTGGTGCTGATCGCTGATGAAGTCGAAGGCGAGGCACTGAGCATCTTGGTGCTGAACAAGCTCAAGGGCGTATTTAACACTGTCGCGGTCAAGGCACCAAGCTTTGGCGACCGCCGCAAGGAGATTTTGCGTGATATCGCGGTACTGACTGGTGCAACGGTGATTTCTGAAGATCACGGGTTGACATTTGAGAATGCTGGTTTGGAGGTCTTGGGTTCAGCACGCAAGGTGATTGTCGGTAAAGACGAAACCACTATCATTGAGGGGGCAGGCAAGCCATCTGGCGTTAAGGAGCGAATTGCTGAGATTAAATCGCTGTCTGACAATGCCTCCAGCGAGTATGAAAAAGAGCAATTCGACAAGCGAGCAGCTGCACTGTCTGGCAAGGTGGCCGTCATTAAAGTCGGCGGCGCGACCGAGACAGAAATTGACGAAAAGAAGTTCCGCGTGGACGACGCGGTGGCAGCGACCAAGGCAGCCTTGGCCGAGGGAATCGTCGCTGGTGGTGGTGTGACGCTGGTGAATTTGGCTGGCGGCCTAAAAGTGAGCGGTGCAGATAGCATCGCGGCTGGCCGACAGATTCTGAAAGACGCTTTAAAACAGCCGTTCCTACAGATTATGCGTAACGCTGGCTTGAACGCCGACGCGCTACTGGCGCAAGTCGAGGCGGGCAAGGCTGGCTTTGGCGTTAATGTCATGGATCCGGAAGCGGGCCTGGTGGACGTCAAAAAAGCTGGCGTCATCGACCCAGCGCGCGTCACCAAGGAAGCGGTGCAGAACGCGGTATCTATCGCCTCAACCGCAGCAACCATGGGCGCATTAGTCGTCGATGTACCAGAACCAGAAGCTCCAGCTGCACCTGGTGGCATGCCGGGCATGGGGATGATGTAGCAGGCTATATCAAACAAAATAGGGCCGATGGTAGGCCCTATTTTAATGAATTGAAATGACTATTTTTGTGGATTTGACAGGTAATCTATCTCTTTGATCACATCCAGCAGAGCTTGGGCGCGGCGAGATTCATCAGCGATGGCACCAGCTGCTGCGTGTGCTGGAGCGATCAAGGCGCTGTCATCTGTTGAGCGTAATAACAGTAGGTAGGTGTCAAACTTTTCTTCTGGGGAAATATTTAACTTATCAACCAGGGGACGAAGCTCTAGTAGTGCTTGTTGCTTGATGGAGTCCAGATTTGAATCATTTACTGGGGCTGCAGGGGTCGCAGTATCGACGGAAATCGGCACTGCTGGCGGCGGTGCAACCATTAAATCGTCCGTTGTTACTGGGACTGAGTTGTCTGGTGGTGGCGCGACTACCTGAGCGTCGTCTGACTGCGGAGTTGTCCCCGTCTCTTCAAAGCTCAAATTATCATCTGTTTGTTGTGTTACACCTGCCAAAACCTTGGCAAGCTCTTGATCATCGGTAACTGATTGGTTTTGCATGTCCCCACCCCGTATTATTAATGATTATGCTTATATATGTTATACTTTAGCATGAAGAAAGGTGATATGACAAGATGCTTGATGATCCTATGATGATTCGGCGAAAAGATCCAGCCGACACCCTGTCTGGTTTGTTGCAGTTATCAACGCAGACTTCGTTTGAAGTAGTTATCGAAGGAAATGATTATGTCCCGGGCACTATCAATGCGGTGGTGATTGCTGGTATGGGTGGTTCAGCGCTGGCAGCAGAAATGGTAATTGCGTTAACGAGGGGTTGGTTACATATTCCTCTGGTGGTGACGAAAGGCTATGATTTACCAGGTTTTGTGAATGGTAATACCCTAGTTATTGCCATCAGTCACTCTGGTAATACAGAAGAAACTCTCAGTTGCTATGATCAGGCGCGTGCCAACAATTGTCAGCTGGCGACAATCACGACAGGCGGAGCCCTGTTTGAAAAAGCAGCAGCTGATGGCGTAAAGAGGATAAAAATACCAGCTGGTGCGCAACCACGTATGTCAACAGTCTACCATCTGCGAGGGTTGTTGAAGATATTACAACATTTTTTGATTATCGATGGTGATTTGTATCAAAAATTGGAAGAAAGCGGCGAATGGTTATCTGGTCAGGTAAAAGCTTGGGCACCAGAAGTTCCAACCGAGCAAAACATTGCTAAACAGTTGGCACTCAAGTCGGCTGGCAAAACCCCGGTGATTTATGCTGGTGAATTAACATGGCCGTTGGCATATAAGTGGAAAATCAGCTGGAATGAATCGGCAAAAAATATAGCTTTTTGTAATCAATACCCTGAATTTAACCACAATGAGTTTATCGGCTGGTCATCTCATCCGGTTGAAAAGCCATTTGTGATTTTTGATTTGATGAGTCATTTGGAACATCCGCGTATTCGCGAGCGCATGGAACTGAGCGATCGACTGTTGAGTGGTATGCGTCCGCACGCTGTGTCTGTAGAATTGCAGGGAGAGACCTTGCTTAAACAACTATTGTGGGGCTTGGCGCTTGGTGATGCCGCAAGTATTTACACAGCAATCCTGAACGGTGTTGATCCAGTGCCAGTAAAACTGGTAGAACGTTTGAAAAAAGAATTAAGCTAAAATCAGTCCGCAGGTTACTTAGTTGCGCATCGCTTCAATGGTGTTGCGGTTGGCAGCGCGTACGGCTGGATAAATACCAAAGACGACGCCGACCAGCATGGCAGCACCAATGCTGACGACAGCAGGCTGCCAGCTCAAAATTGGCGAAACTGGTAGGAAGGTACTGACCGTGTACGCACCAATTAAGCCAAAGATATACCCCATAACACCACCAGCTAAACCAATGATGACTGATTCGATCAAGAATTGATGGATGATGTGTCGGTTGGTTGCACCAATTGCTTTACGGATACCGACTTCACGCTGTCGTTCGGCAACATTTACTAACATGATATTCATGATGCTGATTCCGCCGACAAACAGGGAGATGATTGACACAGCGATCATGATTGCGGACAGTGACAACAGCATAGCGTCACTAGTCGCAGTAATATCTTTACCTGTGATGATATGGTAGTCATTAGCATCGTGGTGATTTTGATTGAGCTTTGCTGTAATATCAGAAATTGCTTTCTCAAGCGACGAGTCGCCGTCAGTTTTGATGGCAATTTGCTGAATTTGTGCGACATTTTGTGTTAGCTTCTTGCTGACATCCAGTGAAACGATGGCTGAGTTATTAAAGTTAATGCCTAGATAGGTGAGAGGCTGCTTGACTGGTTTTAAAACACCCATGACAGTAAATGGCTTATCTTGAATACGCAGTACATTACCAAGTGAATATTCGGTACCAAACAGATCAATTGACAATTGATGACCAATCACCACACCGTTGGCTTGCCCAACAAATTGACCATCGCGTAGTTCTAACTCTGCCAGATCTTTGATTTTTTCAGTGGTACCAATGATGGCGGTTTTGTGCGCATCGATGCGTGAGTTGGTAGTAGTGATGGAGTTGTGAATAACTGACATCGGAGCGCTGTTTGGAGTGATGCGAGCAACGTCCTGTACATCGTATTCGGTCAGGGTTGGGAGAGGTGTAATGTTTTGTGCTTGAGACAATGACCGCTCGATATTACCGCTCAGACCAGACCGTATCAATGCCACACTGTCTTTGGTGGTTGAGAACTGTTGATTGATCAATTTATTGACACTGACAGACAGGGACATGATCATAGTGATACCCATGATACCAATAGTGATGCCGGTGACTGTCAATGTTGTCCGACCGCGACTAGCGCGGAGGGATTGCATGGCGTTCTCTATGTGATTTTTAAATAAAAACCTCACTTGGTCGTCTCCTTTTTGGAAGTTTGTGTCTTCTTTGTGGATTTGGTTGAAGATTTTTTGTCAGACTTACCATCTTCTTTTTTTGGTTTCTCGGCAAGCTTAGCCTCTTCTTTTTCAGGATGTTTGGCTGGCTTTGCTTCCTCTTTGTTGGGCTTTTCGGTAGGTTCAGTAGCTTTTTTCTCAGATTTCTTGGGCCTATCTGATGGTTTTGCTTCTTTTTCTTCATCAATAATTTCCAGGTTTTTCCTAAATGGTGCTGATTTCTGTAGCTGTTCATCTGTATCGATCCTGCCGTCAAGCATGGTGATGACGCGGCTGGCGTACGAGGTCAACTCAGGGTTGTGGGTTACCATGATGATGGTATTGCCACGGCGGTGAATGTCGGCCAACTCTTCCATGATGATATGACTGGCTTTACTGTCTAGGTTGCCAGTCGGCTCGTCCGCCAGGATGATTGACGGGCTGTTAACGAGCGCACGAGCAATCGCTACACGCTGAACCTGTCCACCTGACAATTGGTGTGGCATGTAATATTCGCGCTCGCCTAAGTGAAAGTTCTTTAAGATTCGGCTGGCTTCCTGTAGGCGTTTAATCTTACTCATGCCTTTGTATGTTAGTGGGAGAGACACGTTTTCTAGGACGCTCAAGCGAGGAATTAGGTTAAAATTCTGAAACACAAAACCGATGTCATCTGAACGGATTCGGGCTAATCGTTTTGAGCCTAGATTGTCCACTGAATCACCGTTGAGGAAATATTCACCATCTGTTGCTTGATCTAGCAATCCGATGATATTTAATAGGGTGGTCTTACCACAACCACTTGGCCCCATAATGGCGATGAATTCGCCCTTTTCGACGGTCAAATTCACGTCGTCAAGAGCATAGTGTTCCGCATCGCCGATACCAAAACACTTTGTAATGTTTGTGAGTCTTATACACGGTGCAACTGGTGTATCCATACTATATTTATTATATGCAGTACGGGAGGATATGCAACCATAATAGTTATGTAAAATGTACATCATCAGCCCATTTTTATATTGTTACTGCGGTAGTTGGTTATTTCCCGTAAAGTTTTGTATACTAAATCAAGACGGAAGGATGCAGGAGTGGTTGAACTGGCACGCCTGGAAAGTGTGTAGACTCTTTACGGGGTCTCCGGGGTTCGAATCCCCGTCCTTCCGCCAAGTGCAAATAGGGTTATCTTCGATCGTCATTGTAAAATTAACAAAACCTATTGCAAACCCTACATTTAGTGTTTATCATGGTGTATATACGCTATATCTATAGCGGATAGATAAACAAAAACCAAGAGGTGAGAAAAGCTGATACCACAGGGGAGGTGCTGTTGGTATTTTTCTTGTGTCTCTGTGACCAATATAGTTTTAAGGGAGGTATAATGAGTGTCATTCATGTCGTCAAACGAGACGGGACGAAAGAGCCGTTTGATGCAAATAAAATCAACATCGCGTTACTGAAGGCAGCAGAGGGACTGCCTGATCAAGTGTCCAAAGTCGTGCAGGTGGCTACTGAACTGCAGCTGACATTGTTTGACGGCATTACAACTGAGCAACTCGACCAAGCGGTCATTCAGACGACGTTGCAGAATGTTAAAGACGATCCGGACTATGACAAGATTGCGGCACGGCTGTTGTTAAAAAATATTTATAAAAACACCCTAGATGATTATGAAACTGCTGATGAGCTAAAGAAGCTGCACGCAAAGAAATTTCCTCAGTTCGTGAAGGATGCAGTAAAGGTTGGGTTGCTGGACGAGCGGATGACCGACGGTAGGTTTGATTTGAAAAAGCTTGGTGAAGCGCTTGATCCTGCTAAAGACGACCTTAGTAAGTATCTCGGTGTTATAACTAACCGTAACCGCTATGCTCTGCGTAAACATGGTAGTGAGCCAATTGAACCACCACAGTTTACTCACATGCGCATCGCCATGGGGCTGAGCTACAATGAAAAAGATCCAACAGCTGCAGCAATTGATTTTTACAATCACATGAGTAGCCTGGAGTATGTGCCAGGTGGTTCAACCCGCGTCAATGCTGGTGGTTCATTCCCGCAGCTCAGTAACTGTTTCTTGCTGAACGTTGATGATGATATGGAATCAATTGCCAAGAGTGTACGTGACACTATGTGGATCGCCAAAGGTACTGGTGGTATCGGTATCGGCTTTACTAAATTGCGGGCATCTGGTAGTCCAGTCAAGACAACCAATACGGTAAGTACTGGACCAATTCCATTTATCAAGATGATCGACACAGCGCTGTTTGCGGTATCGCGCAAAGGTAAGAAGATGGGCGCGGCAGCAGTATATATGGAAAACTGGCATATTGATTTTAGGGAGTTCATCGACCTACGCTCGAACTCCGGTGACCCATACATGCGAACGCGTTTTGCCAACACCGCGGTGTTTATCTCTGACGAATTTATGAAGCGGGTGCAAAAAGACCAAGATTGGTACTTGTTTGACCCGGCAGATACGCCAGATTTGCCAGAACTGTACGGTGAAGAATTTTCCGCGCGTTACAAAGAGTACATTAAGTTGGCTGAAGCTGGTAAGCTACGCGTCTTTGAGAAGACATCGGCTCGCCAGCAGTTCAAGCAGATTTTGACTAGCCTACAGGCTACCAGCCACCCGTGGCTCACCTGGAAAGACACCATCAATGTGCGAGCATTGAACAATAACACAGGTACGATTCACCTGTCCAATCTCTGTACGGAAATTACCTTGCCGCAGGACAAAGACAATATCGCTACTTGTAACCTGATCAGCATTAATTTGTCAGCCTTTTTGAACGAAGATAAGGCGTGGGATTGGGATCGACTCAAAGAAGCGTCGCGAGCAGCCGTACGTCAACTGGACAACTTGGTAGATATCACCCAGACGCCGATTCCGGAAGCTATGCACTCAAACAACCAAACGCGGGCGATTGGTCTGGGAATAATGGGCTTTACTGATGTGCTCGAAAAACTTGGCTACTGCTATGAGTCCAAGGAATCATATAACTTGATTGATACACTGACCGAGTTCATCAGTTATCACGCCATCGACCAATCGGCAGACTTGGCACAGGAGCTGGGTAGCTATCCTACCTACAAAGGTAGTGGTTGGAGTAAGGGTATTTTGCCAATCGACACCCTGGAGACGCTGTCTACTGACCGCAAAGTTAAGGTGAAAATCGATCACAAGTCGAGCCTCGACTGGGATGCACTGCGGGTGAAGGTTAAAAAGGGTATGCGCAACGCGACATTGATGGCTATCGCGCCAACCGCTAACATTGGCCACATTGCTGGTACCACGCCGGGCATCGATCCACAGTTTGCACAAATCTTTAGCCGCTCGACTCTAAATGGTAAATTCCTAGAAGTAAATAATAACCTGGTGCGCGACCTCAAGGCACTGAACTTGTGGGATGACATCAAGGAAGAAGTGTTTGCCAACCAGGGCGATATTCAACACATTGATGCTATTCCGCAGAAATTGAAAGACGTCTATAAAACTAGCTTCCAACTCAGTCCCTATGCCTTTATCGAGGTGGCGGCACGAGCTCAGAAATGGGTGGATCAGGCGATTAGCCGCAACATGTACCTGGAAACGCGTGATATCGATGAATATGTAGAGATTTATTCTGAAGCCTGGCGCCGTGGGTTGAAAACGACCTACTATCTACATGTTAAACCACGCCACCAATCAGAGCAAACCACAGTGTCGGTGGAAAAAATTGCTGAGCAAAAGATTAGAACAGGTGCAGGCAAGGCGCGTGGCTTTGGCTTTGCAAAAATTAATAAATAAAGGGGGTTATTATGTCAGACTATAAACATCCAAAAGGTGGAATTTTAGGCTCGGGGCTGCGCGACGGGCTGAGCTTGCACCCAATTCGTTACCCATGGGCATACGATTTATATAACCAAGCGGTGGCCAACACCTGGTTTCCTAACGAAGTTCAGTTAGCACAGGACTTGATGGATTTTGAAAAACTCAGTGACGAAGAAAAGCACGCGCTCAAAACCGTCATTAGCTACCTCAATCCGAACGAGCTATTGATCAACAAGTCGTTAGCCTTTGGCATTTACCCATATGTTAATGCTGCTGAAGCGCAACTGTATCTGTCAAAGCAGATGTGGGAAGAGGCCAATCACTTTATGACCTTTGAATACATCATCGAGACCTTTCCGTTTGATCGCGAGGAGATTTACGCGGCGGGCTTTGGCAAAAAATCGCTGGCTGACAAGGCGAACTTCCAGAACAAGCACCTGGATGTCATGCTTGATCCAAATCTCGACATCTATACCTTGGAGGGTAAGAAAAACTTTGTTCGCTCACTGGTGGCGTATAACATCGTACTGGAAGGTATTTGGTTCTACTCGGGCTTTATGGTCGGTATGAGCTTCCGCCAGCGCAACTTGCTGCGTAATGTTGGTACGCTGCTAGACTGGATCACCAAGGATGAGAATTTGCACTTGACCTTTGGTATCAACTTGCTACTCACCATTTTGGACGAAAACCCAGAACTGCAAACCCAGGAATTTGCTGAGGAAATTCGCAACCTCATCTTGCAGGCGGTTGAGTTGGAGAAAGAATACAACAAGGACATGTTGCCAAAGGGAATCCTTGGCTTGAACGCTGATTATGTCAATCAATACGTCATGCACATGACTGACCGCCGCTTGGTCGAGCTTGGCTTTGAGCCTGAATACAACGTGGCCAACCCAGCCAAGTGGATGGCTACCGCAAACGATACCCTGGAACTCGTCAATTTCTTTGAGAGCACTAACACTAGCTATGAAGTAAATACCACGAAATAACTACTATGGACAAAATTACAACAGATATCTTAGACGCCGTGGAAGTTGGTGCTTTGGCGACCGTCAATCGTGACAGAACACCGCTAGTGACGCCGCTCCACTTTGTTCGTTATAAAAATGACAACATCATTTGGATCTCTGATCGACAATCCCGCCACGCCGTTAATGCTTACCGTAGCGGTGTTGTCGAATTTGTGGTTTGGAATGATCAAAAGAGTGCTGTCTTTTTGACAACAACGGTACGAGAGTTGCCAGAGGAAGAAGAGGCGGCCGCTTTGGAAGTGTACGCCAACAAACTGGGCGACTTTATGCCGCGTGTGGAAAATAGGCAAATTTACATCATGCCAATCGGTAAGCTTGATGAAAAAACTACAACAGGAAATTGGCTGCATTATGTTGCATAAACGCTACATATAGCGTATTATAAGCATAAGCAGATACTAAATATATAGAAAGACAGGAACATGAACGCAAGTCAAATTATTTCTGACGACATGACATTGGAAGAAAAATTAAGCGCTATCGACGCGGCGATGAAGGCAGTCCAGCAGGCAGCTGACGACCAGGCAAAAAAATCTGGCGGTATTGCAGCACCGCTCGATCCCGCAAGCTTGACGGTGTGTGACGGTTGTGAATAAAACAACAGAGGTGTCGATTCGGCACCTCTTTTGATAGGTTGGAGAAGTGATGACGAAGAAGTATATTTTTGTAACTGGTGGGGTGTTGTCTGGTGTTGGTAAGGGAATCACGGCGGCAAGTATTGGTGCGGTGTTGCAAGCCAAAGGCTTGTCAGTGTCCGTACAAAAGTGTGATCCATACCTGAATGTTGACGCTGGATTATTAAATCCAAAAGAACACGGCGAGTGTTTTGTGACCAAAGATGGTGCCGAGACTGATTTGGACCTAGGACACTATGAACGCTTTTTGGATTTGGAGTTGACGCGGAAAAATACTACCCTGTCAGGTCGGCTATTGCGTGATCTCATCGCTGATGAACGAGCTGGTAAATTTGGTGGGCAAACGGTGCAGCTAGTGCCACATTTGACCAATGCTATTAAAAAATCTATTCACGAAGCAGCTGAAGGTGATGTGCACATTGTAGAAATTGGCGGTACGGTCGGGGACTACGAAGGGCTGAGTTTTATCGAAGCAATTCGTGATTTTTCACAGGAAGTAGGCAGGAATAATTGCCTTTTTGTTCATGTGGTGTATGTTCCATTTTTGGAAGCCAGCCAGGAGTACAAAACAAAGCCTGCACAAAATGCCATGGCGGAGCTTCGTAGTTTCGGGATTATGCCAGATGTCGTGGCGGTGCGGACCGAGGGTCATGATAAACCGCCGCGTAGTGTTGGCGAAAAAATCGCTATCTCCTCTGGTGTACGCCCCGAGGGTATCATCATGATGCCAAATGTCAATACCGTGTATGAGGTGCCGCTGACGGTTGCACGCGACCTGGGACCAATGTTGAGTGAATTTACTGGAGTAACAACGGAGCCTGATTTGACTCGCTGGGAAAATCTTGCCACGCGTGACACGACTGATTATGCTCGTGAAGTAACCGTTGGTCTGGTGGCAAAATATATTGACAATACCGATACGTATTTGTCGGTGACTGAAGCGCTCAAATCGGCAGCCTGGGCGGAGAATTGTGAAGTCAATATACGGTGGATAAATTCAGAGACTACCAGTGATGACGATTTTGCTGAGGTTGATGCTGTGTTGGTGCCGGGCGGATTTGGCTCACGCGGTGTTGAAGGAAAAATTGCAGCGGCAATGTATTGTCTGGAGCACAATAAACCATATTTGGGTATTTGTTTAGGTATGCAAACGGCGGTAATTGCTGCGGCGCGTCGAGGTGGCGTGGACGGTGCTAACAGCGAAGAATTTGGTGCAGGTCAGGGCACGAACGTGATTTATCTGATGGATGGGCAGGCAGGTAAAGAGTCGACTGGTGGCACCATGCGCCTTGGTGATTATCCAGCAGTGCTGAAAGAAGGCTCACTCGTGGCAAAGACGTATGGTACAACAGAGGTGACGGAGCGACACCGGCACCGATATGAGGTGAATCAGGATTTTATTCAGGCGATTGAACAAGGTGGTTTGGTTGTTTCGGGCACCTCGCCAGACGGCAGATTGGTTGAATTTGTGGAATCGCCGCACTGCAACTATTTCGTTGCTACACAAGCTCACCCAGAGTTTAAATCTCGTCCATTTCGGCCACACCCGCTCTTTGATGGACTCATTAGAGCAGCTGCTTCCAGATAGAGCCAAGTAGTATTAGCGGACGGGTTTCAAGATAAGCTTAAACACTTACCCATTGACATTATAGGGTTTTATATGATACAATAAAAGTATGGAACCATCTGAAAAAACGTTTTTATCTAGGCACCCTGCAGTGAAAAAAATGAAAGCCGCTGGTGAAGAGTTAGGATTACCAAAAGCGGATATTCGTTTGTCTTTGGGCCTGAGGGCTTTGATGGGCGTAATGCATGGTCGCGGCAATGTTGATATATCTGGTGAAGATAATCTAATTGAAGCAGTAGAAAGAGCTAAGGAGAAGAACAGGGGACTTGTGGTGATTACATCACATGAGTCTGGGCTTGATGTGCCTACTGCTAGCTATTTAGCCTCTTTGGTGGGTAAGACTAGTATCGGGATAGCTTCAACCAACGGTGATTGGATAAAAGAAGGTGTGGGTGGATTTAATCCGGAGCCTATACAATATGTTTTAACGGGAAGAGAAAACTTTATCCCTGTACCATATAAATGGACGGATAGGAAAAATAAAAAACCAGTTCCCTTTACTGAAGATGATTATAAGGAGGCTGTTGAGCGAGTTAAAGATGGTGAGATATTAGTTATGGCAGGGTTTTCAGACCACGAATCAGTGGAGCATCGTAAGATTGGTTCTGCAGCGGCACATATTGCCCTAGAGGCTGGTGTTGAGATTCTACCGATATCTATCTCAAGCGATAAGGCGGAGGATTTTTCTGGTGGACCATCTGCGGCTGTATTAAAGGATCATGGACTAAAAATTAATATTGGTGATAGTAGGGACAACTGGCTTAGTACAATTCAACATTCTTATACAGAGGCTAGTCCAGAGACGAAAAAGGCTATGCGGAACAAGCTGAAGAATATTTTGGCGAAGGGTAATGTATTTAAGAGAATAGTCGGTAAAGGTAATCGTCATTTGCCTAAAGAATAGATTAGCTTACCGAACACATCTCATTGACAAATTAAAAATAATATGATAATATCATAACATATAAAGAATGAAACAAAAAAAGGAAATTAATGGCTGAAGAGCAAGCGTTATCACAGCAACCACAAGCGTTGCCAACACAGGATGATTTATCAACGTTGTCGTATATTTTGCGTCATGTCCGGGGATCGAGTTTAATCTCCGCCACGGCGTTGGACTTGGACATAGTGGAAGACTAGTTGATCTGGTGGTATACTGGTGGTGATGGAACACACAATTCAAGAAGTTATTGCAAAGCTATTTAATATTGAAACGACGGTACAGTTGACGCGTCCTGATCCAAAGTTTGGTGACTTTGCGACGAATGTGGCGCTGCAGCTAGCGAAGCCCTTGGGCAAAAATCCACGTGAGATTGCCGAGGCGATCGCAGAAGAGTTGCGTGGTCATGAGGAGTTGGGTGAGGTGAGCGTGGCTGGACCAGGCTTTATCAACGTGACGTTAAGCGACCAAGCAGTGCTGGAGTCGTTGAAAGTGCGGCCGGCCACCAATCGTTCAGGCCAAACGGTCGTTATTGAAACTAATTGTCCAAATCCATTCAAAGCTATGCATATTGGTCACGCTTTGAATGCGATTTTGGCGGACACTATGGCGAATTTGCTGGCGGTAGATGGTGCGTCAGTACACCGAGTGAGTTACCACGGTGACGTCGGCACACATGTCGGCAAGAGCATGTGGGCGATTCTGCGCGAAATTGACGGTGATGTCAGCAAACTAGACGCTATTCCGGCTGATAAGCGCAACGAATTTATGAGCCGTATGTATGTTGAAGGAGCGCGGGCAGCCAAGGAGTCACCAGAGGCACGGGCGGAAATTGATGAGCTAGCCAAGCAATCGTTTGTGCTGGATGATCCGCTATACAAGCAGGTGTACGAGATTTGTAAAGCCTGGAGTTTTGATGAAATTGACGCCAATGTGGCGCGGCTAGGCAATGTGCCGATTGAACGGCGCTATGTTGAGAGTGAAACCGAAGTACCAGGTAAAGCTTTGATCAAAGCAAAAACCCCAGAGGTCTTTACCAAATCAGATGGTGCGTATATCTTCAAAGGCAGCCAATACGGTGCGTTTGATAATGTGTTCATCGGTTCGCACGGCAACGGGTTGTACGGTGCGCACGATATGGGGCTGATTCATCTGAAGCATCAAGATTATCCAAACCTGGACCTATCAATTACTGTTAATGGCGAAGAGCAGGCGGCGTATTTCCGCGGGGTAATCGCCGCTAGTGAACTGGCAATTCCAGAATTGAAAGATAAATTGTTTAATTATGCGACTGGCCTGGTTAAATTAACAACTGGCAAGATGAGTTCACGTACCGGCGAGGTGATCACTATCGATTGGCTGTTCAACGAATTCAAAAAAGCTATCACACAAGCTGGCGGCGAGCCGACCGATGAGGTGGTGGCGGGTGCGCTGCGCTATCAATTCTTGAAAGTGAAAATCGGTAGCGACGTCGTGTTTGACATCAATGACGCTGTCAGTTTGACGGGTAACACTGGTAGCTATCTGCAATACGCACACGCTCGGGCGCGGGGCATCTTGGCAAAGTCTGAACAGGCGGTCACGTTCCCGACGGAATTGTTTGACGAAGATCGGCTGCTAGTCAGGAAAATGAGCGAATACGCGGAGGCGATTAACCGAGCTACTGAAAGCTTGGAACCGCATCATGTTTGTGCCTACCTGTTTGAGCTGGCACAGGAGTTCAATCGTTACTACGAGAAAAACCAAGTCGTCGGCAGCGACAAAGAAGCGCACCGCGTTGGTCTGGTGGCGGTGTACGCTGATATCTTGAAAGCAGGGTTGACTGTTTTGGGTATTGTAGCACCAGAGAGACTATAAATCGTTCTGTACTAAATATGGTACAATCAAGGTGTTACTTAACGTAAAGGAGTTTTATGGCGGAGAAAAAAATAGCCAAGAAAGCGGCAGTCAAAAAAACGACAACCAAGAAGTCAATTATTAAAAAACCAAGCGTAGCGGCGTTGAAAGAAAAAGCAGGTGCGGTAAAAAACCATGGCGGTGGTTTTATGACGTTTATCCGTGAACAAGGCGTCGTTGGTCTGGCTGTCGGTTTAGCGATCGGTACTGCGGCTGGTGATACCGTGAAAAAGTTGGTGACAGCATTCATCGACCCGCTTGTACAGTTGATCGTTGGTTCGCAACAAGGTCTCCAGGCAGCATCATTTACTGTTGAGATCGCTGGACGTCGGGGTGAATTTTTGTACGGAGCATTTATCAGCTCATTAATCACCTTGCTGGCGGTTGCCTTTGTAGTATATGCAATTGTCCATTTCTTGAAACTTGATAAATTAGACAAGAAAAAAGACTAAAACGCTTACGTTTGCCATTTTGCGCTCTCCTCACTACAATGTGAGTATAAAGGAGAGAGTAGTGTGAAAGATGGAGTCCGGAGGGCGGGCTATTTACGTAGATCGCAAGAACCAAGTAGTAGCCATTTGTTAAGCCAAAACATTAAGGGTCCTCGGCGGTCGCCGTATTGTTATGGTGAATCACCTGAGCAGAGAAGACAGCGCCTCGAAGAATTACGGAAACGGTACAGTAAACTACCAGAAACTTCTTTCGCCGACTATGATCTTGGCGACAAAGAATTACCTGCGTATAAGCACAAATCAGAAATATTAGATACGTTATCGGAAAATAAAATATCTTGGTTGTGCGGACCGACGGGTAGCGGAAAGACGACACAAACCGCTCAGTACGCACTGGAGCGGTTTGATCGTGTTGTGGTGTTGATGCCACGGCGGGTCATCGTCGATAATGTTGCTGAATATGTCGAGCAGAATTTACGTGAACAGCTGGGCAAACAATATCCTGATCATTTGGTAGGAAAAATTCATGGACGCGCCACGGAAGCAACGCCAGATACTAGACTTTGTTTCATGACGGCAGCAACGTTTACAAAGAAATTGGAACAGTTTTCTCGTGATTGGCATGGTGAGAAAACGCTGGTGTTGGTTGATGAAATACATGAAGCCAATTTGGAGATGGAATTTGCTACGGCCCTGGCGGCAAAATCGATAGAGAATACCGACAAATGGCATATGGCTTTTTCCAGCGCGACGCCTGACACGGAAGTTTCTCAGGCGAGGTACGAAGATATTAATGGATCAGCATTGCCAGTCGTAACCATCGAGGGTCGGCCGCATGATATCGACATTACAGAAGATAACGTGGGGACCGTATCTGAAGCGTATCTTGAATATGGTAAGGACTCGAAAAAAGCATTGGTCTTTGTTGAAGGGGTGAGAAGTATTGAGGAAACTATTGCGTCGATTAAGCGTCACACCCGCCATCAGTCCGGGAGAATACGATTTTTTAAATTACACTCTGGCATATCAGAGGCTGCGCGCCGAGAAATTTTTACTGCTGAACCAGCAGAAGACGAGTCATTTGTCATCGTTTCGACCTCGGCTGGACAGTCTGGCATCACTATCCCCGAGGTTGATTTGGTGTTGTCAAATGGACTAACAAAGAGTAAAGAAATCGGCGAAGAGGGCGCGGAAGGACTGCCACCTCGATTGTGTACCCAGGCAGAGCTGATGCAACAGGCGGGGCGTGGTGGCCGTGATATTGACGGTGCAAAGTTTGTGCTGGCGCGGCCAATTTCTTACGGTAAGATTTATCTACCAGAGGAGCTGAAAGGATTTTGCGACATCAAATCCCGCGAACAGCACATCCCACCGGAGATATATCACACCAATATCGTGCGTAACGTCTTGTCGGCTATCAATTTGAACGGTGATTTTGAAGACTTGAACCAATACTTGATGCATCCTGTTGCTAGTAAAAAAGTTATTCAAGAGTCGTACGATTTGTTGGAAACGCTGGAGGCGATTGATGAAGAAGGGCGGATTACAAAAATTGGTGAATTTATGGATAATTTACCATTGTCGCCAGAATTATCTCGAGCATTAGCAGAAATGATTAAACGTGGAGGAAGCTTGCGTGAAGTGTTGGCGCTGTCAGCGATGGCGGCTTCTATCTCTGGTGGTGGCTTTGCTGCCTGGCACCAACCAAAGGAACTATTCCAGGAATTTGTCAGCCCCGATACAACAGATGACTTTTTTGCCGAATACGATGCTTTTTTGAAAACCAGAGAGATCTACAACGGTCATCACACTGATGGTCGTGCTTATCTGGCAAATGGTATTGACCCAAATAAGGCAGATAATATTCACTATCAATTTAACAAAATATGTCGGCGTCTGGAGGTTAATCCATATGACGTCGATATGGGTGAACTGAACAGTGAAGAAAAACATAATATATCAGTGGCCCTGCTGCGGGGATTTCAAGAGTTGTTGTATGCCAAGGTCGGTAGTCGACGTATTGGTCGAACAACAGTTAACCAATACAGAAATATTCATACTGGCGAACGTGGTATTTCTGAGTACGAAATTAGTTCGTATAGTTTAGCGCGGCGTATGGGGATGGAGGCGCTGAAGTTGGTAGTAGCCTTTCCGTGGTGGTATGACGCGCATGATGGTCGTCGACATACGCTCAATACAATTTTGCCGGTGACGAAGGATCAAATCACGCAAGCCCTGAGCGACAGTGCCGTGCCTGAGCTCCTTGGTGACCGGGTGGCGCCGAATGGCGATTTAGTTCGTGTGACACAGCCGAAGATTGGTTCGCTGGCGATCGGTCCAGAGCAGCAGCAAAAAATCCCTGCTACGACAGATGAGCAAATCACGCTGGTAGTGGACACGATGAAAAATAGGGCCAATAAACAAGTAAGAGTATTGTTTGATTTACAACATCAACGAGTTATTACTAAGGGTCAATTGCGTCAGGTCCTAGACGGGTCTGCGGTAAATAGTCACAATGTCCACGAAGCGGAGGCTAAGGTTTGGGCTGTGGTGCAAGAGGTATTAACGAGCGAACAGCAAGAAGCTTTTTATGGTCAGATAAACAGATGACAAGTGTACAATAGGTAGTATGAGTAAAGCGAAAAAATATTATAGATCGATCTGAAGATGACTGGACTAGATCCAGTGCGTGATGAGATTTTGGAAGTGGCGCCGACCGTATTTGTTTGACTTTTTAAATGATTTATGCTAAAATATTGTACGTGGAAAAAGTAAGCCCGAACCCGAGCGATATAGAGGCTAAGATGCATCAGCCTCGTGTTCTGCAAATGCTTGATAGTGGTGAGCATTATGCGGATTTAGGGGTGGCGAACCTTCAATTAAAAGACTGTGATTGTGAGCAACTCGGTAACCCGGAAGCTCGCTGCAATGAAATATATGAATATGAGTTGCCTGCCGATGCTATTGAGCGGGCTAATTTGGGTTTTGATTTAGATGAACTACCGTCATTTATTGGTGTAAAGGGCGGGGCGGCTCGCCAGGTTTTGGAGGCATTAGTACACAGTGACCGTCAGTTACCACCTCCTCGCGATGTCGATTTGGTAATTTTAGAAGAAGTTATTGCTAACGGCGATTATGATCCAGATGAGATTTGGGCGGTAGCGAGCGATCTTTCAATGCGCTTTTCGCCGCGTGATGCAATGAATGGCTATGGTGCGGAGCCTGTACAGTCTGCCGCTGAGTTTATGAGGCAGCATGATTTTACAATCAATCAAGTGCTTATACGCAAGGACGGTGACACTTGGAGGCTGTTAGCCAGTACTCAAGCAGTGTTGGATACTGCCGAGCACGTTATCAGGCCAACGGTATTTGAGCACGATCCTGATAATAGCTATCGCATTGGTAACAAATTAGCCCTCAAGGCTGTGCGCCTTCTTTCAGATATGCAAGTTCAAGGAATTAACGATGCAAGTATTAAAAGCGTCCAGCTGCCAGATGATACTTATGGCGATCCAAGAGACGATTATTTCATGCAAACACTGCAATTAGACAAGGCTTTAGAGGTTAGTGACGAATTAGCTGAATGCTATGTGGAAAATCTGAGGTCCTACCAGATGTCGCCATATGGCTGTGAAGACATGAGTGCTGCTGAACTATACTATGAGTTAGTCAATCGGACAAATTTTGTTCCCTCTGACGGCAACGCATCTGGCGTTTTTCTGACTGAAAGAGAAAATCGTCTGGAGCTTAGCGGTGCGGCACAGTTTGATGACGCTGTTGAACGGTTGCTGCAGCAGGTGCCAGAGCGGTTTTCTCGTGACTACTACGACTCTAAAACGTAGTATAATAAAGATATGAAAGCAACTTTTAAGCCAAAAAATATTTTGTGGATCGACCTGGAGATGACTGGACTAGATCCAGTGCGTGATGAGATTTTGGAAGTGGCGGCAATCGCTACGGATTGGGATTTTACGGAAATTGCGACCTATGAGGGTGTGGTGCGACATGAACCCGAGAAACTAGGTAAGCTACTGGACCGAAATGCTAGCTTTTGGGACCAGCATCCAGCAGCGCGGCGCGGTTTGGAGGAGCAAAATGCTTCGGGTAAGCCGCTGAGCGAGGTGGAACGTGAATTATTGGCATTTTGCGATGAACATTTTGCGGATGAGCCACGGATCTTATTGGGTGGTAATTCAATTCATCAAGACCGGCGATTTATTGACCAATGGTGGCCTAGGTTGTCAAAAAGACTACATTATCGGATGCTGGATGTCAGTGCTTGGAAAGTGGTGTTTGAGGGTAAATATGGTAAGAAATTTGCCAAGCCAGAGGATCATCGGGCGCTGGAGGATATTCGTGGCAGTATCATGGAACTTAAGTATTATTTAAAGAAGGTGAAACCATGACCCATAAACAATTTGAAGAATTTATCTTGAGTTTGCCTGGTGTGTGGTTAGACTATCCGTTTGGCGAGGATATCGCGGTGTATAAATTTGGTAAGAGTAATGACGGCGCAGGGAAAATGGTGGCATTGGTGGCGGAGGACTCGAAGCCGCTCAGGGTGAGTTTGAAATGTGACCCATTGCTGGCGCAGAATTTGCGGGAAAAATACGAAACGGTACTGCCGGGCTATCATTTGAACAAAAAACACTGGAACACCATCATCTGTTCGGGGCAGTTGAGTGATGAAGAAATTTTTGATTTGGCGCGGCTGAGCTGGCAGTTGGTTAGCGGTATTACACCGGAGAGCTCTCGAGACGCTTCTTGATGGAAGTGATGTCTGACTGTGTTTTTTCTAAGAATTCTTTGATGTCAGATTTTTTGGCTTTTTTTGACAAGCTGGATAATTCTGAACTAAGCAGCTCAAGTTGATAGGCCATCTCCCTGGTGTAGACAGCATCGAGCTGGTCGTTTAAAAAGGCATCATCTAGCTTTTCATTGAGCTTTACCTCAAAGTCCGGCACCTTGAGAGCTTTGTTGATATCTAGCTTTTCTGACTGAGCAATTGGTGTCGCTTTATTGACAGCGGTAGTTAATATTGCATCAAGGGAGCTGTTAATGTCAGTGACCGTGCTATTTTTTAGACGCTTTTTCTGCAGTTCAGTGACCGTTTGTAGGCGGGCAACTCTCATGATGGCGTTAGAAATCGTTGGACCAGAACCTGACTGACTAGCCGCCCAAATGAAGCCAAGACTGAGCACACCAACCAGTGCAATGATGATAATGATGATTTTGGTTTTCTTATCAAATCCGGCTGGCTCTGGTGGAGCAGCGATTTGATTGAGATAATCAATACCAGATGGTGTTGGTGGTTGAGAATATGGATCATTTGGATACATAGTACTATTTAAGCATAAACATGAACAGAGGTAAAGGGTGATATAATAAAGACATGCAAGATGCCAAAGAAGAAGTGCGGGCACGACTGAATATTGAGGACGTGATTGGTGAGTACGTTCAGCTGAAGCGGGCGGGCCGTAATATGAAAGGCCTCAGTCCATTTACCGACGAGCGAACGCCGAGTTTTATGGTTAGCCCAGAAAAGCAGATTTGGCATGATTTTTCGTCAGGCAAGGGCGGTGATGTGTTTTCATTTGTGATGCTAGTGGAGGGGATGGATTTTCGCCAGGCATTGGAACATTTGGCGCGCAAGGCGGGTGTGGATTTGAGTTTGTTCTCTCGCGGTGATGGGAGAACTGCCAAGCGGCGAGCACGAGCGGCTGAAGCATTGGAGCTAGCGGCAAAATTCTTTCAACAATCACTGCTGCGTACACCCAAAGCCTTGGACTATGTCGTTAAAAAACGTGGTCTGACTCGACAAACGATTCAGGATTTTATGGTTGGGTTTGCGCCAGATGACGGATCATCATTGGTGACGGCCTTAACCAAACGGGGTTTTTCAAAGCAAGAATTAGCCGATGCTGGTTTGACGAATAGATTTGGTGGTGATTTGTATCGTGGTCGGATGGTGGTGGCACTTATGGATGCGACTGGCAGAGTAGTTGGGTTTACTGGCCGGATCATTCATGATGAGGCAAATGCCCCAAAATATTTGAACACGCCGCAAACACTTTTGTTTGATAAATCACGGCACATCTTTGGTTTGTCTCAGGCTAAAGAGGCGATTCGAAAATCAGACGAAGTGGTGATTGTTGAAGGTAATTTGGATGTGGTGAGTAGTCATCAGGCGGGGGTGCGGCAGGTTGTCGCCACGGCTGGAACAGCCATCACCGAGCAACATCTCAAAGCCTTGAGTAGGCTGGCTAGTAGAATTAAATTAGCATTTGATGGTGATAAAGCGGGCTTAAATGCGACTGAACGGGCTATCAAACTATCACAAACCATTGGTGTGGAGCTGGAAGTTGTTAGCTTACCAGAGGGTAGTAAGGATCCAGATGAATTGATCAAACTACATGGCGTGAAGCAATGGGAACTGGCTATCACTAACGCTGTACCTGCCGTAGCGTGGGTGATACAACAATACTCGCAGCGAGAAAATGTCAGGACTGCTGAGGGAAAACGACGCTTTTCAACTGCATCGCTGAACTTGATTCGCAGCTTGCATGATCCAGTAGAACAAGAGCATTATTTGCAGATGGTTGCTGAGAAAACAGGGGCTAGCATAGAGGCTCTGAAAGCAAAGATGTCTGGTATCACAACAAACAAAACGGTTCTTCGCCAATCAAAAGTTAAGAAAACAGCACCACAAAAACCATCAGATGAGACGCTCGATATGCTACTAGGGCTTGCAGTGCAAGAGCCAGGAGTGAGGCGTTGGTTGGCATCGG
>CAUROB010000012.1:0-19285 GCA_963526655.1 uncultured Candidatus Saccharibacteria bacterium
CCGTGCCTTTAGCTGCCGAAATACTCACGTACGGCCCGCTGTGTGCATCGCCTTTGACGAAAATATAATAGCCGTCAACTGTTCGGCGGATCTCGCCGCCCTTATAATTCTGTACTTTTTCAGTGTTTTCCATATGAATCCTCCTGATTATAAATGTACAGATTAGGCGATATTGACGTTATTTGCCGTGGAAAATATAGCGATATTCTTTATACAAGCGAATAACGATTCGTTTTAGTATCATAAACATATTTCTATTATAGTATAGTCCTACCACGACACTTAAAATGGTCAGACTTCATTCAGGCGAAACGAGATAGCACTAGTCAACCAGTTGAGCCTGTCATTTTTCAGTATGGTCGAGCAAGAGTAATAGCCCCAACTGACACAATAGAGGCTACGACAACCGTTGCATTTCCGAAGATATTTAAGAGCGGAACGGTGCCGACTGTTATTTGTACATACAACGGCTACGGTAACGCCAACGATCCGTGGACGGACGCACCAAATCCGTCTTGGGCTGGCGCGACGATTGGGGCGGTTAGTATCACAAACTCATCATTTGCGGCGAGATGTCGCCGCTTTGATGGTGCTATGTTGAGAGGCTCATATTACTTTAGCTGGATGGCTATTGGCTCAGTCTAAACTGTAAAGGATTTCTTTCCAGTTCAAAAACCGCCTCGGAGCTTATCGAGGCGGTTTTCAGTTGTTCGGAAATACCGAACTACTCAACGGCCTGCTGCATCTGACGCACTAACTCAATGACTATCGTCTTAGCGGCCGACAGTCCAGCGGCAATCGCAGATAGTGTAGTCGCTAGCGCCAGTGCCCACAACTCGCGCCAACTTGCCGCAAACAACAGATTTACTAAGTTTACACCTGCCAGCAAGAACGTCGCGATAAATGTTTGTAGAAACGTCCACAATGCTCGAGCAGCAACGTCTCTGTAGTTGATATTTTTCAGCGCTTCTAGTGATTTCATATTTACTCCTTATTTTTTCTTGAAAATCCCTAAGATTAGTTTTGCTAATTCCACCATTAGCCCTGACAGCCATCGCCAAAATACTGTTGGCTTGTTACCCTCTGGCTTTTGTGGCTGTTCAGGCTTCATTTCCGGCACTTCCTGCGGCCTCTCTGGCTCGGATGGCTTCATATCCGGTTCGCTTGGTTTTGGTGATTCTGGCTTCTCTGCCGGTGGTGGCGTGGTCACCTTACCCATGCTCCGCAACTCGTCAATGGATTTATTCGAAACATTAGCGTCTAGCCTCCCGTTATACCCAGGGATAGCCAGCGTCTCTGAATATTGATGAATGAGCGAGCCATGTGCATAGTTGCCTGGATTTCCATAGTTTGGATACCAATCCACGCGGGGCAAGCCTAGTTTTTGGATGATAGCCTCACCACCGTATGTGAATACCTGTTTGCCAGTTTTCTGCAAAACAATGTTGCTGAATACACTGATTTGCTCGACTGTCCCTTCAAAGTCTGGTTCAAGGTCAAGGAATAACAGCTCGCCGGCTTCGTTTCCTAAAGCCTCGATACATTTCACAAAGTACTCAGCGTTCTGCTCAGCCTCTTCCCTGGTTGAAAAATATGGTAGCCAATAAAGCCCCAGCATCTTGCCAGCCTCACGAGCTTTAGTAACAAACAGTTCTGCATCTGGGTCTAGTTTGAACTCGTTGCCGCCGTATTTCTGCCCGACCCAGCCGGCTTTGACAATAGCGCCTGCTACTTTTGGAAATATATTCACTACTTCGGCTGTTTGGTAACTGGAGATGTCGATGATGACATTGCTAAAATCCTGTTCTGGCTCGGGTGTTGGTTCTGGTTCTGGTGTAGGTTGAGGTGTCAGGTCTGGCAGATCATGCAACTCTTTGTCCTCAAACAACTGGCGGCTCATGTATTTGCCGCTGCGGGCTGTTACATACCAGACCGTGTCACCGGCGATTGATTCACCATTGGTGACGTAGCCCTTCATAGCGATTACATCACCTTGAGTTAGCTCCTGAAATACGCCAGAATTAGTGTTTGGCTCTTCGCGAGCATTACCGTCCTCTTCCATCTTGCGATCGGTCGGCTGCATTTCATCATAATACTCAGCGATCTGCCGTCCATCGCAATAGTATGAAAAACCTAGATAATCTGGCCCATAAACACCAAACCACCCCATGATTTCCTCTATGCTGTTATAAATGCCGCGTCGCCCAGCGTGTACTTCGCTGTCGTGGATTTCGATTGAACCGTCACCACGCTTTCGCATTAGAAATACATGCCCATATTGCACATACGGCCCTCTTGAAAATCCTAAAAATCCGACCACCCATACGCCAATCGGCGCGTGTCCAGTGTCGATACGTCCGGCATTCAACTCGTTTAGGTACGCCGCTCTAGCACTTGGTGTTCGCGCCGGCGCACTGATCGCGTCGTCCACATACTGCAAGCACCAGCCACTCCTCGCACCGATATTGATATTTGGATTATAGGTTTGCCTGACTGCCATCATTGCCTCCTGTTTACGGTTTATTCACAACTCTCACAATTAAATCGACCATAAAGCCAATCACGGTAATTACCGCTGTCATTACGCCAGCACCAATCTTGGCTTCGCTCTTGGACAGATAATTGCCTTGCATCAGTTCCACGCGGGCTATCAGGGCTTTCAGTTCCTCGGCATCGGCTTTCGATTCAGCTAGCTGTTTGACCGACTCCGCCAGCCGCGACACATTATCGTTTATTGAACTCAGCCTTTCGTTCAGCACGTCGTCGCGCGCAGTCATCATGATGCCCAATTCCCGCACCGTTTTGGGTGTTTGATTCATCGATTCCTTGTCTCGTTTATCGTTCATTCTCACTTACCACATTACAGATTAGACATATTCAACCCTCAGCTCACCGTCAGACGTAGCGAACGCGTAGATTTTGAATGTATTGCTGCCGAGATCGACCAAAAAATCTGATATATTTAGCCACGTCTGTACACCGCCATTGCTTCGCCGGCGCTGGAAATAGCGAGTAACATCCTCTAGTCCCGACCCATGACTGTTGCGCCTGCCAATCATCAGCTTAAAAACCATGCCCGACTGATACGTACTAGCTTTCGGCGTAAATACGATTTTGAACCGCCTCAGAAACGTTGCGTCACGCTTGTCGATCGCCGCTTCTAACTTGATACGAAATACCTGCACGCCGTCAGCACCAACACGCTGTGCTGCTTTCATCTCGGTAATTTCACGCTCGCACCGCGTAATGATTCGCGCCATCGTCTCGCCGTCTATCTCTTGAATCCTCATAACATCCTACTTTCGATTGTCAAATCGACACTAGTATTTGCCACCACGGCACACTTCATTTGCGTCAGCACACCGCTCAGTCCCTTTCGCACGTACGCGTATGCAAACCATCTGCGAATATGCCGCGCGTCGCTTGATATCGGTATTATGTCAATACGCGTCGGTGCTGCACTGTTTATCAACATCTTGTCAATAATCAAATCAGCCAACAAGAACGTCTTATCCTTTTTTGCGGCCGCCGTAATGATAAATGGCACACCAGAGGCTTGCTGCTGTCCACCAACCACGTTAGCAACCTGATTGAAATCCCATTCGTCGTTGCTGGCGCTCTCGTAAAACACCAGACCGTTTGATGCCATCACCTGGCTAGTTTTTAGGTCGCGGATATTGCGGTCGAGCGACATTAAAATGTCTGCCAGTTGGTTTTCAGGCAACATACTCAGCCGATTCATAGCAGGCTCGCTTTCATACTGAACGACCCCCTATCTGTCCCCAAAAAAACACACTTAGCGTACACATATTTCGTCTGGCCCTGCGGCGGATTGTCGATAGTGGCGCTGGCGCTAAACGACAGCTGATATGGCACCTCTAATTTATTAATGTCTGGCGTGCTCTGGTCAATAATGCTGCCGCCAATTATTTGTGCACCCGCCAACGTGTCAGGATTGTCACCGATGTAAAACTGCGGCAAAAACAGCACGTAAGGCCACTGTTGTTTGCGTGCGGTGAATGTCGTCTCAATCTTGATTATTCTGCCACCAAGAAAAGCGGGGTCATATGCGACAGGTATCATCGCGTCATATTCTTGAGCGCTTTTCGTCTCATAGTAAATAATGCCAGACTTATTGCTAGTTCTCTGTGCGGCTTTCATTTGCTCAGAGGCACGTAGCAGCGCCCGCAACTTACTGATGGCTCGCCGCTCCTCCACTAGATTCAACCGTCCGCTCATAAGTCGTAATTATCCAGTGTTAAAGTTATTTCCTCGCTCATGTTCTCATCGACCTTGACAGATATTTGCTCGATTCGGTAATAGCCGCTCAGTGGGCAAGATGAATACTTATTTTGCTCAACAACGATACGATCGCCTACTCCGATACTATTCAGGTCAAATTGCGTACCACGCACTGTGACGCGCGGCAGGTCGACCAGTCGACTCATCACCGCCACATCAGCCTCGCAGTGCCCTGCCAGCGTCGACAGGTTCTTAATACTGTTGTACAGCTGTACTTTTTCACGCAAGATAAACTCCTGCTGGCTCAGTACGTCCTCAGCACTGTAGCGGATTGTCTCCTCGCCCATGCCAGAGGCTTTGCCTATGATGTTGTTGTACAAGTTTGCCCCAGATTGCGGCAGCTCCATGCGAATTGCGCCAATGCCCAAGCCGTCATCAGGATAATGTACCACTACATCTGGCCGTTCGTTGCCTAGTGTCTGAAACGTCTCAAACTTGCGGTCGTAGGTAAATCGAAAATCGAACTTACCGTCCTGCAAATTCGTTAGCGACACCAACGCATCTTTGGCATTGATATCCTCCCAGTCATCCATTCTGTCGCGTCGTATGCCAGTGCGGTACTGTCTGCTGCCCTTGGTAATACCAACATCTCCGTTAGGTCGATTCTGCACCTCCTGGATGATGCCCCAGGCAATGTCAGTAGCTTCAATCCCTTTCCAGCGACCGTTCAAGTATCGTGCATCAATCAGATTCAAATAGCCGTCGCACTGCACCAGCACTCGTGCGTTGTCGGTATTGAGGTTGCGGTTCGCCTCTACCACCACTGCACCGAATAAATACTCACCGTTACGCTTGACTCTTATGTCGCTCACCCATGGCTTCAAGATAGTGTTTGAGTTCTCGCCGATCCGTCGGCACTTCTCTTCCCAGTCTGGCATTGACATGTTAAAGTCTAGCGACTCAACGCCGTTGCGAGTCATGCTCCAGTCGATATCTTGGCAAAGCCTCGTAATATCTGCCACCTTGGTCTTTCCGCGGTGCCATAGCTCGATGGTGTAGCGTGGTGGTACATATCCATCCATCAGGCAACTCCCGTGTAGCCGTTGTACCACTCGACGATAGCTGTGCCAGTATCGGTACTGTTTGATGTATTGAAAATCAGCTCATTTAGCCCTGGCACCAAACGCCAGTATTGGCTGCTGGTGAGGTTATTATCGATACCCACACCGTTCAGAGTCACCTCTCGGTTGTATGTGTCAAATACGATTGTGTCGCTGTCTGTTGTGCTGATATTCAGCGCCAAAATCTCGCCAGTCGTCTGGTTGGACACTGTTGGGTTGGTAACTTTGCCAGAAATTGTTATCGTTGGCCAGACGTACGTGTTGCCATCATTTGTGGCGTGATTCAATCCTCCGCCAGATATCCAGTGTAAGCCGTCACGCTCCCAAAGTAACCCTGTCGGGCTCCACAACAGTCCGCCATCACGCGGTCGCTCGAGCGTAACCCTCTGTGCGGCACCGTCAGTGTAGTCGTACATTCGCGGATCACCCGCTACCAGTTCGATGTCATAGTCGGCAATGAGCGGCCACTCAATCTTTGGATCGAGAGGCTGTGTTAGTTTTGTAATAGTCTGATAGACGCGTCCAGTTGGCGTGAATAGCTGCACTCGCAATTTGTCGCGGATTTTGATGGTTCTGGCAATTTTCGCCATCTCAGCATGCATTTCGGCCAATTTTCCGTCATGCTCCACCAACACGAAAAAGCTCAATGGTATTTGTCGCACGCCGTAAAACTGCTCATCTACACTACCGCCATCGGCACCAGAAAACACATATTGGCTGTTGCGAACATCGGGGTCACCAAAGCCCTTCAGTGGCGGTGTTAGGTGGGATAGCCCCTGTTTGCTGCCCGCCAGAAATACACTCTCGTTAGTGCGCATGTTGGTAATTTGCACGTCATAGGTTCTCATATCTAGCCCCTCCTCATCTGCTGCACCAAGCTGCGGTTATACTGGTCAACGTCGATGCCGTTTGTCAGGTTGACGGTTTGGTTGATTTGCGGCATGTCGCCGCTTGACTTGCCAGCACCTCTCTCGTCCATAGAGTTCTTCAGGAACTGGCTCAGCTTACTCAGTGGAATGACGGCCTCTGGTTCGCTACCCTCACCAATCATGGCTAGGGTTGCTTTTGTGGCGATGCCGCCCTCTGCAAGTTGCGGAATATTGATAGTGCCTAACTTTGGAATATTCACGCCTGGAATAGCATTGATAATACCGATGGCCCAGTTAATTGAGTTGATGAAGCCGTTTATCATGCCAGAAACAAAGCGTAGTACGCCATTAATAGCTCCCCTAAATGCTCCGCCGATAGCGTTACCGATAGATACGCCGACACTACCGAAGATGCCCACGATTCCATTCCAGATGCCACGGAACCATCCCGCCAGTCCGCCAAATATACTAACTATAGCATTCCAAGCTCCTCTGAATACTCCACCAAACCAACCAGCTACGACGCTAAACACGCCGACTATACCGCCCCATATACTGCCGAACCATCCGATAGCCGCTCCCCATACGCCCGCAATAAGATTCCAGGCGCCAGTAAATATTCCGCCGAAGAACTGCACCACTGGGGTGAACGTCGCTACGATGAAATCCCAGACGGCTTGGAACACGGCAAATATTTGATCCTTAAACGTAAAGAACAGCCCGATGATCAGCGCCACTGGCGCGAATATCACTGCCAATATCGTCAAGCCCCACTGCTGCAAAAACGCGACGACATTATTAAATACTGTAGTGATGCCGGTCCAGATGCCGCCAAAAAATCCAACAACGCCGCTGACAAACCCGCTAATCACCTGCCCGATAGCCTCAAACACGCCACCAAACCAACCAGCTGCAGCGCCCCACACTGCCGTGATGGCATTCCATGCTTGGCCAAAGATATTGAACTTTACCTGCAAAAATACCAGTGCGCCGACAACTGCAGCAATTGCCACGGCTATGATTGTAAATGGATTTAGCCCGGCTACCGCATTGAACGCCGCCATGGTCGACTGTCCGCTCTTTAAAGCGCCGATGAAACCTCGCAAACCAATGGCGCTTTTTGCCATCGTTGTCGCAAACTGACCAACTTTCATTGCTACAAACGCTGAGCCTAGCGCTACAATGGCTGGCACAGCATTGTCTATGATGAAGTTGGCAAAATCAACAATCGTTTGCTTGTTTTCTTTCAAAAAAGCAGTAAGTTTTGTGACGCCATCACTAAACCTGGCAAATAGTCCATTTTGGTCAACTATCAGCCCCTTTTCAGAATCCACTCGTACGCCAATAATCTCTAATCCGAGTGACCGAATCGAGCCCTGTAAACTAATCATCCTGTTTTGGAATGTGTCTGAGAATTTGCTGATGTCTAGGCTCTGTGCGTATTCTGCCATGGCAGCAGTAAACTCCTCGGCACTCACTTTGCCACCATTGATTCTTCCAGCAGCCTCTTCCATAGAAATACCGAACTTCTTGGCCAAGATGGTAGTCAACGGGATATTATTGTTGATCAGCTGTAAAGCATCTTGTCCAAACAGCGCACCACGGCTCGTAACCTGTCCAAAAACCAGTGCTAAATTCTGCAAATTTGCACCAGAAACGATAGACAGCCTACCCAGAGTGTCCATGTCTGGTATAACCTGCTGTGCCGTGCGCCCATAGCCTAATAATGTAGAGGCTGCTTTTGAGGCGTCGGGAAAAGCGATTGGCTTACCAAGTACCTGATTGTACAGTTGACCAAAAACCTTGTTGGCCGCCTCGGTTGACCCAGTGAGCGACGCCATCTGCGCTTGTGTTGTTTGCAAGCCGCTGGCGAGGTCGATAAACTGTTTTGCACCAAATGTACCGCCACCGATAACACCGGCAGCGACGATACCAAAATTTTTTATCGTATTAGCAACACCACCAAAGCCCTGATTTAGCACGTCAAAAAACTTGCCATATTTTGATTGAGTCGAGTTGAGATTTCTCTCGCTCTCGTGCATCTTTTTTTGGACATTACTCATAGCGGTGATTGCACCACTCGAATCAACACGATATGTGATAATAATCTCGCCTTGGTTCATGACGTTATTACCCTGTCTATGCTATGATTGTGGTATAAGACGAAAGGAACTCTTAAATGAATAAACAATATCATCTGTCTAAAAAGTGGCTCATAAAAAAGCTGGTTTTTTGGTTTTGGCTGCACATGATTACATTTGGTGTAACCGCTTGGCTCGCCTATAGAAAATACCGCAACGTTTCTTTTGAGCTGACAGATACCGCCATCAAGTTCAGAAATGGCAGGCTCACTCGTACAATCAATTATCGAACGATAGAGGGCTTTGTGCGAAATGGCAATACCATCGGGATTACGACGATTGGCGAAAAAATCATTGGTGGTTCGCTTGTCATCTCCGACATTGAAAATATTGACGAGTTTGAGTCTCGTCTGGAAAAATACCTTGAATCTGCCAAATAACCCTACCATTTTGCCTGCTTCTCCAACAAACTAATCAACTTATTAGCTTTCTTACCGCCAATCGCAGCGGTTATTATTGCCATTTGCTGTAACGCCTCTTGTGCCTTGAATACACGAGCTGCTTTGATTAATAATTCAGAGTCTCCGTATGGCATCTCTACCGCCTCAGCAAACGGTATTTGATAGTAGTAAACTAGAGCAGCAGCAGTGATTTTCTGATTCTTCAAAATATCCTTGGTCTGTTTTTCAATCAGCAAGGCTAGCTTTTCTGGATCGTACTGCTGCTCGTGGTCTTCCATTACTGCAATACCTCGACCCCCTCAGCACGAAGTGTTGCGTAATCTTCGGTAGCGAGCCTAAACAGCTCAGTCATGAATGCCTCCAGGTTGTCGTCTCCGATTAACTCGACGAGTTTATCTACTTCTGGCGCACCATCAATTGGTTCTAGACTAGAAAGCAGCTCGCCACTTAGCGAATTGGAAACTATTGCCTGTAGCTGTGCACCGCCCACACCCTTGACGCTACGCCTAGCATCATATTGAGCTGCAACCACTTTTGTACGGCTTAGACGCGGAACGACATATTTCAAGGTGCTCACGTTGCCGTTGTCGCTCATTTCAAGTGCCATGACAACACGCGGCACATTAGTCTGGCTTTGAGTTTTATTAAACTTAAACGCCATCTCATCCTCCATTCCATAGTTGTAAAAACTACATTACTTTTTGTTAAATTACCTATTGACACGGTGTTTTTAGCACCGTGTCGCCCCTGTTACGCAAATGTCAGGTCGCCCTCGACAAACTGACCGTTGACAGTAACTTCGTACTCAGTCAAGCCATCTTCCAGTGACCAGTCAGTGAGTGTTGCGTCTGCATCTAAGATATAAATAGTATGCTTAGCCTGTGATGCTAATTTAGGTACCAGTTTCAAGGTACCAGGCACTTGTGTCGAAGAGCCCTTTTTTAATCCAACTTGAACTGCACCATTCGTGCCGACAGTAACACCGTCTACGTTGTCGATTCTCTCACCACTGTCATAAACATGACCTGGTACGATATTCTTCAAGTTCTCCTGACCAATATCGGTAACTTTAAACTTCATACTTGAAGTAAACTTCTTGACCACTTTTAGGCTTGTGCCGTCTATAAAATCGCGCGTCACCTTGTCATCGTCATTGTCTGGTTCGAGATCGTGTACTCCCAGAATTTTCTTAAAATTCTTGCCGTCTTTTGTACCAAAATATAAATCGTGTGTCAGACCAGAATATTCAATTGCCATTGCTTTTTCTCCTTAAAAAACTTAATCTTTCAAAACTAATGTTACAGATTGGGCACTCCATACCCCCATCCGTAGTTCAGAGGCTTCGTAGGCACTGTCTTGCATCGGAAATACGCTCACACGAATGAATCTCTCGTCAGTGTATGGCAACTGCATCAATGCCGCTCTCAGCTTGCTGTCAAGCTCGTACAGCTCGGCCGCATCGGCTTTCACTACGGTGATCGTTAGCTCGGTGGTCAATTTGGTATTACCCAAACTACCGCCGTCGTATTCACCGCCGCTAGCCGCAACCGCTACCATGCCGTCCTGGTTATTGCTTGCCGGCAACCGCCCGACGAACACATTTTTGCCAAGCTCTCCGCCAATGGCAGTAGCCACAACTTTTGCAATCTCCAATGTTACATTCATCTAAAAAACCTCTTGTAATCTTTCATGGTGCTTCTCACACCCTCATCAACGAAACCTTTGCCAGTGCCGGCCGTGGTATACTTACGTACCACATGAGTACCATTCGCACGCCTGCCGCGGTTCTGGTACTGTGAATAAACTGGCTTCCATGTCAATCTGATAGCGTCTCTGCCGATTCGCCGCACCTCGACGTTACGAGACTTGAGCGACCCCCTACGCTTGAATGGCGCAGTAAGGTTGGCAACCATCAGCGTGTGATTTGCCATAGCGTTTAGTCCTGTTGCCGCCTGACTCTGAAAGAATCGTTTGACAGCCACCGTATTGTCGATCACCGGCATGATTACACCTCTCTATCGAGCCTTGCCAGCTCAATTTCAACGTGCTGCACTGTGCCGCCGCTAGTGATAACTGCTCTACCAACTGCTACGTTAGCAACGCGGTACACCCGCTTGACGCCAAACAGTGTCACCTCGGCAAAATATCCCTCGATCGAGTAGCCAGTTGATGACAACCAGCTGTCTTGGCCGTCCAGGTACGCTCTGGCATCGCCTGTCATAGCGTCGTAGCTGCCGCCACGAGTCAAACCACTTGTCTGCTCGATGACACACTTCACATTGTGCCGCTGGCCTCCCGTCTGGCGGTATACGCCGTCTACGGGTGCAACCAAGGTGACGTTATCGCGGAATATCATAGCGATGAACTCCACGCTGGCTCAGTGGTGCGCCAAAAATATCGCCAGACACGACACAAACTTCAGCGGGGCGTACGAACTTCGCCAATAAATCAACATTCGCCTCAGCGAACTGATCAATAACTTGCTTGGTATTGTCGTATGTCACTGAATGACTCAACACCGTCTCAGATTTTACGTTGTTGTAAAAACTACCTTGATTAGCTATTGACAGCGTGTCAAATAGCCTTGCGATGAGGATTTTCAAGCCGTATGGCAACGGCTCGCCATATCCCCAGACTGCCTTGACAACATACCGTCCTGCCTCCAGCAGCTCAGCCATCTCAATGATGTTGAACCAGCTGGTGTTCAGTTCGTCAGATTGACTTACACACTTGACTACCAGCGGCTTGCCACTCTCGGTGGTTATCTCTGGTAGTAAGCTAGTGAACGGATCGACAATTAGAAAACGTGAGCCACAGGCTGCCTCATATCGACGTGGCGTATTTGCCTCGCCCTGCATCTTGACATCCAGCAGCGTTTCCAGCGTCTCTGTCACCTGCTGCAATAGCCGCTCAAAGTAAGTATTTTCGGTATCAGAAAGGGGGCGTAAAAGTACGCCCTCGATATCTTCTTTAGTTACCAATACTGCCATCTCTTACGCCCCTCTCTGTTAGGCTACATGTTTAATAGCCACTGCTGTCGCGATGCCGCTCAAGCCACCACCTGCAAAGATTTCTTGCAAGTATTCGTGCTTGTTCTGCTTCAACGCAAAGTTGGTGTAGCTCTCAATTGACTGATCGCCGACTACCTTGTATCGATTGAAGACAATCAGATATGCGTCGTTATCAGGATCATTGGTGTCGTTGAACCACTGCGGTGTGATTTTACCGGCCAACTCCAAATCCTCTAGGATATTAACGCCTGGTGTATATAGCATGTGTCCATCGCTACCACGCTCATCTTTCAGCGAAGTGATGTAGCCGCGTTTTGCAACGATGTAGACATCACCCTCGGCTTCAATCAAGTCCATCGCATTCAGAATTGAAGTACGACGGCTTTCTTTGGCCTTTGGTGTATAGGTTTTAGCAAACACGTTGCCAGCCTTAGCGTCAGCTTTGACAGACACAAACGATTTGATCTTGTCGTCGCTAGTATCCTCTAAACCATCGCCAATAACCACTGCACGCTCGATTGACGCGATAATCCGCTTTGGCAATTCCTGCAATACGTAACGCAACAGCGCGCCAGTGCTCTTGTTCTTGCGGATAGTCTCTTTGTCAAGGGTGAGGTACTTGTAGATGTACTGTCCTTCGAGTATGCGGTTTTCGATGGCGATCGTAGCCTCTTTCTTGTCTTTACCAGCCTGGTGTCCCAACGCACCGTCAGTATTGGTGTCCCAAGCGGTGTTGTAGGCATCCAGTCCAGTCTTGTCGACCAGATTCCAAATCGGGCCGCCCGCCTTGAATGCACTCTCAATCGCTTCAACGACTGGTGTTGGGAATAGTTTGTCAGCACCAGTGACAGCCATCTGTACACCGTTAGCCTCAAGCTTGTCCATCCACGCTTCACGAACAGCGGCCGCACCAGCACCTGCCTGTGCTACCAGCACGTCAGCAAAATCTTCTAATGCCTTTGGTGTGTCCAGGTAATTTACGACACTACCTTTGTCGACAGCTGCTGGATCAGCTGGTTCTTTAACTTGCATCTTTGCAATATCTTTCGGATCCATTTCCGTATCCTCCTCAGGATTGTTATCAGTTGGTTCATCCGGTGCTGATTGCTCAGCTTCGTCAGTAGGCTCAGCCTCTGGCACGGCTTCCGGTGCCGCTGGTTCGTCAGTCTTCGTTTCAGGTTCAGTCATAGTTTCCTCGGCTGGCTCTACCGCCTTAGCCGCTTCAGCCTCAGCTTTCGCCTTGATTTGTTCAACCAGGCTCTGCATTGGCTTGGCGTCTGCCTGCTTGACTGCCGACATACTGAATGCAAAGTTCATACCCATCGCATTCTGTACGCCCTCGTCTTGCTTTTGCTTCTCTGGTGCCTCAGACACCTCATCGGCAAAACCGAGCTCGACAGCCTTATCGGCAAGCATCCACGTTTCAGCTTCCAACAGCTCAGCGATCTTTTCATCGCTCAGCCCTGTTCGCTTGGCGTAGATAGGCGTGATGCCCTCCTCGATTTTCATCAGAACGTCTTTGGCTTTCTCCATGTCGTCCACCGTGCCAGCCGCGTAAACGGACGGGCGGTGAATCATGATCATTGAGCCTGGCGACATGATAATCTTGTCGCCTGCCATCGCAATTACTGATGCAATCGACGCCGCTAAACCATCAACTCTGACAGTGACATTTCCGTTATGATTCACAAGTGCGTTATAAATCGCCAAGCCTGCGAACACGTCGCCGCCCGGGCTATTAATGACAACTGTCAAATTGCCCGCATGCTGCTTGAGTTCTTCGCGAAAGAGGTCGGGTGTGACTTCGTCGCCCCACCAGGTATCGCTCGCGATAGGCCCGTCAAGTATAAGCTCTTGATTATTCGATGAAACGGAATTGCTCCACTTCCAGAACTTCATGCTTTTTTCCTTGTTAAAGTTAGTGTCTCGACTCCTGCTTGCCCGTCCAATTTGAGCGTTTTGCTCTCGTCTTATTTCTAAGACTACAGATTACGATTTATCGAACTCATAACGCACCTGGTCGTCTGTCGAGGTGGCGTTGACGATCTTGATATTGTTGACGTGCTTGCACTTCGCATTACTACAACGCACCTGTGCGATCATCTGCGTGACACCCTTGATGTTTAGGTAGCGGCCGCATTCCTCGCATCGCAAGTCCAGATCAGCCATCTCATCATCGATAATTTGCCGCTCAGCATTCAAATACGCCTTGACGACGCGGTACTTCGGGTGGCAATGCCCGTTCGGGTGGACATCATAGCCGTCATTCTGTGCAAAGTTATTGATGAATATGCCGCCGTCCCTGCCAATGATTGCTTCATTCAGATTCAGGATCGGCTCGTCAACAGCCACCCACTTATCGATTAGCGTTGCACAAAACTCACACGGCTTGCCAGTTTCACTCTCCATTGCTTTCTCGATCAGTGTTCCTGTTTGGTTTTGCACCTGCTTCATGGCTTCAACGCTTGACAGTGCATCGGCTCGTGATATCTCGGTGCGAGCCATTCGCTGCACTCGCCATTCGTCAGTCTTCATAATGCCACGCAGCTTCTCCTCTAGCTCAGATTGTGCCCAACCGTGCGATGCCGCATGGTCAAGCACTCGGCGAATTGAGGCGGCCGTATCGTCAGCGTATGAGCGAGCCACATTTAGTAGATATGCTCGGTATGCTTCCTGTGTTGATGCTGCCACCACAAAGCCCGTTAGCTCGGCAGTGGACACACCGTTGTCTATCAATAGTTGCTTACCATCCTCAAAGTAAATCGCACCTTGAACTATCATCAACGCCACGATGATCAGTAGCAGTGCCTCGGCAAACTCGTTCTGCTCGTCATCCTCTTCAGTACTGTTTTCGGCCGTCTGGCGAGATTCAGCAATGGCTCTGTCAACTTGCTTCTGCATGAACTCAGTCGTTGCATCATAAATCAGCTGCTCAAAGTCATCGAGCGTCTGCGGCTGATTATCGGCTGATGCTTTTGGGTTTGTGCCATTCGCTTCTCCTCGAGCCCCCATATTGCCGACCTTACGGCGATCAGGTGCGTCTGCCACTTCATCGCCCTCATCAACATCTGGCTTATCGTTCTCAATCTCTGGTGGATTGTAGCCGCCCTTACGCAACAGCTTAAAGTTGTTCGGCAGTTTCAACGCATCAATGATACTCTCGGTGCTATAGCCTGCCGCCTCCAGTTTCAACATAGTGTTAACCCGAATATCATCAGCCTCAGCCTGCACTTTGACCTCGTCAACAACCTGAGGAATAGCGAATTCGTAAGTGATGGCCATACCCATGCCGCCAGTGATTCGATTCAATTCCTGCGTCAGCTGTGTGTAGTTGCGTAGCAGCAATGGATCAACGACGTTCTCAGCGAACACCTGCTTTGCCACCTGCGCGTTAGCGTATGTCGCAGTATCGTCAATGCCCTTCATGATGGCCGAAACGCCAAATGACGTATCGATCCGCCTATCAACCTGCTTAAATAAGTTCTCGAAGTCAATATCTTTATTAGGCTGTGAAAATGGCACCCACTCAATGGCCGCACTGCCCGACGGAACGCCAGTCTTTATGTTGACTGGACGGTGTGTATACGTGACATTGTTATTGCTGCCTGCTCCGCGATGAGCATCCTGCAACATTGCCACGCTCTCTTGAAACGCCTGCCGTGTTGGTGCGGTAATAATGAATTGCCCAGCTGGCACTGCCCCGTTCTCGAAAAAGCCAGCCTGAAAGTCGGCAATGTAGTCGTCGAGCGTCGCCCAGCGGCGTGAGGCCTCAGATGGCGAATATCCAGCGTACAGGTCGTTTGGGTCAACTCCACCAGGCAATACCAGCACCTCGTCTTCAGTAAACGTCTGTGTGCCAACCGTATATGTTGTCTTGCCACCAACTCGTGCAACTCGCGGAAACTCCAGAAACGTAAAGCCAGCAATATTCCTGCCGCCCTGCCTCATGAAATCACCGCCAGGTTTTGCTACTCCGCCATAGTTGCTCCAAACCAAAATGTACGTCTTCCGCAAGGACAATGTCGACACGGCTATCTTTTCAGCAAACGCCACGGAACTGTCTGATTTATTCGGGTGATATAGCGCGTCAATAACACAATGATCAATCTGCTCTCCATTGCCATTAATGGCAAACGGCCGCACTGTCATGTATTTATTAGCGATTGTGCGGATATTAGGATAAGCTGTCGCATAACTGCTGGCTCGGTAATGATCAAACATTGATAATCTCTGAAAAGAAGGGTCAACGCCGCTAACTCGTCTCTCACCTCTTAATCCCATGGCTGTCTTAATAATTCCCATCTACTTGTTGCTCCTATATAAATAAACCGACCAAAATATCAGCTGCACGCCGACAAATACCACTATGGCGACCTTGCCGCCATAATATAGCCAAATACAAAATGGCACGCCGACAAACATCAGCAGCCCTATCCACGCCTCAATGACAGTATCCCTGTCTGGCTTTTGAAACTTTAATTTGCGCAAAAAATCTTTCAATTTCATATAGTCCTCTAACTGTAAATATACGGATTACATAATCCCAGCCCACTCCATCACCACTTCATGCCGCAGCTGTAGCCAAAAGCCCATCAACACAGAGTCGAATATGTCAGGAGATTTGCCGAGCCGCTTCTTGATTGATTCCTTAGACTCCAACACGAACACCTTGTCTTTATACTCGTGGTGGTGCATCTGTGCCTCTTTAATAAACTCATTGAGGAATGGAAAGCTCTCGAGGATTTTGACCTTGCCGCTATCCAGTCCCATCGCTAACATGTACGCCACCTGTGACCGTAAATTATTAAACGCCATCAGCTCCTGTGAACGCTCAGCGTCCTCCCGGCTCTTTGGTTCGTCGCCAAATGTCAAAAATGGATCAGGTGCAAAGCCGGACTTAAACACGGCAAACTCAGCACCGCGGTCTTTACCGCCATCGATAACACCAACACCAACGCCCACGCCGTCGATGGCAATATTCTCATAGCCAATCGCGAAGTTATCTGAATGCTCAATCAGTAGCTCTGCTTGCTTGCCGGTCTCCATCTGTTCGTTTGACTCTTTGGTAATAGTGCCGTCAATCAGCGTCAGATTCTCCCAGTCTGCCGCCACGCTGCGGTCAACGCCATCACGAGCCACGTCGTAGCCGGTCGTCTTACGCCCTGGCTTATAGCTGCTCACAATTGCCTTAGCAAATATGCTTGATCGGAATATCGTCTTGCTCTCGTCTTGGTACTCCCAGTTATTTTTCAGGTACCGTTCAACCCACCAAGTCGGGTTGGTCATCATGGCGTCGATATCTGGTTGCATCTGCCAAGAGTCGGACAAATCAAACTCGACCACGCGAATATTCGGTGGCAGTGGCTCATACTTGCCATTCCCGCCGTATTTCCAACGCATGTACACTTCTTTAATGTGCTCAACATCGTTTGGGTTTAGGGTGATAATGGCGATGCTCGGTTGCCCGTTGGTGTTGCGGCGGCCTTTACGAGATTTAGCCGTAGTAAACATCGTTAGCGACAATTCGTCAGCCTCGTCAATATGACTAGCACTAGCATTGATACCCTTAATTTTCTGGCCGCTCCTGTCTTTCGTCTCGTCCGCCTCCACAAAGCCAATCTTTGAGCCGTTAGGGAACTTGATTTCATAATCTTGACCGTTATATGTGTAATCCTCACCCTCCTTGAAGTTTTTGCGATCAAGCATAGTCAGATACGACGGAATCACTGACCGCTTCGCCGTGCTGATATTTTTGCGAAACACCGTCCAGTAGGTCTTCTCGAACGTATCGCAAATATCGATGCCGATGTGTGCTGCAATATCTGTTTTGCCCGTGCCAACGGCACCAATCAAATAAATAGTATCGACTTCGGGACAGTCGTTAATAATATCGACAACGCTTTGCTGCTTCGGCTTTAATTCTAGCGACATGAGCTATTCGCCTTTCGTTTTACGCGGCTTGATGGTCGATACGATCTTTGGCGGTTGCTTCTCGCGAACGTTGACATCCAGGTCGACATGGTCAACTGGCTTGCCAAACGCTCGGTCGAGCATGTCCTTAATAGCTTTGTTATCCGGCTTCTGCGTAGCGATGAAATAATACTCGTCGTCCACGCCGTCCAGCTCGCCATCGAGAAATGCTGCAATAGTCTCAGGGTCAGTAACTCGCTCAGCCGGTAGTCGGTTGCCTTTGCGGTCGGTCTTTATAACGAACAGTAGCTGCACGCCTGTCGCCAGTCGGAACTGTGCTTCATACAGCTTGTCAGCGTTTCTGGTGATTCGGTCTAAAATCCGCTGCTTCTCTTTCATCCGATCTAGCACTTTTTGAGTTTTTTTACCCTTAACTCCGCCGCTACCTTTCCTGGCTCCGCCGTGAGTTGATGGTGACGTACGTTTGCAACCAGCTACATGGATATCGTAGTTGTCTTGCCGCTTATACTTTCGGCCGCATTTAGGACATGATTTGAAGTCGTCTTTCATGATTATAATTCTAGAGATTGACGCGTAGTTCTTTTGGTATGGACTGTTCGGAAACGGCCGAGATGTGCACGCCGTAACTATTTGCGATGAGCTGTGCTTGCATGAAAGTCAAATCTTTCGTGTTCCTCAATTTGCGCAGCATATTTTGGTATGGTTTTTTGTTTCGATTTTGCCAAGACTGCAAGAGAATGTAGTGCGACAACGGTTTGCATTTTCGCTCGTCACCAATAATAATTGCCTGTTTCGAAACATAATAGATGGCGACCTGCCCAATCTCCTGACGGCGTCGCCTCGTCTTGTCTTGTTTGTCGATTTTTAGCCATTTGACCATGTTTGTTATCCCTCCTCTACCTCTGAAATATACAGATTAGGCGCTGGCAATCGCGGCCTCCCAACCGCTCAATCTCACCAGCGCCTAGCTATAAAATGCTTTGACTGTTTTATCAAGCAGTCAAGCGTTCCACTTCAGTCATAAACCTCTCAATCGTTCGATTGCTCTTGTGTTTTCGGTGGAATGACGATCAGCTTGTCAAACGGCAGGATGAATGCTTGACATCCCAACAGCTGCTTCACTTCAACCACCGCTTCGCTTCCTTTTATCGCAATCACATCGCCGCACAACGCTTCTGCTGGTTCGTCGCCATGCTTAAATGCAACCCTATCGCCAACTCTAACTCCTGGCGTTTCAGACTGCGCGCATTTCTCGTCGTTGCTCTGCTCCTTAGCACCATCAGCAATTGCCTTTGACGCGGCGCTAACATTTTTAGCTACCGCTTCAAAAGAGCCAGCGGCAGGCTTCAGCTTCCAGCTCTTGATTCTCAAAACGTTTTTCCAGGTAAACGACCATCGACGACAGCTTTTAACATCGTGATGCATCTCCGTTTCAATTTCTTCAAGGTTCGTGAGACTCAAGAAATAACCTCTACGATAATTGACGTCAAAATTACCGTCCGAGTAATAGATAGCAGCGTCCCTCAGGTCAGCGCCACTCAGGTCAGCGCCACTCAGGTCAGCGCCACT